>JAEUQX010000552.1 GCA_016788625.1 Anaerolineae bacterium
CAGCATGTTAATGAAGCGCCGCATGGTTGTGTCCCCCGTCTTTAATTGAATGCAGTTATCTATGAGAATAAGTTCAAAGTGGCTTGGGGGTCAAGTTGGCGGATTTCAGCCTATTCGATAACCTGTCGCAGATACCCGCCCGCTGCCGCCAGCAGTGACCGCGCCTCGTCCGCCGGGATGCCACGCCGTGCCATGACAATTGCCACTTTGGTCTCGTCACCAGCCTCGCGCAGCAGACGCGCTGCCTGAGCGACTTCCACTCCACCGAGCTGCGCAACCATGAGTTCTGCGCGCTGCCGCAGCTTCTGGTTCTTGACCTGCACATCAACCATCAGATTGTCATAAACTTTGCCCAGCTTGATCATTGCTGCCGTGCTGAGCATGTTCAGCACCAGTTTTTGTGCTGTCCCTGCCTTCATACGTGTACTGCCTGCCACAACCTCCGGCCCGGTCACAATAGCGATGGGGATGTCGCTGTTTTCCAGCAGGGTAGAGGGTGCGTTGTTGGCGATGCCGATGGTGACCGCGCCTATTGTGCGCGCAAAGGCCAGTGCGCCGAGTACAAATGGCGTGCGCCCGCTGGCGGCAATGCCTACGACCACATCATCTGCACTCAACTGGCGTGTCTGCAATTCGGCGCTGCCCGTTGCCGCATCATCTTCGACATCTTCGACCGAGCTGTACAAGGCCTTCACGCCACCTGCCATAATGCCCTGCACTTGTTCGGGGGAAGTGTTGTATGTCGGTGGACATTCCGAGGCGTCCAGCACGCCTAGCCGCCCACTAGTGCCCGCGCCAACGTAGAACAGGCGCCCGCCGCGCGCCAGCCGCTCGGAAATGGCATCGACTGCTCGCGCGATGTCTGGTAGCGCGCGTTCGACGGCTTGCTCGACCGCCCGGTTTTCGTTGTGGATGGATGTGATCATCGCCAGTGTAGTCATCTGGTCGATATTGTGAGTGTTGGGGTTTTGTTGTTCGGTGAGCATAGGTCGTTACCAGAGGGTGGTGTTTGACGGAGGCGAGGCAAATAAAAACGTCCCTGCTGAGACTCGAACTCAGGCTTCAGCCTCCGGAGGGCTGCGCTCTATCCACTGAGCTACAGGGACAACTCTCATCATCTTATCAGCTTTTGCACTTCGGAACAAGCCCCCCGCAGGATGCGCTATAATATTGCGGAGAATTGGCGTTATAATCAATCAGCCAATGTTCGAATACGGACGGGATACAGGTTTATGATGGATATTAACCAGGCCGCGCGCATGATCGAGTGGTTAGATGAGGAGCGCCGCCGCGATAAGACCACGATAGCCACGCTGGAGGAGCGCCTTGCCCAGCAGCAGGACACGATCGCCATGCTGTCCAAGCGTCTCAACAGCCTTGAATCCGACCAGACCGTGATGCGTGCCCAGGTTACGCCCAATGGTCGCGAGACTGATCTTGTCGATCAGATTCGCAAAGAAATGATGCAAATGATCGAAAATGTGGAGAGCAAGCGTCTGGCTGCTGAACGTGAAGCCGAGCGACGGGCCGAACTTGCCCGCGAGAATATCGTGCGGCCGCTGCGCGATGCCACCGAGAAGCTTGACCGGCTTGACCGCCAGACCAGCGAACTCCCCGTTTATCAGGTTGAGCGTGAGCGTCTCTCCGACGCCGTTGCTACCATCCAGCAGCGGCTTGACGACCTGCTCAAGCGCATGGAAGAACCAGACCGCCGCCTTTCCTTCCTCGAAGAGCAGCGCCGCCAGGACAGCCGCCGTATCTCCGAAGCCCAGTCCGAACTGCCGGAAATTCAGAAGCAAATCGACAGTATCCGTCCCAAGCTGACGCTGCTCGAAGACCTGGCGCTGCGTACCGAACGCCGCGTGCAGGAAGTCCAGAATGGCGACCGTGACCGCCGTGACCAGATTCAGCAGTTTGTGGACTCGCAGAACCTGATGGTACAGCAGCGCGATCAGCAGATTGCTGAACTGCTCAAGCGCTTTGGCGAGCAGGACAGCGCTATGCAGCGCAACCTGGAACGCTTCGAAACCTGGTCGGAAGCATACCGTAACATGAAGAAGATCATCGACGATTTCGAGCGTATTGGCGATCGCCTCGAGCGGCGTATCAACGAAGTTGCCGAGATGCAGCGGCTGAGCGAAGAGCGTTTCCGTCAGGAATGGAACGATTGGACTTCCGACGACCAGAAGCGCTGGAAGCAGTTTACGATCTCCAATGACGAAGTCTGGCGCAGCCACGACAAGGAATTTGACCGTTACGTGCAGCGCATCGCCGAACTTGAGACCATGTTCTCGCCGTTGGTGGACAACATCAACCGCCTGTGGAATCTCGAACGGGAGCGCGCGCAGTTGTACCGCGACCGCTACCAATCGCTGCTGCTTGAGCATGATACCGGAACCAAGCTGCCCCCGGTTAAGCTCCCGCCCGCGAATAATGGGGGAACCACGTAGGCCCTCATGCGCGTTATTGGCACGGCAGGGCATGTCGATCATGGCAAGTCTACGTTGGTTCGCAAACTAACCGGAATTGACCCCGACCGCCTCGCGGAAGAAAAAGCCCGCGAGATGACCATCGACCTTGGTTTCGCCTGGTTCACGCTGCCCAACGGCGAAACTCTGGGCGTAATTGATGTTCCCGGCCACCGTGACTTCATTGAGAATATGCTCGCAGGGGTGGGGGGCATTGACGCTGTTCTGCTCGTCATCGCGGCGGACGAAGGCGTTATGCCGCAGACGCGCGAACATCTCGCCATTCTCGATCTGCTCGGCATCGAACACGGCCTGATCGCCCTCACCAAAGTTGACATGGTGGATGACGAAAGCTGGCTCGATCTGGTAGAGCAGGATATACGTGACATCACTGCCCCCACTGCGCTGGCTCAAGCGCCGATCATTCGCGTTTCCGCGCACACCGGGATAGGTATTCCTGCTTTGCTCAGCAGTCTCGGCACATTGCTTGATTCCATGCCGTCGCGTGTCGATTACAAACACCCGCGCCTGCCGATTGACCGTGTGTTCACCATCAGCGGATTCGGTACCGTTGTCACAGGCACGCTGCTCGGTGGCTCCCTGCGGATTGGCGACGAGGTAGAAGTGCAGCCGGGCGGCCTGCGTGGGCGCGTGCGTGGTCTGCAGAGCTACAAACAGCCTGTTGAGCGCGCCGAGCCGGGTAGTCGCGCCGCCGTCAACATCAGCGGCCTTGAGCGCAAGTC
>JAEUQX010000554.1 GCA_016788625.1 Anaerolineae bacterium
AATGCCGAGGTGGACTTCGATTTCAACAGCTTTTTCAGCAAGCTGCCGTTCAGCCCACCGGAAATGCTGGGCCACGACGGGCAGTAAAGTGTATTCCGCAGGGGCAGGCTGAGAAGTCACCCCTGTTTTCATAGTCATCTACAAGAGGAAACGCGATGTTCGCCAATGGGCAACTCCAGCCGGAAGTTATCCGGCGCTACCATGAGGTCATCGAATCTCTGGGACCAGAATTCTTGAAGGCCATGCTCCAGGATATGCACACCATTCGTGCCTTCGAGGAGCGCGCCGAACAGCTCTACGGGCTGGGCAAAGTGCATGGCACCATGCATCTTTCGATTGGGCAGGAGGCGACGGCAGTGGGCGCATCAAACGCCCTCCAGGACGGCGATTACCTGCTCAACCATCATCGCGGGCACGGGCACTGCCTGGCCTGGGGATCGGACGTCAACCGCATGATGGCCGAGTTCGTCGGCAAGGAGACGGGCTACTGCCGGGGGCGCGGCGGCAGTATGCACATCGCCGATGTGGACTCTAACAACCTGGGTGCCAACGGCATCGTCGCGGGCGGGGTGCCCATCGCGGTAGGCGTTGGGTTGAGCATCAAGATGCGCAAGACACAACAGGTGTGCATGGTGATCTTCGGCGACGGCGCGGCGAATGAAGGCGCGTTCCACGAGTCGCTCAACATGGCCTCGATCTGGAAACTGCCTGTGATTTACCTGTGCGAGAATAATCAGTACGCCATGTCAATGCCTGTACAAAAGGCCTTCACCATCGAAAACATCAGCACACGGGCGACGGCCTATAACATCCCCGGCGTGACGGTGGACGGTAACGACCCGTTGGCCGTGTACCTGGCCGTGCAGGAAGCAGCAGAACGCGCGCGGCGCGGCGACGGCCCATCGCTGATCGAGAGCAAGACGTACCGTTACAAAGGCCACTCCAAGAGTGACCGCCAGGCTTACCGCACACGTGACGAGGTGAACGAGTGGATGGAACAGCGCGACCCGATCATGCGCTTTTCCGCCCTGCTGACGACGGCGGGCGTGGTCAGCGAAGATGAAGCGAATGGAATGCGCGATCAGGCGATCAAAATCATCGATGACGCGGTGGCCTTCAGCGACGCCAGCCCTGCCCCGGATGTGAGTTCTCTGTTGGAGGGCGTATATGCGTGAGATAACCTATGCGGAAGCCCTGCGCGAGGGACTGCGGCAGGCCATGACGGCTGATCCGAGTGTGTTCGCAATCGGGGAAGACATTGGCGTATATGGCGGCGCGTTCGGCGTCACGGCGGGGCTGCTCAACGAGTTCGGCGCGGAACGCATCATCGATACGCCGATCTCCGAAGCGGGTATCGCCGGGGCGTGCGTGGGCGCGGCGCTGACTGGGATGCGTCCGGTGGGCGAGATTCAGTTCATGGATTTCGTCACGCTGACGATGGAACAGATCGTGCTGCAAGCGGCGAAAGTGCGCTTCATGTTCGGCGGCAAAGCCAGCGTGCCGATGGTGCTGCGGACGCCGAGCGGCTCCGGCACGGGCGCGGCAGCACAGCACAGCGAGAGCCTGGAAAACTGGTTCGTGCATGTGCCCGGCCTGAAAGTGGTCATGCCGAGCAGCGCCTACGATGCCAAGGGGCTGCTGCTGGCGGCGATTGACGACAACAACCCGGTGATCTTTGTGGAGCACAAGCTGCTCTATAAGACGAAAGGCCATGTGCCAGAGGAGATGTACCGCGTGCCGCTGAGCCAGACCAACGTGGTGCGCGAGGGCAAACATGTGACCGTCGTCGCCACGTCGGTAATGGTCAGCCGGGCAGTGCAGGCCGCCGAAGAACTGGCAAAAGAAGGCATCGAACTGGAAGTCATTGACCCGCGCACGCTCAAGCCGCTGGACGACGCGCCGATCATCGAGTCGGTCAAGAAGACCGGGCGCGCGCTGGTGGTGCATGAGGCCGTCGAGATGGGCGGCTTTGGCGGCGAAATCGTCGCGCGCATCGCGGGCAGCGAGGCCTTCGATTATCTGGAAGCCCCGGTGCGGCGGCTGGCCGGGCTGGACATCCCCATCCCCTACAACCGCGAGCTGGAGTACCACACGGTGCCGCAGGTCGAGAACATCGTCCGCGAGGCGCGCAAGCTTGCGCGCGGCGAGTATTGAGAGGGACGGCGAACTCATGCCTATACCCATCATATTGCCGAAATTCGGCTTCACGCTGGAAACAGCGGACATCGTTCAATGGCTTAAGCACGATGGCGACAGCGTGCGCGCGGGCGACCCGATCTGCGAAGTAACCACCGACAAGGTCAACATGGAGGTCGAAGCGCCGGAAGCCGGGACGCTGTTCGGCATCCTCTATGAGGCAGGCGCGACGGTGCCCGTGACCGAAGTGATCTGTTACCTGCTGCGCCCCGGCGAAGCGAAGCCAGAGAACTTACCCGTCCGCTCCACCAGCGCGGAAACCAGCCCTGCTCAGCCTATGACTACGCCTAGCAGCGCAGGCGAGAAGTCCGCCAAAGATGTCAGCGCGACGCCCGTAGCGCAGCGCGTGGCCGAGGCAGCGCATCTCGACCTGAGCCGTGTACAGGGCAGCGGGCCGGGCAACCGCATCATGCGTAAAGATGTCGAGTCAGCACTGGCGCAGCCGCCGGGTAAGGTACGCGCCACCCCTGCCGCGCGCCACCTGGCCGACCAGACCGGCGTAGACCTGATGACGCTGGCGGGCAGCGGGCCGCGTGGGCGCATCCAGGCGGCTGATGTACAGGCGGTAACCGCGCGCCAGACCTACATCGAACCGATCTACGATACCCCAGCGGCGGCGGCAGTCGCCCATGATGTGCCGACCACGCACAGCAGCGACAGCGCGACAACTGAACTGCCACGCAAGGTCAAGCTGGAAGGGATGCGGCGGACAATTGCTACGCGGTTGCAAAAGAGCTTCCAGACCGCGCCGCACATCTTCTTTGACGCGCAGATCGACATGAGCGGGATTGAGCGGCTGCGGGCGACCTTGAAAGCGCGCAGTGAAAAAGTCTCCGTGACGGCCATCCTGGTGAAGGCCTGCGCGGGCGTGCTGCTGCGCCATCCCTGGCTGAACGCCACAATCGACGACGAGACCATCAACCTGTGGCCGACCGCCAACATCGGCGTGGCGGTGGCGCTGGAGGCGGGGCTGATCGTACCGGTCGTGCCCAACGCGGAGCGGCTGGCGATGCGCGCGATTCAGAGCAAGGTGGACGACCTAGCGACGCGCGCGCGGGCGAACACGCTGAAGATCAGCGACATGATGGACGGCACGTTCACCATCAGCAACCTGGGCATGTATGGCGTTGATCGCTTCACGGCGATCATCAACCCGCCGCAGGTCGGCATCCTGGCGGTAGGGCGCAGCGTGCGCCAGTTCGTGCCAGACGCGGAAGACCAGCCCGTGCTGCGTTCGTTCATGACGGTGACGCTTTCAGCCGATCACCGCGTGGTGGACGGGGCGCAGGCGGCGGAGTTCCTCCAGGACTTGCGCGGGGTATTGGAAGAACCGTCGCTGCTGGCGTGGTAGAAATCTCCTGAGCCTCACCCCTAAATCCCCTCCCCTTTTGGAGAGGGGATTTTCATAACGCGCCTTCTCTGCGAAAACGAACCCCTACCCTCAGCCGCCCGCCATCGCGCCGATGATGCGAAACGGTTGCGCCCCCGTGATGACCTCGACGGGCACGGCTGCGTCGGATGGCTCGTGCGAGAGGTCTTCGCCACACGCAAAGAAGCGAATGAATGGGCGGCGCTCCAGCGTGGCCGGGTCGCGGATCGTCCCGCGCAGCATGGGATAGGCCGCCTCCAGCGCGTCCAGAATCGCGCGCTGCGTCACAGGCGCATCGATCTGGAGCTGTACCGGCCCCGTCACCCGTGCCAGATCGCGTAAATGCGCGGGCATCGTCACAGTAATCATGGCAGCACCTGCACCTCAAGCGACAGCACAGGCGGCAGATCGTGCACAATTGGCATCCAGTGATCGCCGGAGTCTGCCGAGACATACACCTGGCCGCCCGTCGTGCCAAAATACACGCCGCACGAGTCGAGCTTATCCACCGCAAAGGCGTTACGCAGGATGTTGACGTAGCAGTTGCTCTGCGGCAGTCCGTTGGTCAGCGCTTCCCATTCGTTCCCGCCCGAACGACTGCGATACACGCGCAGCTTGCCGTCCGGCGGGAAGTGATGTGAGTCGCTGGTGATCGGCACAACGTAGATGGTTTCTGGTTCATGGGCGTGGACAGCGATGGGAAAACCAAAGTCTGTGGGCAGGTTGCCGCTGACTTCGTGCCAGAGTTCGCCACCATTGTCGGTGCGCATCACGTCCCAATGCTTCTGCATGAACAACGTATCCGGTCGCGAGGGGTGCAGCGCAATGCTGTGGACGCAGTGTCCCACTTCTGCGGTGGCGTCCGGCAGTTCTGCTCCCGAATTCAGCCCTTGATTGACCGGTCGCCAGGTCTCGCCACCGTCATCGGTGCGGAACGCGCCCGCAGCGGAGATGGCGACGAACATGCGCTTGGGGTTATCGGGACTCAGCACGATGGTATGCAGGCACATGCCGCCCGCACCAGGCTGCCACAGGTTGCCCTTCACATCGCGCAGGCCAGAGAGTTCCCGCCACGACTTGCCCCCGTCGCTGGAATGAAACAACGCCGCGTCCTCAACACCCGCGTACAGCGAGTCCGCGTCCGTCAGCGAGGGTTCCAGATGCCAGACGCGCTTGAATTCCCAGGGATGCTGCGTACCGTCATACCACTGATGGGTGCCGGGGATGCCGTCATAGGCGAACTCGTTGCTCACCGCTTCCCACGTTTTGCCCCCATCGTCCGAGCGCTGTAACACCTGTCCAAACCAGCCG
>JAEUQX010000579.1 GCA_016788625.1 Anaerolineae bacterium
CAAGCGCGGCACGGTCGGCTTCCGGCGTGTGGCTTTTCGCGTCGATGGCGCGGGATTCCTCGAATTCCTCAGCCGCCTGGACGCGCACCCGCTGTTCGATGCAGGCGGCGCGCGGCTGACAGCGGCGGATGTGGTCGATCACGAACTGTCATGGTCGATCTACTTCAACGATCCCTGGGGGCATCCGTTTGAGGTGACGACTTACGAGTACGCATGGGTGCGGGAAAACGGTCGATAGCTGATAGTCGTTAGCAATTAGCTGTTAGCCAACAGATACCTGCTCAAACGTCATTCCAATCCTTCCGCATTCGCGTCATTGAAGAAGGGTTTCCAGACTCAAAGCGCGTTTTCCACCTCTCTACCCAGGTGAGACGGGAGAGCACCAGAGTAGGAACTTTGAGAGAAGGCATTAACCGGGTGTTTTTCATTTGGGGAGGCAGCGGGAGGATATACGGCGCAAGTGCCTAATCCTCCCAATAACTTGAAATGCACCCGCGTTAACCCTGCTGGTTGACAAAGTTAAAAGTATTACTTTACTATTTTGAATAGTTGTGATCAGTTTACTCTGTAAACAACCACACTGATTGGAGAGACATGATGCCTGGCAAATTGCGTGGGTTTCTCGTCGCTGCCATCCTCGTCCTCGTCGCTGCCCTCACGATGTTGTTCGCTTGGCTTTCCGGCACTCAGACCACATCGACTGCCCTAACACCCAGCTTGTCACGCTATGATCCCGCCTACTATGGGCTGCCGGATGAAGTGGGCGTTTTCCGCGTTTTTGCCGTGTTGAACGCAGACAACACGCCCTGCTTCTACAGCGCAATACCTCATTTGCTGCTTCAGATCAGGCTGGATTCTGAAGTCCGTGCCGATTACCAGGAAGGGGAGACATGGGCCGCGCTGGAAGCACTGGACGGTGAGTGGAAACTTCAGTTTGTTGGGCCTGGTTTCACGGAAGCCCATTTTCAGCAGTGGATTGATGGACTGTACAGCAGTGCTCGTCAAGGCGGCTGCCCAACCCCCGCTCCTCAGCGAACCTCTCCGCTGCCGCGCAATTCCAATGCGTCCCAGTGGTCAGCCAGTTATTACCCGTCATATTATGGTCTACCAGATGTCATCGGTGGCTACCGCACCATCATGGTGCTGACATCCGAAAACCAGCCTTGTATGCCTGAAGGTACGAAACGGTTGACCGTAGCGATGATTGAAGCTGACAAGGAAACCGCAAGCCAATTTATCTCAATAAGAGCACTAATGGCTGAACTTGAGCGCTATGCCGGGGGTGGTTGGGACCCGTCCGTTCAGGTGATTATGAACGCTCAGCAACCCATCGTAATCGAGAACCTCATCGTCCACGCACACCAGCGGAATTCATATCATGTGGAAGGTATCTGCCCGCGACTTGGCGGTCCTATCAGAGATGAAGCTGGCACTGTGTTTACCCCTGCCCCTGAATCGGGCAGTGATTCAAGTGGTGTTCATCCCACACAAGATCTTGACTAAAAGTAACCGTGCAGTGCGGATGCAATTCAGCATTCTCATCACTGATCAAACATGTGGCAACTGGACACGGCAACATACCTCATATTTTCTGTCATTCATTTAGGGAGAGTCACGGCATGATAACGATGACCAACACGTATGCGTATGCGGCGGCGCTGGATGACCTGCGCGGCAAAGGAGCGCTGGCCGTCACTGTGGAAGGGCACACGCTGGTGCTGTTCGATTATGGCGGGCGCGTCTACGCCGTCGATAATCGCTGCCCGCACATGGGATTCCCGCTCGACCGGGGCAGCGTGCGCGACGGCATCCTCACCTGTCACTGGCATCATGCCCGCTTCGATCTCGCCAGCGGAGGCACGTTCGACCTGTGGGCCGATGATGTGCGCGCCTTCCCGGTGGAGGTGCGCGACGGCGGCATCTGGGTTGATCTGGCGGCGCGGCACGATGGACGCGAGCATCTGCGGCAGCGGCTGCGCGACGGGCTGGAGCGCGACCTCGCGCTGGTGATCGCCAAGTCGGTGATCGGGCTGCTGGAAAGCGGTGAAGACCCGGCTGAGCCGTTTCGCATCGGGCTGGAGTTCGGCACGACCTACCGCGCTGGCGGCTGGGGACAGGGGCTGACGATCCTGGCGTGCATGATGAACTTGCTGCCCGCGCTCGCGCCGGAAGAACGCGCCCGCGCCCTGGTTCACGGCCTCTCGGCGGTGGCAGCTAACACGGCTGGCGACCCGCCGCGCTTCATGGTGACACCGCTGCCCAATCAGAACACGGACCTGGATACCCTGATGACCTGGTTCCGCCAATTCGTCGAAGTGCGCGACAGCGAAGGCGCGGAACGCTGCATCATCTCGGCGGTGCGCGGCGGCGCAGATCACCGGCAGATGGCGGCTATGCTGTTCGCGGCGGTCACCGATCACCGCTACATCCAGATCGGGCATGTGCTGGACTTCACCAACAAGGCACTCGAAGCGCTGGACATCGCCGGATGGCAGTACGCCGAACGCGCGCTGACCAGCCTGGCACGCGCCTATGCCGAAGCCGATCGCCAGGAAGAATCGAGCGCGTGGCGCTATCCGATTGACCTGATCGAGATTCTGGATGCCGCCTTCGATCAACTTCCCGATGCACTGGCGGCGGGACAGGCCGGAACGAGCGCCTGGGACGGAAAAGCGGCGCTGGTCGAAGTGCTGCTGAGCGACGAGCCGCAGGCCATCGCGGATGCCCTGCTCGACGCGCTGCGGGCGGGCTGCACGCCGGATACGCTGGCCGGAACAGTAGCCTACGCGGCGGCGCTGCGCATCGCGCGCTTCCACACCAGCAACGAGTTTGGCGACTGGGACACCGCGCTGCACACCTTCACCTTCGCTAACGCCGTGCATCAGGGACTGCGGCGCGTCAATTCGGCGGAACTCGTGCGCGGCGTGTTCGACGCGGCGATGAGCGTCTACCTCGACCGCTTCCTGAACATCCCGGCGGCCAAGCTGCCGGGCGCGAACGGGGCTGCCATACAACCTGCCGCGCTGCTGGATGACTTGAGCGACCTGCTAAACAGGCAGCAGCAGGTTAATCAGGCAGGCGGATTGGTGGCGCGGTATCTTGGCGCGGGCGGCGATGACGCAGCGCTGCTGGCTGCACTCGGCAGGCTGCTGCTGCGCGAAGACCGCGACTTTCACACCATCCAGTGCATCGAAGCAGCCTACCAACAGTACAAGCTGCTGCGCGGCACACCGGAAGGCACACAGGTGTTAGTAGCGGCGGCGCGTTACCTGGCAGCGCACGCCCCAACCATGCGTGCGGAGGGGCAGACTTACCAGATCGCGCTGCGGCTGGCGCGCGGCGAACGGCTGTTTGAAGAGGATTGATCGGATCGCGCAGCACCCGGTTAGGAGGCGCTTCTACGCCTCCTTCTGCTCATATCCCATGTCCTGCAATTGCCGCGAAAGGGCACGCGCCGCCTCAATCACCTGAGACGCCAGCGCCGCCAGACGGTCATCAGTCATACGTACTGTCGGCCCGGAGATCCCAATACAGGCGATGGCCTGCCCGGTATGGTCATAGATGGGTGCAGCAATGCAGCGCACTCCGTAATCATTTTCCTCGTCGTCCAGCGCGTAGCCTGCCTGCCGGATAGCGTCGAGATGCGAATGCAGGCGGTCGAGAGCGGTGATGGTGTTATGCGTGCGGCCGGGGAGGTCAGCGGGCAGCGGCACGTTCGAAAAAGCCAGCAAGCACTTGCCCACCGCCGTGCAGTGCAGCGGTATCAACCGCCCGATGCCGCCCACCACGCGCAGCGAAGCGGGCGCTTCAACATCATCAATCACCAAAGCCTGTTTTTCGGAATAGACGGCTGTGTGGGCACACTCACCTGTCGCGTGCATCAGACTGTAGAGAAACGGTTTGGCCTGGTCACGAATGGGCGTGCGGTTCAGGAGCTGCCAGCTCAGACGGGTGAACTTCCGCCCCAACATGTAACGCCGCGTGCCGGGGTCTGGCTGGGCATATTCGTAATGCACCAGCGTCTGCACCAGGCGCGAAACCGTGCTCTTGTCCAGTTCAAGCTCCTGTGCCAGTTGGGTAATGCTCAGGCTGCCCGCGCTCTGGGCGAATTTGTCCAGTATCTTCAGGCCGCGCGCCAGTGATTGAATTTCACTCATTGCTCAGACCCCGCATGGTTGATGTTTGTCTCACATTGTGCAACAAAGCTCGCCACTTGTCTATCACGCGTTAACTGGTTGACAGCAGTCTGATACGGCAATACAATCACTATAGATTGTTGCATACAGAGAATTACTTGTTGCGTATTATGCAACATATTTTGTTTATGGAGACAAACTAATGCAGACAGTGAGATTGACCTTAGGACAGGCCATTGTGCGCTTCATGATGAACCAATATGTGGAGCGTGATGGTCAGGAGAATCCGTTTTTCGCGGGCTGCTGGGGCATCTTTGGACATGGAAACATCGGCGGTGTGGCTCAGGCACTCCAGCAATACGGCCCGGACTTTCGTTACTACCAGACCCGCAATGAACAGGCGATGGTGATGTCCGCGATGGGCTATGCCAAGATGAAGAATCGCAAGCAAATCTTCGCTTGTCTATCCTCAATCGGCCCTGGGGCGACCAATATGGTCACCGGCGCAGCGACCGCCACCGTGAATCGCATCCCTGTTCTGCTATTGGCGGGCGACGTCTTTGCCGAGCGTGTGCAGGCACCTGTATTGCAGCAGCTCGAGTCGGAGCATTCACAGGATATTTCTGTCAACGACTGCTTTAAGCCGGTTTCACGTTTCTGGGATCGCATTACACGCCCGGAACAGGCCATTCAGTCTCTGCCAGAAGCGATGCGGGTGCTGACCTCGCCCGCAGATACTGGCGCGGTCACGCTGGCGCTGCCACAGGACATTCAAACCTATGCCTTTGATTATCCCGCGCGCCTGTTTGACAAACGCATCTGGGTAATCCCGCGCAACCGCCCGGACAGTACCCAACTCCAGCGTGCAGCAGAGTGGATCCGCGCCAGCAAGCGCCCCTTGATCATCGCGGGCGGCGGCGTACATTACAGCGAAGCCTTTGATGCTTTACAGCGCTTTGTCGATCAGACGGGCATTCCGGTCTCCGAGACTCAGGCGGGCAAAGGGTCGTTGCTCTACAATCACGCGTTGAATCTGGGCGGGGTCGGCGTCACGGGCACAAAAGGCGCGAACCTGATCGAACGCGATGCCGATCTGGTGATCGGTATTGGCACACGTTATTCTGATTTTCCGACGGCTTCCAAAACTGCTTTCCAGAACCCGGATGTACGCTTCATCAACATCAACGTGTTTGAGATGGATGCCTTCAAACACGCAGCTATCCCGTTGGTGGGCGATGCCAAAGTCACGCTGGAGGAACTGGCACAGCACCTACAAGGTTACCGCACGGAAGCCAGTTACCAACAGCTTGTCCAGCAGCACAACGCCGAATGGGACGCCGAGGTCACGCGCGTTTACAACCTGGAACACGGCCCATTGATGAGCCAGGGTGAACTCATCGGTGCAGTCAATCAGCTTTCTGACCCGCGTGATGTGGTCATGAGCGCGGCGGGCAGTTTCCCCGGCGACCTGCACAAGCTCTGGCGCACCCGCGACAACAAAGGCTATCACCTGGAGTACGGCTATTCCACGATGGGTTATGAAATCGCAGGCGGCCTGGGCATCAAGATGGCCGACCCCAGCCGTGATGTCTTCGTGATGGTGGGCGATGCTTCCTTCCTGATGATGAACAGCGAAATCGTCACGTCGATTCAGGAAGGACTCAAGATCATCATCATGGTCAGCAACAACAATGGCTATTCCAGCGTCGGGCGCGTCTCGGAACAGGTTGGCAGTGAAGGCTTCGGCTGTCACTACCGCTATCGCGGCGCGTCGGGTTGGTATGATGGCGACCTGCTGCCCGTCGATTTCGCCAAGATCGCTGAGGGCATGGGCGCGATTGGCATTCACGCCAACAGCAAGGATGAACTCGCCAATGCCATCGCTTTTGCCAAACAGGCTGATCGCACCACCGTCATCGTGACAGAAACCGACTGGCACGAGCGCGTCCCCGGCTACGGTTTCTGGTGGGATATGGCGACCGCGCAAACGTCCGAGATGGAAGCGGTGAACGCCGCCCGGCAGCGCTACGAAACAGAAAAACGCAACCAGCGCTACTTGATCTAGGCGCTGGCGACGACGATTGGCAGGATGCCACCAAAGGTTAGTGCTGATGCTCATTCGACCAGTTGATTCGAGGACAACAGGCGTCTTTACCGAAGTGACGGCGCAGCAGGCGGGTTGGGAACTGCTCAATATGGCCGCCCGCCGCCTGAACCAGGGGGCGCGCTGGTCAGGTCAGACTGGCGATCACGAATACGTTCACGTCATCCTGGGGGGCGAATGCCATATTCGCACCTCCCAGGGGGACTTCCTGCATGTCGGTCAGCGCGCGGATGTATTCAGCGGGCTGCCCTACGCGCTGTACCTGTCGCGTGGGGTCACTTTTGAGATCGAAGCGCTGAGCGCTGTCCTGGAAGTGGCCTCCTGCTGGGTGCCAACCGACCAGGATCACCCCGCCCGTTTGATCACTCCTGCCGACTGCCGGATTGATCTGCGCGGCGGCGGCAGTGCCTCGCGCCAGGTGGTCAACGTGATTCCGCCGGGGTTTGATTGTCAGCGCCTGGTCTGTGTGGAAGCCTATATTCCGGGCGGCAATTGGGCTGGTTACCCACCACACAAACACGATGTCCACCGGGAAGATGCGGCGGGGCAACTGCTGGAGGCCGACCTCGAAGAGATCTATTTCTATAAGCTGCAACCCGCGAACGGCTTCGCGCTGCAGCGCATCTATAACGCTGAGCACGATGCCGTATTCGTCGCACAGCACAACGACATGATCCTGATTCACGAGGGTTACCACCCTACCACCAGCGCCCCTGGCTACACGACCTACCTGCTGAATTTCCTGGCAGGCTCGGCACAGTCACTCGCTAACAGCGATGACCCGGATCACGCCGCGTTCAAACAATCATGGGGTCCTCTTGATGAGCGCGTGCCAGTGGTCAGTTCCGATTAGTCCCACCAGCGAAGGCCAGACCGTTTTGGCAGGTTCACAGCGCTAACACGGTTCGAAAAACCAGCAACTGCCTTAATGCCACTCCCATTCACCGAGCCTGAAACCTTGCCCCGGATGCTGAGCTGTGCGCCCAAAACCTTAATAGCGGGTTAGTAAGCGCCACAAGAGCAATCCAAGACGATTTCTGCAACCGTTATGTTGAATGTCATGACCAGCGCGTTGGAATTGAATCTCAAACGGTAAGCGGAAGTTTATGGAGATTGTCACATCATGAAGAATCTTTCTCGTCGTACATTCCTGAAGGGCAGCGCTATTCTCGGCGGCACAGCTTTGCTGGGTTTCAATCAGATTCTGGGTGTCAGCCGCGTACTCGGACAGGATATGCCCGACGATGATCTGCAGACGATCATCAACCTGGCTTCGACCGCCGAACTGTTCGCCACGACACACTACCTGGCGGCCATCAACGGCGCGGCTGATCTGGGACTGGATGATGCTCAGATCGCCTATATGAAGGCGGGCTTCCTGGCGGAGCAGGATCACCTGGAACTGCTGCAATCGCTGGGCGCGACGCCGCTGTTCACCGAATTCTATGTGCCGGAAACGCTGTTCTCGGACATTGATGTGTTCACCGCGACCACCGAAGTGGCCGAGACGGCCTTCACGGGCGCATATCTGGCGGCCACCCGGGTCTTCGCGCAGTCGGCAGAAACCACGCCGTTCGCTGTGACCGCCGCGCAGATCGCCGCCGTCGAAGAGACGCACCGCGTGCTGGTGCGCCAGATCGGCAAGAAGCTGGCGAATCACACCTCATATGCCCAGTACACCCTGCGCAACGTCTCCAGCGCCGTGCCGATCTTGCAGCCGTTCCTCGATGGGTCAGGCGATGGCTTCGTGGGGCCGGTCGCGCCGCCGAGCGCTGACGACATCGCTGCCATCCGCGCGGACGCCGCGATGCTGGGCTACGATAACCCCGGCGTGCCCTTCGCCGCGCTGACCGAGATGCCCATGTAACCCCGTTTCGTTTCCGTTCAAGCCCTCTGCGGTCATCCTGCGCAGAGGGCTTAACCATCTTAATGTCATTTGACAGGCCGAACATTTGATCGTACACTCAAAGCGAACATCAGTTCTGCACGAGGAGTGATCACATGTTGAAACCTGTCTGGATTGAAGTCCCCGTGAAAGACATCAACCGCGCCGCGAAGTTCTACCAAAGCGTATTCCAGCTTGAGGCAGGCGAGGTGGCGAACGACGGCGTGCGCGAGACGATAACGCTGGTAAACACGAGCGAAGGCGGCGCGCCGGGCATTTCGCTGAACAAGACCGCCAACTTTGAGCCGAGCGATAAGGGGATGTTCCTGTACCTGGATGTAGGCGATGACATGCTAAACGCGCTGACCCGCGTCACTGCCGCCGGGGGCACCGTCGTCACGCCGAAGACTTCGATGGGCGCGGCGGGCAGCTACGCAGCAGTCAAGGACACGGAAGGCAACCTGTTCGGCCTGTACTGCTACCCGTAAAGCCACCATCAGATCGCAAGGCGATAGGCGACCTCGCCCGTTTCGCTGCGCTTAACTGCCCCTCACCTCCTGGCGAGGGGCTACCGAATTTTGACCTGAAGGGCAAGAAACATGGAGAAATTCAAAACACTGGAAGAGTTCTATACAAGCCTATCCGGTGATAGAAAAGCGCAGGTTGAGGGAATCAGAAATGTCATCATGGGGGCGGAACCTCGACTAGTGGAAACACTCAAATGGAATGCCCCAAATTTTGTCCTTGATGGTGAAGACAGATTGACGTTGAATCTGATGAACAAAGAAGGAAAAATCAAACTGGTCTTTCACATGGGCGCTACCCAAAAAGAGGACAAAAAAGCTCATCCGGTCATGACTGATACCACTGGACTCATTTTCTGGAATTCAAACATCAGAGGAACGATTACTTTTGAATCCTCGCAGCACGTAAGTCAGGTTTGCGAACAACTGACAGACCTTGTTCGCAACTGGCTCAGCATCAGAGCTTAAAATGTGTTAGTTGAATTGCATCGAGAACCGCTAAACGCTCACATTTAATCCCCGCCCCACCATCACTCTGGAACATCCTGACCCCTTGTGGCACAATAACACGATACCTTACAGGAGTTCAGTGATGTTTGACTACGAATATTTCCCGGTTTTAGAAACGGAACGCTGCCGCCTGCGCCACATCGAAGACCGTGATGCCGACCAAATTCTGGCGTTGTATGGCAGCGAAGAGGTGATGCGCTACCTGATTCTGGAACCGCCCTGTGACAGCCGCGAATGCGCGCTTGAGGAGATCAGGTTCTTTCATCGCATGTTTGACGAGAGGAAAGGCGTGCGCTGGGCTATCACCCTGCGCGATGACGACCGCCTGATCGGAACGGTCGGCTTTCACTTCTGGCTGAAGGAACACCACCGCTGCGACCTGGGCTATGACCTGATCCCGGCATATTGGGG
>JAEUQX010000708.1 GCA_016788625.1 Anaerolineae bacterium
GTGGTCGTCTTGCCCGCGCCTGGCTCGCCCAGCAGCACCACGCGCCGGGCTTCCTGCACGGGCACGCGCGCGTCTGTCACAGGCTCGCCGCTGCGGTCGAAATCTTCGCCCCTGATGCGCTCCAGGTCGAGCCGTTTGAAGCCGATCTCGAAATCAACATCCAGCCCGAAGCTCAGCGGGTTATCCGGGCGGGTCAGCAGGCGCGGCGCTTCCGTCTGCGCGGCCAGGCTGACGTACAGCGCGTCGCGCAAATCCGCCTGCGACCTGATCAGCAGCCAGCGCGCATAGTCGATGATCTCCGCGCGGTAATCGGCTTCAAGCAGGGGTGCTGTCTCCGGCGCGGCAGCGCTTTCGTCCGGCGGGGCGAGGGCGCCGGGCACAATCGCCGCCTGCGGCAGCGCGCGTAACTGCGCGATGATCTTTCCCACGCCGATTGGGAAGTGCGCCTCGTCACACACGACGGGATTCAGGTTGATCGTCGCCAGCGACCTGAAGCGCGCATCGGGCTTCACCGGGATGATCGGCAGCTTGAGCGAGGCCGCGAAGAGGAATTCCTTCTCGACCCAATCGGATTCTTCGGCGTGCTGCGTGTCCACATACAGCATGGCGTAGCTGGCTTCCAGCCCCTGCTTGATGCGCCGGAACCACTTCGCGCCGCCAGGGATGCTGTGGATGTCGCGCCATGTCAGCAGGCCTTCGCCGCGCAGCGCGATCTCCAGGCGGTCGACGAAGGCGCTATCCTTGCGGCTGTAGCTGATGAATACGTGAGGCATCTGTCCTCCCTGCCTACAGGGTATCATGGTTCAAAAATTTCGATTCGCGCTGCGCGCGCTAAAGACGGCTCGCTTCGCTCGCATCAGTGGTCAGTGTCCTTGAGATGGGGGCAGCCACACCACCCGAAACCCGAGACGGTTGAGGCGAACGTGCGGAAGAAGGCTGACGCGGAAGGCCGCACGCGCGAAGCCTCGACTGAAGACCCACGAACCGCCCCGCACAACCCGCCGGGTGCTAGAACGCGCGTTCTCTTCCTCCGCCCTCGGCGCGGGGCTGTCATAGTCCGTCAGGCACCATTCCCATACATTCCCGCTCATGTCCTCGACCCCATAGGGTGATCTCCCGGCGTGGAACAGTCCCACCGCGCTCGTCTGCCTAAGCCCCGTGTCCCGTGTGTTTCCCTTGCTCGCATCAAATTCATTCCCATACGGGTAGATGCGCCCGTCTGTCCCCCGCGCCGCCTGCTCCCATTCAACCTCCGTCGGCAGCCGCACCGCCCACGTGCTGATCTCCTCCAGCGCGTATCCCCCGCCCAGCCGCCACGACAGCCAGCGGCAGAACGCCACCGCATCGTACCAGCTTACATTCTCGCGCGGGTGATTCCCGTATTTGAACCGCTGCTCGCCCGGCGCACTGTTGTGGCCTTCCGGCAGCGCCAATCCTTCCCACCAGCGCGCATCCCGGAAACCTGTTTTATCGTCATCAATGAACGCCTGGTACTGCGCGTAGGTGATCGGGTAGCGGCTGATCTCGAACGCGGGCAGCGTTACTTTCCGCTGCGGTACTTCGTCATCGTAAGCCTGTGGATCTTTGTCCTTGTCGCTGCCCATCACGAACTCGCCAGCCGGGATTGGCACCCAGTCGATGTCCGGCAGCGAGATACCATTGCGGATGATCACCCCGACACCCCGACGCTGATCGTAGTCTGCCATCTGTCGAGTATATTCAGCCTTCTCGAGCGCGTTGAGCTTCTGGATGCGCTCGTCAAAACCTTTGATAAACGCCCGCTGGATTGCTTCCTTGCCGACTTCACCCAGTTCATCCAGCGCCTGCCGCGCAGGTTCAGCGACTGAACGCTCCACATCACAGGCGAGTCTGGCAAGTTCGGGGATCACCCTTGCCCGCGGCAGGCGAATCAATGCCTGCACCGCATTCCGACGGTCAGCAGCGCTGTCTGAATCGACCAATCGCGCTGACTGCGCCTGAATGATACGCTCGGTTTCAGGGTTCACGGCGCGTCCCTCTCGCACGCACCACCAGGCCAACCACGGGTTACGCTCGGCGATTTTCTGTGCGAGGCGGTTAGGGTCGCTGGTGATCCCCGCCAGTTGGATGAAGGTCTCCGCCCACCATGTGTTCGCAGCCTCATCGAGCCTGTTGGCTTCAGGGCGGCTGAACAGGTTACGCCAGCGTGGTCGCGCTGGTGCTTGCAATACGGCTTCGACCTCTGCCTGAATTCCCCGCGCTGCAAAGTGTTCCTGAATCGTCTGATGGGGCGCAAAACGCAGCACCTCTTCGCCCTGTAAAAGTCCATTGATCAGTAATGCCTCAAGCACCTCATCCGCGATGAGTTCGCACGCTTGCTGACGGGAGATCGAGATGGCCTGCTGGTCATGCAGGGCAAGAGCCAGGCGTTCCAACGCAGATAAGCGGGCTTCACGGCTGATGCTGGCGCTCAGCTTACGGTCATCATCGCGGCGCAGCATCCGCTCGATGAAGCTGGCATAGAGTTCACCGCGATTGCCTGGGATACGTCCCTTCGTCTCCTGCCATGCTTCTTTAATCAGCCACAACAGCAGCGGGGTCACGGTTAAGCCGCGCATCCGCTCATCCAGGCGCTGCCATAGAGCACCCGCGTCGGCTGCGGACAGGTGTGCCGTCAGATAGGCTTGCGCCTGCTGCTCGGTGATCGCCTGTACGACGAGTGTTTCCGCGTCAAAACTGCCGCCCCGCAGTTCGCGCCAACTTTCATCCTGCACACGGCTGGTGACGATGATGGAATAGTGGGGAAATTGCAGCGCCAGCCGCCGAATCTCATGCAGAATGGTCTCGCGGTAGGCAGGGCGAACTTCGTTCAACCCATCCAACAGCAGATAGAAGGTAAGTGGAGTGTCGCGCAGATAGCGCTCCGTGTCTTCCGGGTGGCGCAAGGCATCGCGGATCGGCGGCTCATCGCTGGCAAGCAGCATCAGCCGTATCCATGTCAACAGTGGCGCGCCATCGTACTCCCGCAGCGTGATGATGATCGGGACAATCGGCGGTTCAGCGCTGGCAAGTTCCCATGCGAGACGTTCTAACGCCACGCTTTTCCCCATTCCCGGCTCGCCCAGCACGATTGTCCGGCGGCTGCCTTTCAGCCGCTTCAATAAGTTCTCGCCCGCCTGCTTGCGCAGCCCTTCATCATATGGGCTGGCGTATATCGGCAGCAGCTTTGCCTGCTCCTGAATGTAGTGGTCCAGTCCCCATGGCAAGGCTGCCAGACGGGCGATCAGCTTGGCACAATAGCCCATCATGCCGCTTTGAGGCTTCGGCAAATCCTGCAGCAGTTGCTCGAACGGGTGCTGAAACCCTTTCGTGAAATCCCGGTAGTGTATCTCACGGATCACGCCGCGAAGCAGATCACTGGGAATATCTGGCGGTAATGGACGCAGCAGCAGCGGGATTACCATCTTTTTGAGGCTCAACGCAGTCCGAATCTCTTCTTCTACCCATTCGGACTGTACTGCTTCGGGCGAAAGTACCAGCAGCACCACCCGTGACGGATGCAGTCCGTCCGAAATGGATTGTTTCCAGGGTTCACCGCCGCGAATACCTTCAAAATCAATCCAGACGGTATGTCCTAAGCCGCGCAGTTTTTCCGCAAGCTGGTCAACAAAGGCGCGGTCTTTGCTGGAATAGGAAATGAAAATATGGTCTTGCATCTTCGGTGAAGCGGACGGGGGCGGCAGTTTCGACATACGTGAATAGTCCAATGCCTGCTGGTGGTGTAAGCGGCCTGCTAATCTAATACAAATCATAATATCTGCAATGGATTATAACAACTTTTCCCGTAAATGCCGGACAGCTATGACACACTATAGCGCGTATCGGGATGATTGCGCTGCATGAACTCGGTCACGGTCTGGCGGACCAGCCGATCTCATCGGCACTCACCCGCGCTTTGAAGCGATCCAGATCGGCTTTAGCATTCCGCCGTTTATGGTGGATGCGGGTGAGCGCGAAGCCTATCTCACCGGACTGGTGGCAGCGACTGGACGCGCCGGATGTGCACCGGGCAGCGCCACGGGAGCAGACCTTCCGCTATGGCAACCATCCGCTATGGGCGGGGAGTATCCATACAAGGCACTTTGCCAGACGCGCTTATCAACGCACACGAGACAAAGATATAGTAATATGAGAGAACAACTCGTGTAATTCGGCTTCTACTATCATCTGGAACATTTGAATTCACTATGCAATCCATCCTGCACCGCACCATTTCGATCCCTTCATACTTCGCCGCGCCCGTCTTTGTTGAAGCGGTTGAGGCCGAAGACGATGGTTCCTATTTTCTACGCTTGCGAACGGATACGGGGCAGCTTGTAGAGGTTAACCTCACAGCAGAAGAATTCGAAGCAGCTCTGGATTCCGTTCAGTCTTCCGCTGCTGTGACCGTATCGGCGCAGCATCAATCGCTGGTTGTGGAGACAGAACGAATTCGGCTCGCCTATGCCTAT
>JAEUQX010000670.1 GCA_016788625.1 Anaerolineae bacterium
CAGTCACGCGCGGGCAGGCGCTGGTCGTCCTGGAAGCGATGAAGATGGAAATTCGCGCCAGCGCGCCGGGCGATGGCCGCGTCAAACGCCTGCTGGTCAAGGCGGGCGATGTCGTGGAGCGTGGGCAGCCCTTGCTGGAAATTGAGCCTGTGACCACCTGACACCGCGCAGCCCGGACAGAATCGGGCGTACTTGTGGAATCAAAATCGCCGTGAACGGTAATGCTCACGGCGATTTGGTTTTGAGGGTCGGCAGTCAGCCTAACCGCAGCTTACTGTGGCCTGCGGTTGGCTCTTGCCCGGATGTCCGATCTGCTGATCGGCTTCCAGCGTGACGGTGCCGCCGTTAGCGTAAGTTACGTTCAAACTCTCGCCACCACCAATCTGCACGGTGCCGCTGTAGACGACAACGCCATCCACGATGATGCGGTATTCGGTGGGCGCGCGCATGTCGCCGTCACCAGGGTCGCCCGTGTTGGTGATGGTGAACACCGCTACATCACCGTCGCAGGTGGCCGTGACTTGCAGGCTGGAGCAGTCCAGGCGCGCCGGGTTGTTCTTCTGGCAGCCGAGCGGGTCGGTAGGCACAGGCGTGCTGGTGACTGGAGTCGGTGTCACTTCAGGTGTCGGCTCTGGTGTCACCTCGTCGGTTGGCGTCACTTCAGGTGTCGGTTCCGGGGTTACCTCATCAGTCGGGGTCACTTCCGGCGTCGGTTCCGGGGTTACCTCGTCAGTCGGAGTCACTTCCGGTGTCGGTTCCGGGGTTACCTCGTCAGTCGGGGTCACTTCCGGCGTTGGTTCTGGCGTCGTCGCCGCGCAGTCAATGCTGGAATAGGCCAGCCAATCGCCCACAACAATCGTCAGCGTGCCAAGCCCTGCCGGATATGTCAGCGTGATCGACTCCCAACTCAGCAAGAAGACCGTGCCCTGGTCAATCATGTTGCCGCCGGAATCCACGACGATATAGGAGGCGGCCTCAGTCATGTCCGCTCCTTCGTTGATGATGACGAAGCTCACCGAGCCATCCGCCAGACAGTAGGGGTCGGCGTACAGGACAGGGGTTTCTGGCGTCGGGTCAACGCCGCAGTCGATGACCGCATAGATCACCCAGTCATCGATCACCAGCGTCAGCGGCGTGCCAAATTGGGCGAAGGGATAGACCAGGGTGGTGGCTTGTCCCGCCAGCAGTTGCAGCGTGCCCTGATCGACAATGCCGTTCGTTTCGTGTATCACCTGATAGCTGATGGGTTCGGTCATGTCGCCGCCGTTATTGCCCACGATGAACGCGGTCGCGTCCGGCCAGCAAATCGGCTCAACATACAGATCAGGCGGTGTCACCTCATCGGTTGGTTCCGGCGTGACTTCGTGCGTCGGCTCGGCTGTCGGGGTCACTTCCGGGGTTGGCTCGTCGGTCGGCAGCGCTGTTGGTGGCACTTCCGTCGTTGGAACCGGTGTCGAAGTCGCGGGTGGCGCGGAGCAGGTCAGCGTCGTCTGTGGACGGCTGTTACCCGGATGCCCGACCTGTTGATCGACCTCCAGCGTGACCGTGCCGCCGCCCGCGTAGGTGATGGTCATCGTCTGACCGCCCGCCAACTGCACTGTGCCCGTCTGCACGACAACGCCATCGACGATCAGGCGGTACTGCGTCGCCGCGCGCATATCACCATTGCCGGGTTCACCCGTGTTGGTGATAGTGAAGACGGCTGAGTCGCCATCACATACACCGGATACTGACAGGCTGGAACAATCCAGGCGTTCAGGGTTATTCTTCTGGCAGCCCAGCAGTTCCGACTCGGAATCTAGTGGCTGAGCTGTAGGTTCAGATACAGGCGGCTGTTCGACAACGATAGCAGGTTGGCCACCATTGCCGTTGCCGCGCCCACCGCCGTTGCCGTTGCCGTTCCCATTACCACCGCCATTGCCGCCACCATTGCCGTTACCATTGCCATTGCCGTTCCCCCGACCCTGGCCGTCATAGACCGCGCCGCTGCCCGATTCTTCAGGCCGCTCACTGGATAGGATGGGACTGGTGATCACCAGACTGATGACCAGCAGCGACAATATCAGTACGGAAAGATACTTGAACCGTTTCATCATCAACCTCCTTTGGTTTACAATTGATACATCGTTAAGGGGGAGATGATGTTACAAGTCAAATCCACTAACTTCGTAAATTCTGCCCTGGCTTAAGGGCATAGTAGTACAACAATCCCAGGGTAGGGATACAGGGCTGAGGGCAATGTATGGAGGCAGAATGTGCAGCGCGCCGGGTTTTCCAGCGCACTGCACGTTATACTATTCTTGTGGAATGTGTCTCCCAGGCACAAACCCCGGCCACGATCTAGCTCATCGTGGCCGGTTTGCCTTCGCTGTTTGCTTGTGCCTGCCAGCGCTCCAGTTCCTGTCCAGCCCGCCCCGCGAAAATCCGCAGGATCGAAACCTCGCGATCTCCGACTACCAACGGCTTGCTATCCAGCAGCGCCAGATGCCCAATGACCTGTTCCTTTGAGTCATAGAGCGGGACGCCGATGTAACCCTGGGCGGCCAGCGCCACCAGATCGCGGTCTTGCGGGAACATCGCCTGCACCCCACGCGGGAAGTGACAGAACTTGCCCTTATTGATCACGTCGTCGCAGGGTGTACCGGGCAGGTCGTATTCGAACGGGTTACCGAAGGTATCGCCCTTCCAGAAAGCCAGCATTCGCACGCGTGTCTTGTCGGCGTAGTGTTCGGTGATGAACGCGAAGGGCACACGCAGCGCCGCCGCCACCTGGCTGACCAGCACGCGGAAGTACTCGATGCCGTGCAGCGTATCGCTCCCGCGCGCCAGAATCCGCAGGGCGTCCTCCAGGTACTTCACCTCGGAAGCGTCACGCCCATACACCAGGATATGGCTGTCGTCTGGCCCCGGCGCGAAGGCCATGTTCATCCAGACATAGTGCTGGTCATGTGTCCGCAGTCGGCACTGCACGTTCTGTGTCCCGCCGCGCAGCACAACCTGCTTAAACGCGCCGCGCACCCGCTCCGTATCAGCAGGATGCACGTAGTCGTAAAACGACGTGTTCCGGAGATGATCGGCAGCATGACCGAGCAGCGCGTTGTAGGCAGGCGATATGTATTCGAATAGTCCCTCCTTTCCGTGTACCGAGACCAGATAGGGAAGCTGCTCAATGATGCGGCGGTACGTATCCGTCCCATTGAGCATGGTGTCAGTATTCATGTACTCCTCCAATTGTTAACCTGACTCCATTTAGTATGAGAGGCGGATTAAACATTACAACTTGCCGCGCCTCGCATTGTGGTCTACTATCGGGCTGTAACGCTCTGAAACAATCGAGGGGGCAGCGTGGACGAGCAAGACGAACGCCGAACTGCCGATCTCCAACTGCTGGCCGCGCTGCGAGCCGGGGATGAGGCGGTTTTCAACGCGCTGGTCGAACAGCTCTACAGCTCGATGGTGCGCATCGCCATGATTTACACGTCCAGTCAGGCCGTCGCTGAGGATGTGGTGCAGGAAACCTGGATTGCTGTGCTGCGTGGGCTTGACCGTTTCGAAGGGCGCTCATCGCTCAAGACGTGGATTTTCACCATCCTGACCAACCGCGCCAAGACGCGCGCGCAGCGTGAAGCCCGCTATGTGCCGCTGGAACTCCCTGACGAGAATGAGTCCGAACCCGCTGTTGAGTCTGAACGGTTCACCGCAACCCATCACTGGCGCGTGGACGCAATGCCCGGCAACTGGGAAGGCGTCCCGGAAGATCGACTGCTCTCCGGCGAGACGCAGCGGCTGATTCTGGAGGCCATCGACGCGCTGCCGCCCAACCAGCGCGAGGTCATCCGCCTGCGCGACATCGAAGATTTCACTTCTGCGGATGTTTGTAATATTCTGAACATCAGCGAGACCAATCAGCGTGTGCTGCTGCACCGGGCACGTTCCAAAGTGCGGCGCGCGCTGGAGTCATATCTCAGTCAATAGCTTGTAGTCGTTAGCGCATCGTCTCGTGGCATGGGGGCGAAGGTCGAGCAAACCCTTATCCGGCCAAAGACGATTGACTGGCGGCTGTCAGCTCAGCGGAATAGCGTGTGAGACCTATGTCGGACGAAACCTTGTCGTGTCAGGAACTGGTTGAACTGGTCACCGAGTATCTGGAGGAAACGCTGCCGCCAGATGCGCGGGCACGCTTTGAGCAGCATCTTTCCAAATGCCGCGGCTGCCACCAATACGTCGAGCAGATGCGCGTCACCATCCGGCTGACGGGGATGCTGACTGAGGATGCGCTGGATTCGCGCGCCAGGGATACCCTGCTGGATGCCTTCCGGCGCTGGAAACAGGAATGATCGGGGACGAACTGCCCCAGGATCTGCTGCTGCTCTACACAGGCGGCCTGCGCGGCGACCTGCACCTGCTGCCGCGCCTGCATACCTTCATCCGCGATGTGAAGAACAGGGTTAATACGCCATCCCTGCTGCTCGACCTGGGCGACTCGTGCGCGCCGGAAAGCTGGCACTGCGCCGCGACGGGCGGGCGCTCGATGCTGATCGCGCTCGACGCGATGGGCTGCCATGCCGCTCGTGTCGATGGGCTGGACGCGGCAGGGCGTGAACGATTGAAAGCAAACCTGATGGGCATGGCGCTGGTGGATGCGCTGCACCCCTGGCAGCATGAACGCGGCATCACCGTCACAGCGCACCTGCCCGACCCGGCAGCGCGCTTATCCATTCTGCTCGCCCCTGCCGAGGTAACACAGCTAGACGGCACAACACTGCGATTGGCCGGGGCACGCGCCGGGCAGCTCGGCGTGGTACAGGTACGCCTGCTGGAACATGCTGCTGTATCGCTGGTCAAAAGCCAAATCCTGGAGATGCCACGCGAGACGCAGCCCGACCCGACCATCGCGGGCGTCGTCGATTTCATCGAGGCCGAGGCGCGCCACTTTCAGCGCCGGAGCGATTAGCTGCGCCATGTCACGATGATCGTCCCCACAGATCAATGACAGATGGCGGGATACACGCCGC
>JAEUQX010000688.1 GCA_016788625.1 Anaerolineae bacterium
ATATGGGCGCACGGCCAGTTCACCAGCGGTGCTGAGGGCTTTGAGGCGCGCACCTGGAATACGATGGTCTTCATGTTCCTGACTATCGCGCAGATGGGACACGCGCTTGGCCTGCGTTCGCATCGCGAGTCACTCTTTACCCTCAACTTCTTCAGCAATCGTCTGCTGATCGGTGCGGTCGTTGTTACGGTGGTTCTGCAACTGATCGCCGTCTATGCACCGTTCTTCAACGAGATTTTCAACACCACGCCGCTCAGTCTCGGTCAACTGCTGATCTGTATGGTGCTCAGCACGATCGTGTTCTGGGTGGTCGAGCTGGAAAAACTGCTCATCCGTCGCGGTGTTCTGAAGTAAGTTTCCCGGATGCCCCGTAGGGACGTGCAACGACACGTCCGAAAATCACGGGCTGGTGAATAGAGACTCCAATCCTTTCCAGATGCCACAAGATGGCGTCGCTCTCCCCTCTCCGTGCGCGTAGCGTAATGGAGAGGGGCAGGGGGAGGGGTCAGAAAGGTCTGAATATAGCAAACATTTCATTTTTTCCGATGTAACTCTTACAACCTGAATTCTAATCTTAGCAGTGGAATTGAGCGGCGCTCACAGGGCGCTGTACCGACGAGTGATCTTTTAATGGGAGTGAAGTGAGAATGCAATCCAGTACAGTCAAAACGACCGTTCTATTGGCCGCGCTGACCGGGCTGCTGGTGCTGATTGGTTCCGCGATTGGCGGCACGGGTGGCATGATCATCGCGTTCATCTTCGCGATCGTCATGAACATGGGCGCGTGGTGGTTCTCCGACAGCATCGCGCTGCGCTTCAGCGGCGCGCGCGAAGTGAGCCGCGAAGAAGCCCCCGAACTGCATCGCATGGTTGAGGTGCTGGCCGAACGTGCCCAGCTTCCCAAACCGCGTGTGTGCGTTATCGACTCCCCGATGCCGAATGCGTTCGCCACAGGCCGCACGCCGGAAAAAGGCGCGGTCGCGGTGACGACGGGCATCATGAACATGCTCAACCGCGATGAACTGGCGGGCGTGATGGCGCACGAACTGGCGCACATCAAGAACCGCGATACCCTGCTGTCGAGCGTGGCCGCCACCATTGCCGGCGCGATTGGTATGCTGGCCGATATGCTCATGTGGGGCATGATCTTCGGCGGGCTGGGCGGCAGCAACGATGATGACGATGGTGTCGCGGGCATCGCTGGCGGCATCCTGACGATCATCCTGGCGCCGATCATCGCCCTGCTGATCCAGATGGCGATTTCCCGCGCGCGTGAATTCGGCGCGGATGAGGGCGGCGCGCGCATCCTGGGCGACCCGGAACCGCTGGCTCGCGCGTTGGAGAAACTGGAAGGCTGGTCGCACAACCCGATGGCGGCGCGCACGCACGTCAATCCGGGCACGGCGCACCTGTACATCGTCAACCCGTTGGCAGGCGGCGGGCTGATCGGCCTGTTCCGCACGCACCCGCCGACGGCAGATCGTGTTGCTCGCCTGCGGGCGTTGGCTCCGGCGCTGAGCTTCCGTCCGTCGCGCGCGCAGTACTAATCGGAACGCTTCGGGGCGCAGATACAGTGCTGCGCCCCCATTCATCGAACGACCTTTGAGGAGACCTTTTACGGAACCGGACAATGTTTGACGACTACTTTGACCTCGACACGAAGCACACGCAGAACCAGCAGACCAAGAATCGTAAGTCATCGCTGCGCGCTATCCTGGCAGAATACGAGGATAGCGACGAACAACGCGAATTCCGCAAGCAGCGCCGTGCCCGTAACAGCTTTGGGGCTGGCGATGCCCTGGAGTTCGAGGATGAACTGCTGCGGCGAGACAAACGCCGGGAACCGCGCTACGACCGTTCCAAGCGGGCGTAATCCATTACCGTTCGTGTCTGCTCAGGTGCCCTCACTCATGGAGACCCTTTACCTCAGGCAAAACGTACTCTGAGGCTGGAAGTGCTTCGCTCTGAGCGAGAAGGATACAGGATGAGGGCTGAGCAGTTAATACCATTCACCGAATGAGGAGTATTGTAAGCTGATGAAATGCCCAGTTGATGGTTCAGAACTGAAGATGACCGAGCGGCAGGGGGTCGAGATCGACTACTGCCCGCAGTGCCGGGGTGTCTGGCTTGACCGGGGTGAACTCGACAAGATCATTGAGCGCAGCGCGACTCCACAGGCCAGCGCGCCACCCCCACAGCAGGGTTACTATCGCGAACGCGATGACGACCGTTACGACGATGACCGCCGCCGCGAAGGTCATTACGACCAGCGGCCTTACGAACACAAGAAGCGTAAGTCTTTCCTGGATGAAATCTTCGACTTCTAACCGCCCGCGCCTGGCTGAGTCAGGAAAGCAGGGCAGTAGTGTGTGCCCTGGAGGAGTCGAATGATGAATGTTCGACAAGTGACGGCCAGCCCGCTGGTCTACGCTGAGATGAATACGCCCATACATGAGATTCTGCGCCTGATGATGGACTATCGTCTCAGCGCACTGCCCGTCGTCGATGATGGGCGGCGCATCGTCGGCATGGTGCATCTGCACGCCCTGGAAATGGGCGAAGAATCGCCCGATTTGACAGCGGTCGATGTGATGACTAGCGAGGTGATCTGCGTTGGCGAGGACGAATCGCTCAGCGAGGCTGCCTGGCTGCTCGTGCAGCGCGGACTGGATGTGCTGCCCGTCGTGCGCGGCGGCGTGTTGACGGGCTTGCTCGCCCGCGCCGATCTGGTGCGGCTGTACGCGCTGGTCGGCTGAACTCTATCGCAATGACAATACAGGGGGCAGTCCATGCCTCCTGTATTTTTGTAATCTTACCTGTTCCTGCCTGTTTATCAGGCTCATGTGCAGCCTGAAACCCCGCTTGAGTCGCGTGCGCCTCGTGCTATACTAAACACTCCGAAATCCTGTACAAGCCTGCGGAAGATGAACCATGCTTACGATTGACGAACAAGTCGAACTCCTCATGTCTGGCGCTGAATACGGCGATCCCCAGACCAAAGAGGTGATGAGCCGCGAACTGCGCCAGCGCCTGATCGAAGCCGAGAAGAGCGGGCGACCGCTGCGCGTCTACTGTGGCTACGACCCGCGCACGGCTGATCTGCATCTGGGGCACACTATCACCATGCGTAAGCTGCGGCAGTTCCAGGATTTGGGGCACGATGTCACCTTCCTGGTGGGCAGCTTCACCAGTCTGATTGGCGATCCCTCCGACAAGGATAAGGCGCGCGAACAGCTCACTCGTGAGCAGGTCATGGAAAATGCCCGCACCTATGCCGAGCAGGCCTTCAAAATCCTCGACCGCGAAAAGACGCGCGTGCGCTTTAACGACGAATGGCTCTCGACGCTCGATTTTGCCGACATCATCCGCCTCGCCAGCAATTTCACCGTGCAGCAGTTCCTGGTGCGCGAGAACTTCAAGAAGCGCCTGGACGCGGGCGAACCGATCTACCTGCACGAACTGTTCTATGGCCTGATGCAGGGCTATGATGCCGTCGCACAGGAAACTGATGTGCAGGTCGGTGGTCAGGATCAGTTATTCAATATCATCATCGCCGGGCGTAAGCTCCAGGAAGGCCTGGGCCAGCGCCCGCAGGTCGCCATCATCATGGGCGAGAGCCTGCCGGGTACGGATGGCGAGATCAAGATGAGCAAGAGCCTCGGCAACCACATCCCGATTTTGGCGGAACCCTGGGACATGTTCGGCAAGGTGATGAGCGTGCCGGACAAGGCCATGCCGATTTTTCACAAGCTGATCCTGGGTTGGTCGCCCACGCAGGTGAACGAACTCGTGCAGGGACTGGCAAACGGCACGCGCCATCCCAACGAGGTCAAGATGAACCTCGCCCGCGAGATCGTCAGCATCTTCCACAGCGCCGACGATGCTGCCGCCGCGCAGAAACGCTGGGACGACGTGTTCCGCAGTCACGGTGGGCTGCCAGAGGACATCGAGCAGTCTGTGCTGAGCGCGCCGGAACGGGTGCTGGACATCCTGCGGCGGCTGGAGATGGTCGCCAGCGGCGCGGAGGCCAAGCGGCTGATGCAGCAGAATGGCATTCGCTTGAACGAGCAGCCCGTCACCGACCCGGCAGCAATGGTCACGCCGGAGATGCTGCCCGTCGTGCTGCAAGTTGGCAAGCGCAAGTTCGTCAAGCTGGTGGCGGGATAATCAGCCCGGCGTGTAGAACAGCAGGAACAGGCTCATCACCAGCAGCGTCGCCAGCATGAACCACTCAAACACTTTCGGGTTCACGCGCCGGGTGAAATGCCTGCCAACCCACACGCCCGCCGGGATGATCGGCAGCGCCCAGGCGATGCGCGCGATGTCCCCCAGCGTCAGCACGCCCGCGATGAACACGCCGGGTATCTTCAGCGCGTTGATGATGGCGAAGAACAGCGTCGTCGTGCCGATGAAGATGGTCGGCGTGACCTTCTGGAACAGCATGTACGCCGTGAACGGCGGCGCGCCCACGTTCGCCAGCGCCGAGCCGAAGCCCGCCGCCCAACCGACCACATAGCCGTGCCAGTCGCGTGGTTCGTAGTTCAGCGTCTTGATCCAGTCGTTGGCAATCTTGTAGACCACGACGAACAGCGTGAAAGCGCCGATCACACGGCGGAAAAGCAAATCCTGGCTGACCAGCAGACTGAGCAGCGCGCTGCCGATCACCACCCCGACGAACGCGGCAGGCAGCATCAGCCTGATCTGGCGCGGATCCCACTGTTTCCAGTAAATCCACAGCGCGAACAGATCGGCAAAAATCAGCAGCGGCAGCACGATGCCGACCGCCTGTCCTGCGGGCATAATCAGGCTCATGAGCGGGGTGAGCATGGCGACAGGCACGGGGCCGCCGAAACCGCCCTTCGACAGCCCAATGAGGAGCGCGGCCACAAAGACGATGAAGATGAAGTCCATACACTGCCATTCAACAGAAAAGCGCACAGGGGATGTGCGCTCCTGGGTAAGTGCTAACTTGTTGTTGTGATTACTGGCGCGGTGCCCAGGTCAGTTGTTCACGGACCTGAAGATCGGTGTGGCGAATCTTCATCGCCAGATCAGCGGCCAGGTTTCGCATCAGACGGTAACCCAACTGCGGATAGGTGTCACACAGCAGCATGAGCTTGTCGCGCGGGATGATGATCAGGCGCGTGTCCTGCGCGGCACAGCGAGCGCCCGCCGAACGCAGCCCCTCGTCCACCAGCGACACTTCGCCGAACGACTGCCCGCGTCGCAGCGTGGCGATGGCGAACGCGCCGCCTTGCGTATCCTTGCCGACCAGCGCCGGATTGACAACGATTTCGACCTCACCATTGGCGATGACGTAAAGCTGGCTGCCGGGTGTGTTTTCCTCGAAGATCATTTCGCCACTTTGATAAGTCTTGTCTGTGCAGATCGACGCGACCAGCTCAAGCTGCGTGTTCGTTAATTCGTAGAAAATATCGGCCTGTTTCAGGATGGTAATGAACGACATCCAAAACTCCTGTTCTCAAGTACGATCCCGTCAGCATATCCCGACTGGACGTTCGTTATGAAGGCATTGTAGCATAGTTAACGGAGGCGGCAAAGCTAGTGTGCCACCACTCAAACCGCTTCACAACTTTTAGGTGCTCAAGGATTGACAATGTCCGCCTACGACGACCAGATTCGTGCCGAACCCCTGCCTTATCGTATCTGGGGCGCGGAACAGATTGACCCGGAATCGCTAAACCAGATGAATGCGGCCATGCGCCTGCCGATCAGCGTGGCGGGCGCGCTGATGCCAGACGCGCACGTCGGGTATGGCCTGCCCATTGGCGGCGTGCTGGCAACGGAGGATGCTGTCATCCCCTACGCGGTCGGCGTAGACATCGCCTGCCGGATGCGCCTCTCGATCTTCGACATCTCTCCGATCACGGTCAAGCAAAAAAGCGGCCAGTACAAGAAGGCGCTCAACGAACAAACTTTGTTCGGCGCGGGCAGAGCCTGGTCTGGCAGTATGCGCGCTGAACACGCCGTGCTGGATGACCCAACCTGGTCGCAGATTAAGTTCGTCGGCTCGCTGAAGGACAAGGCCTACGAGCAGCTAGGGACGAGCGGCAGCGGCAACCACTTCGTCGAGTGGGGCGCTTTCACGCTGGATGACGATGATATGCAGCTTGGCATGAAGGCCGGGCAGTATCTGGCGCTGCTCTCACACAGTGGCTCTCGTGGCGTCGGTTTTCAGATCGCCAGCCATTACTCGAAGCTCGCCCAGGAACTGCACCCCAACCTGGATAAGAGCGTGCGCTTTCTGGCCTGGCTGCCGCTGGAATGGCACGAGGGGCAGGAATACTGGCTGGCAATGGAACTGGCCGGGCGTTTTGCGTCCGCCAATCACGAAATCATCCACAGGCGTGTGGCGAAAGCTGTTGGTCTCAAGCCGCTGGCCGTCGTCGAGAATCACCACAATTTCGCCTGGAAGGAAACGCTGCCGGCGCCCGCTGGATTCGCGGAAAAAGAACGCACGGTGATTGTGCATCGCAAAGGCGCGACGCCCGCCGGACGCGGCGTGCTGGGCGTCATCCCCGGTTCGATGGCTGATCCTGGCTTTCTGGTGCGCGGCAAAGGCGAAGTTGCGTCGATCAACTCGGCCTCGCATGGGGCAGGGCGAGCGCTCAGCCGCACGGCTGCGAACAAGACGATCACCAAGACCGAGCGTGACCGTTACCTGGCGGAACGTGGTGTGACGCTGCTCGGTGCAGGCATAGATGAGTCGCCTCAGGCCTACAAGCGCATTGAGGCGGTCATCGCGGCGCAGGCTGACCTGGTCGATGTCGTCGGCAAGTTCACGCCGATTATGGTTCGCATGGATGGCAGCGGCAGCAAGGCGGAAGATTGAGCATGAGCGACTTCACGATTGATGAACTGATCTCCGTCTGTATCTCACGGCAGGTCGAAGACGGCGAAATTCTGGCGCAGGGCATTAACACACCGCTGGTCATGGCCGGTTTCATCCTGGCGAAGTGCACGCACGCGCCCAATGTGCGCTTCTCATCGGCTATCGGGCAGGGCTTGTGTCAGGATTGGGCACCGCTGGGTGTGGGGCGTATCGAAGATTTATGGCTGGGCAAGGCGCAGACCCATTTTGGTTTCATCCCAGGTGTGATCGAACTGCTGCCCGCCTACGAACTGAAGGAGTTCTTCCGTCCGGCGCAGGTCGATGCGGTCGGGAACTTCAACAACATCGCGTTTGGCGACGACTACGCGCGCCCGCGGATGCGACTGCCGGGCACGGGCGGTATCCCGGATGTAACGGTGTTCTCCGATAAGATTTATCTGTATGTTCCCCGTCATTCACGTGTGACGTTCGTGGAAACGCTGGACTTCATCAGCGGCATGGGGCATGTGCCGCAGCGCAAGCGCGGCAGCGGTGTGCGCTATCTGGTCAGCGACCTGGGGCAGTTTGACTGGCGTAATGGGCGGATGCGGTTGGTGACGCGCCATCCCGGCGTAACGCTGGAACAGATACGCAAGAAGACGGGTTTCGAGGTCGAGATTGCGCCCAACCTGGGCGAGACGCCGCCGCCGAGCGACGAAGAACTGCACCTGCTGCGCGAGCAGATCGATCCGCTGGGTGTGCGCAAGCTGGAGATGCTGGGTGGCAGCGCGCGCAAAGACCTGCTGCGCGAGATTCTGATGAAAGAAAACGGCTACTGACCCGCGATCTGCCAGTCGGCAATCGTGACGAATCGGCTGGCGGGTGTGGCGCTGTAGCCCAGTTGTACGCCGCTGACACCTGCTGCTGTCGCATAGGTATACAGCGGATAGTAGAGCGGGATGGCAATCGCTCGTTCGATGAAGATGTGCTGGAAGTTCTGGTAGCGTATCGCGCGGTTGATGCCAAATGGGTCACGGCGGGCGCGTTCTAATTCTTCAATCACGCGGCGGTCGTCCATGCCGCCATAGTTCTTGCCATCCGGGTATTCCGCCTGATCCCAGAACTGATATATGTCCGGGTCGGCGCTGCCTGCCAGCGAAAGTTCCACCAACGCCACATCAAACGTGCCCGCTTCCAGGCGCGCCTGATACGTTGCCGCGTCCACTGCTTCGACGCTGACGCTGATGTTCATCTGCGACCACTGCGCGGCGATCTCCTGCACGGCACTGACCAGCGCTGCGGGTTCATTCGGCGTCAGGATGCTAAAGCTCAACAGACCGCTGGACGATGGTTCTTCGGTTGCCTCGCTCTCGCCGCGCCGCAGGTTCGCCGTTTCCAGCAGGCTGCGTGCGGCATCCAGGTTGGGCGGAGGCCAGGGCAGCGCGCCGCTGTAACCCCACGACCCCGGTATCAACGGGCTGTCGGCGGGCATGACACCCAGCGTGGCGCTGTAACGGGCGATGATGGCATGACGATCCAGTGCGGTCTGCAGGGCGATGCGCACGCGCTGCTCGCGGAAGTACGCTGTGCTGTCTTGCTGCCAGTTGTAGATTAACATGCCGGTGATGGGCTGCGGGCTGGTGTAGACGGCCGTATTGGGCAAGCTGAGCAGCGCATCGCGTTGTTCGCGGGTTTGTCCGGCCAGGCCGTCCACTTCGCCAGACTGCCGCGCCGCCAGCGCCGCATCGAAAGAGGGGTACAGGCGGAAACTCAGGCGGTCAACGGCGTAACGATTGGCAGCTTCGGGGCGCTCACGGAAATTGGGCGAAACGCGCAGATCAACACCTTGCAGCGCGCCGCCATCATCGGCTCGCAGCGCTTCAAGCTGATACGGCCCCGTGCCAATGGGTGAGAGGTTGAACGGGTGCGACGCGATTTGCCGTGCTGTCGTCCCGCGCAGCGCATGTTCGGGCAGAATACCGATGCTCATCGCGTCCAGGAAATTGCCCAGCGGCTGTGTCAGGCGGAAGCGTACCAATCCGGTATCCAGCCGTTCGACCTCGACGGTGCGCCAGAATGCGCCTAAGGCCGGGTCGCCAGGGAAGTCGCTGGATTGCAGCAGCGAAAAGGTGTAGATCACGTCATCGGCGCTGAACGGCAGGCCGTCGTGCCAGCGCACATCGCCGCGCAGCCGGAAGATATACTCCAGCCCATCGGATGAGATGACCCAACTGCTCGCCAGCCCAGGCACAGGTTCGCCAAAAGCGTTGATGCGCGTCAGCCCCTCGAAGATGAGCGCGGTGATGTCGGCATCAACCGGGTTGAGGCTGGCAAAGAGCGGGTTCAGCCGTTGAATGCTGCCGACCACTGCCTCACGGAAGGTGGGGATGTTTACCGGGGCATTAACCTGTGGCGCGGCGGTGGGCGCAGGCAAAGGTGTCGCGCTGGGCACGGCGGTCGTGGCTTGCGGCGTAGGCGTCGCTGCCACCGGGGGCGGGCTGCTCTGGCGGTTGATCAGGCTGAGACTGAAGAGTATCGCCGCCATCAGCAGGACGAGAGCTTGCCAGCGGAAGCCACGCAGCATAAGCGCACCTCACTCAAACACAAAAAAGGCGTTCTGGCCAGCAGCCAAACACCTTCTTGATCACAAGCTGAATCCGTTGATGTCGAAAAACCAGAGTGCTTTACCGCTGGAAGGCGACAACGGACAGAATCGAGATCGCCAGGAAGGCAATCGAGAGGCCAATCGTGATCTGAAACAAGGTCTTTTCCAGGCCGCGCCGGGTACGTGCCAGGCCGCCGCCTGCGTCGCCACCCAACAGGCTGCCGAGCGCACCGCCCTTGACCTGTAACATGATCAGAATGATCAGAATGATCGAAATGACAATCGAGGCAATTTGCAGTGCTGCCTGCATGACATCCGCTCCTCAGCCGACTACGAAAGTGGTCGCAGTATAACAGACGCGGCGCGCGTTGCGTAGGGGCGGGTTGGTTGCGCCCGCCCTTGCCCGGTGTGCTTACGGATTCGGCATACCCTCCAGCACGCGCGAACGCAGCAGTTCAACCGCGCGCAGAAGCTGCGGGTCAACGTCGTCGCCCGCCGTATGTGCCTCACCATCCCACTCGACAATGATGTCCGGCGTGATGCCCTGGTCATGAATCCAACTGCCGTTGGGTGTCAGCCAGCGCGCGATGGTCAGCCGGATTCCGCCGCCGTTGACCAATTCCTGCCAGGTCTGCACCGTGCCCTTGCCGAAGGTTGTCACGCCGATGATCGTCGCGCGTCCGTTATCCTGCAGCGCCCCGGCGACAATTTCCGAGGCACTGGCGCTGTTGTCATCCACCAGAACCACCATCGGCAGCGAACTGCCAAAGTAGCGGCCATTGGCGGTGAATTCCTGTTCGCGCCCACCACCAAAGTCTTCGATCAGGATATTGCCTTCCTTAATGAACGTACTGGCGACATCAATCGCGCTGCTGAGCAGGCCACCGGGGTTGCCGCGCAAATCCAGCACCAGGCCATCCAGGCTTTCGACATCCAGCGCCTCCAGCGCCTCATTGAGCTGCTCATAAGCGTTCACGCTGAAGTCGCGCAGCTTGATGTAGCCCAGGTCATCTTCCAGGCGTTCGTACTCGACGGCTGGCACCGTGATGCGCGCGCGCACGATGCTGAATTCCAGCAGCTCATCGCCTCGCCGCATGGTTAGGTTGACGGTCGTGCCTTCTGGTCCGCGTACCTTCGAGACCAGATCAAGCTGGCTCAACCCGGTGATGTCCTCGCCGTCCACTGCCACGAAGATGTCGCCGCCCTGGATGCCAGCGGCCTCTGCGGGCGAGCCTTCCAGAACGTTGACGATGCGTACTTCTTCAGTCTCTTCAACGGTTTCGACGACCGCGCCGATACCTTCGACCTCGCCGGAGAGGTCATTATTCATCATCGGGAAGGTTTCTGGATCCATGTAACCGCTGAACTGGTCGCCGAGCGAGTCCAGCATCCCGCGAATCGCGCCGTCCACCAGCGTTTCCGGTGTGACCTCAGAACGGTCGAGGTAGTCGCTGCGGATCAGGTTGTAGACCTGCCAGAACGGCTCGAAGAACGGTTCGGCATCGCGCGGCGCGCTGGTGCTGCTTTGGGCATAACTGATGCCCTGGAAATTGCCGAACGCGAAACCGGCAACGAATACGACGACGATGATCAGGCTGTTTCTAAACATGGGAGAGTGTTCCAAGAGCCGATAGACAAACTTCATGCGTGCCACTCCGGTAATGCTGGGCTTCGTGCTATCATTATAGGCGTTTCCGCTGGCTCGTGTGTGAGAAATTTCTTGGTAATCGAAACACGTTTGGTGAATACCCGTATCCTGCCTGTCTCTGTTGATCAGCCTGACAGCGCGACCATTCAGTTAGCAGCAGAGGTGCTGCGGGCGGGCGGCCTGGTCGCTTTCCCGACCGAGACCGTCTACGGTTTAGGGGCGAATGCGCTGGATGCCGATGCCGTGAACAGCATCTTCGCGGCCAAAGAGCGCCCGGCTTCCGACCCCATCATCGTGCATATTGATCAGGTTAGCGACCTGGCGATGGTGGCGACCGATGTGCCGCTGCTGGCTTTTGAATTGGCGTCGCGTTTCTGGCCTGGCCCGCTGACGCTGGTGCTGCGCCGGAGCGAGCGCGTACCTCCGGTTGTCTCGGCGGGCATGGCGACGGTCGCCGTGCGGATGCCCGCGCACCCCATCGCCCGCGCGCTCATTCGGCAGGCCGGCGTTCCGGTCGCCGCGCCCAGCGCCAACCGCTTCGCTCGTCCCAGTTCCACAACTGCCGCGCATGTGTTGGAAGACCTGGATGGGCGGGTGGATGTCATCCTGGATGGCGGCCCGGCGACTATCGGCCTGGAATCAACGGTGCTCGATCTGACGCGGGCGACGCCGACGGTGCTGCGGCCCGGCGCGGTCACGCTGGAGATGCTGCGCGTCGTCATTCCCGATGTGCAAATCCTCACACGTTATCTGGAAGTCGACCAGGAAGGCATCGAAGCGCCGGGGATGCTGCTCAAGCATTACTCGCCGCGCGCCGAACTGCGGCTGTATGCGGGGGAAATACAGCAGGTCATCCCGGCCATGCGGCAGAATGCGCGTGATCTCGCGGCTGCGGGTCGGCGAGTCGGGCTGCTCATCCCTGACTCGGAACAGGGTGATTTCAGCGATTTGCCCGTCGAACTGCGCCTGTTAGGTGGCGATCTGGAAACCATCAGCCATCACCTGTTCGACCGGATGCGCGCGCTCGACCGCGATGGAGTGGATGTGATTCTGATGCATGGCCTCGAACAGAGTGGCCTGGGTTTGGCGCTCTGGGATCGACTGGTGCGCGCGGCCAATGGTCAGGTGATTTGGTGTACGGCGTCAGACTCTCAAGGCTGACGTATTTCCTGGATAATCTGCTCTGCTGTTTGCAGCGCCGCTGCCTCGACTTCGGCTGAGAGGGCAGCGCCGAGATCAAAGCACTGCCCTTCGATGCCATAAACGATGACGCCCGGCGGCAAACACCCCAGGACGCGCGCCAATTCAACCGCCTGTACCAGCCCCAGATCGTGCGTCGAGGTTCCACTGCGAAACGCGGCGGGCAGGGGGGCATCCTGGACATCGAAGCGGCGTATAGTCCCTGGCGCTGCGCCGCTCGACATGGCATCCACCACATAGACCGTCGATGGATTCAGCGCCTGCCACACGCCGATCAGGTCGGCGGCCTGCCCGGTCTGTTCCATGACGCTTACGCCTGGATA
>JAEUQX010000697.1 GCA_016788625.1 Anaerolineae bacterium
GCTGTTCAAAGGGCGCTCACTCATCGCCTCACGCCAGGGGTGACGGACCACCCAACGGCTGCTCGACATCCGCCGGAGTGATCAAGCGCCACATCAACGGGTGCGGCGCGCCGACAGGCACAACATTCTGGACACCGTCCATTATCTGAAAGCCGAGCTTGAGATAGAAACCGACGGCGGGCGGGTTGGCGAACATCCACATATAGCGGCAGCCCTGCGAGGCGACGTAACCAGTGACCGCGCGCAGCAGCAAGACACCGCAGCCCGTCCCACGCACCTCTGGCAGGGTGGTCACGCCGCGCAGACGCCACGAGTCCGCGATGGCTTCATGCGCGGGGGACTGGCGAATGACGGTGGCGCTGCCCACGATACGCCCGTCCAGCAGGGCTGCGGCATGAAACGTATCGGTCTCGTCATCGCCAGGATAGACACTGCGTTCCGGCGGTTCACCGGGGCGCAGCACCTGTTCGCGCAGCGGGCGCACCTGTCTGACTGAAACGCGTTGGATAGTGGGTTCGCTACGTTTTGCCATTTGGCTCATGTTAACCTGGACCCAGTGTGGCGTAGGGACGATCCACTATGGATCGCCCCTGTTTTGGTGAGCAGATAACGTATCAGCAGACGTGAAACCTGCGTAGAGTTTCTACGTCTACGGAGAATGAGAATTCATGGCGATGGTCGGCGCAGAAATCACCCGCGGCCTAGCCTTCCCCACGCTGTGCCCGGCGCAGTGCCTTCAGCCGCTTCATCACATCGTTGCCGCCGCGCCCGAAGGTGTCGTAGAGGGTGCGGTAGTCGGCGTAAAGCTGGTCGTAGATCGGCTGATTGGTCGCGATAGGCTGTACTACCTCGTCCTTGAGCTTGCCCATCTTGTCCGCCGCCGCCTCGATGTTTGGATATACACCTGCTGCCACCGCCGCGTGCATCGCTGACCCCAGCGCGGGCGACTGCGGCGACCCGGCCAGCCGGAATGAGCGCCCGGTCACATCGGCATAAATCTGCTTGAGCAGCGCGTTCTTTTCTGGCAGACCGCCCGCCGCCACCAGTTCGGTGACGGGGATACCGCGCTGCTCGAAGGCCTCGATGATCACACGTGTGCCAAACGCCGTCGCTTCGATGAGCGCGCGGTAGATATCCGGGGCGCGTGTGCTGAGCGTCGCGCCGACCAGCAGACCGCTCAGGTTGGCATCCACCAGCGTCGAACGGTTGCCGTTCCACCAATCGAGCGCGATCAGGCCGTGTTCGCCGGGTTTCTGCGCTGCTGCCTCGCGTTCGAGATAAGCGTGCAGATCGAGACCCGCCGCCTTCGCTGCCGCGTGATACTCCGGTGGGACGGCGTGATTGACGAACCAGGCGAAAATATCGCCCACGCCGCTCTGCCCGGCCTCGTAGCCGTAGTAGCCGGGGATGATGCCATCGCGCACCACACCGCACATCCCTTCGACCGTTTGCAGGCGGTCACCAATCAGCATGTGACAGGTGGACGTGCCCATGATCATCACCATCGTGCCGGGCTTGGTCGCCTTGACCGCCGGGTAGGTGACATGAGCATCCACATTGGCGACGGCGACGGCAGTGCCCGCGCGCAGGCCCGTCCAGGCCGCTGCTTCCGCCGTCAGGCCGCCCGCCTTCGCGCCCAACTGCCCAAAAGTGCGTGTCATCTTGCTGTCGATCACGTCGGCGAAATCGGGATGCAGCGCAGCGAAATACTCACGCGGTGGGTAGCCGTCATCCTGCACCATCGCCTTGTAACCAGCCGTGCAGGCGCTGCGAACTTCCGTCCCACACAGCCGCCAGATCACCCAGTCCGATGCTTCCAGCAGGCGGTCGGCAGCGCGGTAGACATCCGGCGCTTCCTGCAGGATTTGCAGCGCCTTGCTGAAGAACCACTCCGATGAGATCTTGCCGCCATATCGGTCGAGCCAGCCCTGCCCCATCGCGCGGGCGGTCTCGTTGATCTGGTCGGCCTGTGGTTGTGCGGCGTGGTGCTTCCACAGCTTGACCCAGGCGTGCGGGTTGGCGCGCCATTCGTCCAGGCCGCAGAGGGGAGTGCCGTCGGCTTTGGTCGGCATCATCGTGCAGGCGGTGAAGTCGATGGCGATGCCGACCACGTCTTCGGGCTTGACGCCGCTCTGGCGCAGCACGGCAGGTACAGTCTGTTTGATGACCTCAATATAGTCGAAGGGATTTTGCAGCGCCCAATCCGGCGGCAGGGGTTTATTACTGCCCGGCAGCCGCTGGTCAATCACGCTGTCGCCATAGTTGTGAACGGCGGTTGCCACCTCGCGCCCGTCGCGCGTATCGACCAGCAGCGCACGCCCGGACTCGGTGCCAAAGTCAATGCCAATCGTGTACATGATGAGTTTATCCTGAAAGAAGAAGCGCTTTTCTTGAACGCTTGCGACACGCCCTATATCATAACGCTGAATCGTCGTGATGGCATCAGGCTGCAAGAGGTCTTTCTATGTCCCGCAAAGTGTTTGAACATCGCTCGGTCATGCCCGGTACGGTGCAGCAGCTCTGGGACTTCCACGCGCAGCCGAGCGCCTTCGCCAAGCTGACCCCTCCGCCGATCTTCATCCAGATGATCAGGAACGATCTGCGCTCCCTGACCGATGGCACAGTGGATTTCCGCATGTGGCTCGGCCCGATACCGCTGCGCTGGGTGGCGCGGCACGAATCCGGCCCGACGCCGACCTCGTTCGTAGACCGCATGGTATCCGGCCCGCTGGCGCACTGGGAGCACCAGCACATCATGCGCGAGACGGCGGGCGGCGTAGAACTGCTCGACCACATCACGCTGGAACACAAGCCGGGACTGATGGGCATTTTCTCACGGCTGATGTTCGACGGGCTGCCGCTGCGGATGTTCTTCGTGTACCGTCACCTGCGGACACGGTGGGGGATACGAGGCGGATAGAGATTACTTACCCCGCCGCAGTGATTGCGCCCCTCAGTTGGAAAACGCCCCCAAACATGCTATCGTAGCAGGCAGTAATCATCAGGGGAGTCGATAGCTGTTGGTCATTAGTCTTTAGTCGATAGGCATTGGTCCTTGGCAGGCAAAATGGGCTACAAACTATCCGCTAATGACTAAAGACTATCGACTTATCCGAGAGGGAGCGTATGGAGAAGCACGAGCAGTTCGCACAGGTCATCAACGAAGGCTACACGTTTAAGGGCGGCGCGCTCACGATGGGCGTCGCGATGCTGGA
>JAEUQX010000148.1 GCA_016788625.1 Anaerolineae bacterium
CAACCTCGCTGGTTGAACTGCTGACGCCGCGCGAACAGGACATCCTGGCGCTGATCATCGAGGGTCTGTCGAACAAGGAGATCGCCCGGCGGCTGACGGTCGAACTCAGCACGGTGAAATGGTACGTCAACCAGATTTACAGCAAGATGGGCGTTCGCAGCCGCGTGCAGGCCATCGTGCGGGCGCGCGAACTCAACCTGATCACCCGCGCGGGCGAGAGTGCTGCCAGCGCCACGCCGATCCCCACCGAGGATTTCTACCCGGAGAACCCCTACAAAGGGCTGCGCGCCTTCCAGGCCGCCGATTATCAGGACTACTTCGGGCGCGAGAAAGTCACCGCCCGCCTGATCAAGCGCCTGGGCGAGACAGGCGACTACAGTCGTTTCCTGGCGGTGATCGGGCCGAGCGGCAGCGGCAAATCCAGCCTGGTCAAAGCGGGTCTGATTCCAGCGATCTGGCGCGGCGACCTGCCCGGCTCGGAGAAGTGGTTCGTGGCGGAGATGCTGCCCGGTTCACACCCGCTGGATGAACTGGAAGTCGCCCTGACACGCATCGCCGCCAATCAGACCGCCAACCTCAATGAGCAGCTCCGGCGCGACGAACGCGGGCTGCTGCGCACCGCCGGGCTGATCCTGCCCAATGACGAGAGCGAACTGCTGCTGGTGATCGACCAGTTCGAGGAGGTCTTCACGCTGCTGGACGACGAAGCCGCCCGCGTACACTTCCTGAACCTGCTGCACACCGCCGTCAGCGAAGCCCGCAGCCGCGTGCGCGTCGTCATCACGATGCGCGCCGATTTCTACGACCGCCCGCTGCACTACCCGCAGTTTGGCGACCTCGTCCGCACTCGCCTGGAGACGATCATGCCGCTCTCCGCCGAGGAACTGGAAGGCGCGATCACGGGACCAGCGCGGCGCGTGGGCGTGGGCTTCGAGCCGGGGCTGGTGGCCGCGATTATCGGCGACGTGAATTATCAACCGGGCGCGCTGCCGCTGCTGCAATACGCGCTGACAGAACTGTTCGAGCAGCGCCAGGGACGGCTGCTGACGCGCGAAGCCTATCACCAGATCGGCGGGGCGGTGGGCGCGCTGGCGAAACGCGCCGAGGAACTCTACCTGACTCTGAACGCCAGCGACCAGGAGACCGCGCGGCAGATGTTCCTGCGGCTGGTCACACTGGGCGAGGGCACGGAGGATACCCGCCGCCGTACCACCCGCGCCGAACTCCAGGCCATCACACCGGACAGCGACGCGCTCGACGAGATTATCGACACCTTCGCCGCCTATCGACTGCTCTCGCTGGACACCGACCCCGGCACACGCGCGCCGACCGTCGAGGTGGCGCATGAGGCGCTGCTGCGTGAATGGGAACGGCTGCGCGCCTGGCTCAATGATGGACGCGACGAGATCAGGCTGCAGCGACAGTTGAACGCGATGACCACCGAATGGGAGCAGGCACGGCGCGAAATCAGCTTCCTGGCAACCGGCTCACGCCTGGAAGCCTTTGAGTCCTGGGTGAGCACGACGCGCATGGTGCTGACGCTGGGCGAACGGGCATACCTGGAGGCCAGCATCACGCAGCGTGACCATCAAGCGCAGGCGGAGATCGAACGCATTGCCCGTGAGAAAGCCCTCGAACGTCGTTCCCTGACCTTCCTGCGGGCGCTGGCGGCGGTGCTGCTGCTGGCGATGCTTGGCGCGGTGGTTTTGACGGCGGTTGCGTTTAGCGAACGCGATAATGCCCAGGGCAATTTCCTGCGTGCCGAACGAATCCGGCTGGCTTCCCAGGCACAGCTTGCCCTGAATCGCGGCGAGGGGGGAGATGTTCCAGCTCTGCTGGCGCTGCGGAGCATCCATCTGGGTTATACCCCAGAGGCAGATGCCGCCCTGCTGAATGCCCTGACACGGGGATTCACCCGTCAGATTTATCGCGGTCATCACAATGCTATTGAGAATGTTATATTCTCGGCAGACGGTTTGTTGCTCCTCACTGCCGGGGATGACAACACGGCGCGCTTATGGAATGTCCAGACCGGACAGGAACTCCAGCGTTTTTACCAGTCATCAAGCTGGATGGCGACGCTCTCGCCGGATGGACGCTACGTCGTCACCGCCGGACTGGATGGCAATGCGGTGCTGTGGGATGTCTCATCGGGCGAAGAACTTCACCGCTTCAGCGAATTCCGTGGGGGAGTCAATTGGGTTGAATTCAGCCCCGACAGCCAGTCCTTTGCCGCTGCCGACAATGACAGTATAAGTCTGTGGGACGTGCGAAGTTATCAACTGCTGGCGAATCTGGTCGGGCATACTAACAAAGTGTATGTAGTGCGATTTTCGTCGGACGGACGCTATCTGGTGTCGGGCAGCGTGGATAATACGGCACGCCTGTGGGATGTAACCACGGCTGAAATCCGCCAGGAATTCATCGGTCATACCGAGTGCCCATGTGGTGCCAGTATTTCGCCGGATGGGCGCTATATCGCAACTGGCAGTTTGGATCAGACGGCACGCCTGTGGGACGCAGAGACTGGGCAGGAATTAAAGCGCTATATCGGTCATACCGATGCCATTTATGAGATACATTTTTCCCCGGATGGGCGCTATTTGCTGACACCGAGCCTCGATAAAACCGTGCGCCTCTGGGACATTGCCAGCGGACAGGAAATTCGCCGGTTTATCGGGCATACAGCTCCGGTAAATCAGGCCGTATTTTCGCCGGATGGGCAGTATATCGTGACCGCCAGTAGTGACCGGACAGCACGTCTGTGGGATGTGGCAGCTCAAGTGGAACCTCGTGAGTTGAGCACGACATTCACCGGACATGATTCATACTACTTTAGCGCTGTCTTATCACACGACAACCGTTTCGTATTGACCGGGAGCGGCGATGGACGCTTGCGGCGATGGGATTTTCAAACCGGAAAAGTGATCGAAGAAACCATGCTCGCAAATATCGCTGCGCTGAATGACCTCGATATTTCTGCTGATGGAAACGTGGTAGTGACCGGGGATAGCGATGGCGCAGCGCGTCTCTGGGACAGCCAGACCGGACAGACAATTCACGAGTTTATCGGGCATACTGCGACGGTGATCAATGTAGCATTCTCCCCAGACGGTATCCATGTGCTGACGGGCAGTGATGACAGAACAGCACGCCTGTGGGAGGTGCAATCAGGTGCAAGTATCCGCGCGTTTACCGGACATACGGGATCCGTGCTGGACGGTGTTTTTACGCCGGACGGAATGTACGTGCTGACAGGCAGTGATGACAGAACAGCACGCCTGTGGGAGGTACAGACTGGGCGTGAAATACGCCAATTCGCTGGTCACAGCGATACCGTTTCAACCGTCGCAATCTCGCTGGATGGGCGTTATGTACTGACTGGCAGCTTTGATCACACCGCGCGCTTGTGGGATCTTCAGACCGGGCATATGATCCGCGAGTTTATCGGGCATACAGATCAGGTACGACGTGTGACCTTTTCGCCAGACGGGCGCTATGCGCTGACGGGCAGCGGCGATCAGACGGTGCGGTTATGGGATGTGCAAACGGGTCAGGAAGTCAGGCGGTTGGTCGGACACCTTCAGCCAATTGATTTTGTCGGTTTTTCGTCAGATGGTCAATATGTCATAACGGGTGATCGTCGCCTCGCGTTGATCTGGCAGACGCATCTTGAAGATGTGATCGCCTATGCCTGCACCCATCTCTCGGCAGACCTCACTCCGAGCGAACGCACACTTTACAATGTCCCGGAAGATGAGCCGGTCTGCCCCGAATTTCGCCAGACCGCGCTGGCGGTACTGCCCACCTGGACACCTTTTGATACCAAAAGAACGGTGCAGGCAACCATGCCACCGCTCATTACCCAAATCGAGTTTTACAGCGATGTAGGGAATATCCAGATGGGCTTTCCCATGCAGGATGTGTATGTGGTCAAGGAAAATCAGCGAGGGGTGATGCGCGTGATGGATCTGAACGATGAAGTTCTGGCACTCCCCCTCTACAGCTCCGATGAACGTATTCCGCAGGATTATGAGCCGCCGATTGATATAGGGCCGTTCCCCAGAGGCGAACCCCTGGGATTCACGGTGGCAGAATGGATTGCTGCGAAAGGGCAGGGAACCTATACACTCCAGGGTGGCCGAGCGACACTGGATCTCACATTCGACAATCTAGTCTCAAACGGCTTATATACCCTCTGGTGCGTAAAGCTTGCACCGCTGCCATACCTGCATTCGCTGGAAGAAAAACCCTGCGGCATCCACACTGGCTCCGACAGCACATTTACGGCAAACGCGAATGGCAGTGCTGCTATTCGTCTCGAAATGGACGCGTTCCCCCCTTCTACGTCCGAATATTTTTATGAAATCGTTGCTGCCTATCACAGCGATGGGCGAACCTATGGTCCACATCCAGGTGACTTTGGCAGAAACGTTCACACTCAACTTTTCTATGATTTCCTGCCGCCAGGGACATAGATTCGTCTATCAATTGTTCCATCAATATGGGATGAGGAGCGGTAACAACTCCTCATCCAGCTTTCCGGAAAGAATATCATGAGAGGATATAAAGATGCAGCGGCTGAAAAATGGCACTTTACTCATGGTGTTTGTGTTTGTCGCACAGCCGAGGCAGGTCGATAAATCGTGTGATGAGACGCTGGAACTGCCCGAAACGCTGAATCGATTGCTCATCGATGAGATACCCGCCGCAGTTGCCAAGGATACTCACAGCGACAAGCCCGAACCAGTCCCAGCAGATCGTCTCTCAGAGCGCGAACTGGAAATTCTCCAGCTGATTGACGAGGGGCTGACGAACAGTCAAATTGCCACTCGGCTCCATCTAGTGACAGGTACGGTCAAGGCACATAACCATCATATTTTTGACAAACTCGGTGTATCCAACCGGGTGCAGGCGCTGGTTCGTGCGCGAGAACTGGGGCTGCTCTGAGCCACAGATTGACCCTTACAATAAGTAGACGTAGAAGCCCATCATGCCGTGCATCGCGCTTGGAGAAAAACAAGGCCGCATGAGAGAAGCGCATCAGCTACGATCCTGATCTCCATAGCCGCTGCGCGCGGTCTCGCCCCATGAGACTTCAGTCCGGGTTGAATGCTCTTCTTGGATTTGATAAGATGTGCAATATTCGTAAATACACTCCCACGTAGCACAACTATCGAGTATTGCAACACATCATGCCTGTGCATATCGCCTGGGACGACTCCGCCGAAACCATGCTGCTTATGGACGTGATCGCTCCCTGGACTTGGGACGAGTATCTGAATGCGGCCAGCAAGGGGCGGGATATGGCGAGTGAAAAGCTCTACACCGTACACCTGATCGTCGATTTCACCCTGGTTGGCACGCTGCCGCGCGGTTATTTGCTCGGCTTCCAGCGTGCGGCACAGTACATCCCCCCGAATGGCGGCATGATCTTGATGATCGGTGTGAAGGGCATCCTCAAGAAGGTGGGCAATGTAATGGGTGTTCTCCTGCCCCAACACCTCTGGCGGGTGCGCCACCTCAACAGCCTGGACGAAGCACGCCAGAAAATTGCGGAATACCGTTCAAGACCGTAAAATGCCTTCCACAATGCAACAGATGGAAGGTGTGTGTTATGCGGAAGCTGTTCTGGCTGCTCGTACTGCTCGTTGCGCTGCCTGTCGCCGCGCAGGATGCGGAGGTCAACATCGCCTGGCCACCGCCCGTGTATGTGGTCGCGGGCGTGGTAGAGGTGCGGGGCACGGTCAACCCGCCCGACCTGCAAGGCTATTTCCTGGAAGCCGCGCCTTATGACGCCGCTGAACCTGTCTGGCTGCCCGTCACGCTGCTGAGCAGCACCCCGGTTGTGGATGGTGTGCTGGCCTCATGGCCGACTGTCGTGCTGCCGGACGGCGTGTACAGCCTGCGCCTGCACGTACAACTGCGCTCCGGCGAGACGCGCTTCGCCACCGCTGGGCCGCTGCGCGTTGCCAATACGCTGCAAGCGCCTGCGGGCGAGAGCGTCGTCGTCCCGGTTGCGCCGCTGGCCACGCCCGAACCCGCTCCCGCTGAACCGACGCTGGTCGGACGACCGAATCCGGTCAACCAGATGCCTGTGCCCGTCGGCGGACACGTCACTTATTTTAGCGACCCGACCATCGCGCTGATGCAGGGCGCGGGCATGACCTGGGTCAAGTGGCAGATTCCCTTCCTGCTCAACGACACCAATCTGATCAACGTGGCGCGCGACCGCATCAACTGGTCACACGCGGCGGGCTTCAACGTGCTGCTGAGCATCACGGGCGAGGTGAGCGAACTGCGCGACCTGAACGAGGACTACTACCCGCGCTACGCCGAGTTCCTCGGTCAGATCGCCGCGCTGGGGCCGGACGCCATCGAGGTCTGGAACGAGATGAATATTGACCGCGAATGGCCGAGCGGACGCATCTCCGCCCGCGCTTACGTGGAAATGCTGCGGCAGGCGCACGCGGCGATCAAAGCGGCTGACCCGCAGGTGCTGGTGATCACCGGCGCGCCGGCCCCGACCGGCTTCTTCGGCGGGTGCAGCGGCGCGGGCTGTGACGACGGCGATTACTACTTCAACATGGCGAACGCGGGCGCGGCGCAGTATGCCGACTGCATCGGCGTACATTACAACGAGGGCATCCTGCCGCCGCAGCAAACAGGCGGCGACCCACGCGATGCCTACCCCACGCGCTACTTCAAGCTGATGGCGAACCGCGCTGCCGTGCCTTTCCGGGGCAGCGGGCTGCCTCTGTGCTTCACAGAATTGGGCTACCTCTCGCCGGAAGGCTACGGGCCGCTGCCGGGCAACTTCGCCTGGGCGACCAGCACCAGCGTCGAAGAACAGGCGACCTGGCTGCGCGACGTGGTGACGCTGGCCGCCGAGTACGAGACCGCGCCCATCGCGATGATCATCATCTTCAACGTGGACTTCGACCGCTATGACGACGAAGACCCGCAGGCAGGCTACGCCATCATCCGCCCGGACGGATTGTGCCCGGCGTGTGACGCGCTGGCCTCGCTGCTGCCCAGCGGGTGATGCTGAGTTTGAGGCAAATGACGCTTTCCATGAGCCTCGCTTCAAGCCCTGTGCAGATGGGAAGGAAAGCATAGGCAGACTGCATTTAAGTCCCCTCGCCATTGCATGTAGAGGGGACTTACGGGTGGAGTGGAATGTAAGTTCGCAATCGGAGAACATCGCTATGTTGATTGATCAGCCCGCAACGCTCGCCCAGATTGTGCAGCGCGTCTGGCCGGGGGATACGCTCGCTCATGCTGAACCCATGCTCGGCGGCATATCAGCGCAGGTGCTGCTGCTGCATGTGCGCCATGCGGACAACGCAGTTGGCAAGTACCTTGTGCGCGTCCACGGCGAAGGCGACCGCAAGCGCAACCCTGATGTCGCGCTGCACGAATACAGCATCCTGCGGCACGTGTACGCCGCCGGACTGCCCGTCGCCAAGCCTGTTCACCTGGATCAGTCGTGTGAGGTGTATCCCCTGCCGTATATCGTCGTTGGCTATATCGAGGGCAAGACCGAGTTCGCGCCGCGCGACATACCTGGCTTCGTACAGCAGTATGCCACGCTGCTGGCACGCATTCATCAGGTTAAGGGCGCGCCGGACTTCCTCATCGACCGGGCGGCGATGGTGCAGCAGAGGATTCAGTACCAGCCCGATGAACTCGATGACACCGTGGATGAGGCAGGCCTGCGGGCGAAGCTGCGGACATTGTTCCCGCTGCGGCAGATGAACGCCCCAGCACTGCTGCATGGCGACTTCTGGCCGGGCAATTTGATCTGGCAGGACGGCAGGCTGGTCGGCGTGGTCGATTGGGAAGATGTGGACGTGGGCGACCCGCTGGCCGATCTGAGCATCGCGCGGCTGGAAATGCTCTGGATGTGCGGACAGGCGGCCATGCACGACTTCACGCGGGCGTATCAGCAGCTCATGCCGCATCTGGATTACA
>JAEUQX010000173.1 GCA_016788625.1 Anaerolineae bacterium
TGACCACAATTGTGCAAAATAGAACAAGGATGATGCAGGATGTGGCGATGGATTGCGCTGGCGGTCGCTGCCCTGGCGCTGCTGGTCTTCGGCTTCAGCCTGATCGACTCCAGCGGCGGCGGTCAGGTGACGGCGCGCACGGATTTCGGCACGGTCGCGGATGATACCAGCCGGTACGCCCGCGCGGATGCCCCCTGGGAGTGGCAGTTCCCGCGTGACTTCGGCGCGCACCCGGAATTTCAAACCGAGTGGTGGTACTACACCGGCAATGTGAAGACGGCGGAGGGGCGGCACTTCGGTTACCAGTTCACGATCTTCCGCCGCGCGATCTGGCCGGAAGCCGTTGAAAGCGACTCGGAGTGGCGCAGCGGACAGATTTACATGGCGCATTTCGCCGTCTCAGATGTGGAGGGCGGCAGCTACTATCACCAGCAGCGCTTCAGCCGCGAGGGCGCGGAGCTGGCGGGCGCAGTGGCCGAGCCGCGCTATCGCGTGTGGCTGGAGGATTGGCAGGTGCTGGCCGAGGATGACGCCGCTGAAATCACCAGCATCCGCGCGGATGGCGGAAGGTTCGCCGTTGACCTGCGGCTGGAACAGACCAAGCCCGTCGCGCTGCAAGGCCAGGGCGGCCTCAGCCCGAAGAGCGACGAGGCGGGCAACGCCAGCTACTACTACTCGCTCACGCGGCTGGCGACGAGCGGCAGCATCCGCATCGGTGAGGAGACCTTCACGGTCAGCGGCGCGACCTGGAAAGACCACGAGTTCAGCACCAGCGCCCTGGGCGGCAGCGCGCAGGGCTGGGACTGGTTCGGGCTGCAACTGGACGACAACCGCGAACTGATGCTCGGCCAGATTCGCCTGACGGATGGCGGTCGCGAGCCAGCGTTCGGCGGGCTGCTGGTCAACGCGGATGGCAGCACACGCTACCTGGACTCCAGCGATTTCACCTTTGAAGTGACGGATACCTGGCTCAGCCCACACACAGGCGCGACCTACCCGGCAGGCTGGAACATCAGCATCGACACGGGCGAGGCCGAACCACTCGACATCACGGTTACGCCGCTGCTGGCTGATCAGGAGTTACATGGCAGCGGCGGCGTCGATTACTGGGAAGGGGCGGTACGCATCAGCGGCGACGCGACGGGTTACGGCTATGCCGAGCTGACGGGCTACGTGCAGGCGATGACCGGACGGTTCTAGGTCGCAGACGATAGTCGTTAGCCTGTAGTCGATAGTCTGGAGGCATACGCTGATCAACGGCGGCTCACAGCGATCAGCTATAGGCTAACCGTGTCCGCCAGTTAAAAGCGCCTAAAAGCGGTTTTCCCGATTGTCGAAACGCTGCCGACGCCGTTACGATCTATCTTAACGATAGCAACAAGGGTAACTGCTTGAACAACGCCGCTGATGTCCGCCAACAAGTGCGCCGCGTGCTGGTCATCACGCTCATCCTGAACGTCGTGGTGGCGCTCAGCAAGATCATCATTGGCATCTGGAGCGGCGCGCTTTCGATTACGGCGGATGGTTTTCACTCGCTGGTCGATGGCTCGTCAAACATCGTCGCGCTGGTCGCCAATCGTATCGCCGCGCAGCCGCCGGATGCCGACCACCCCTACGGCCACCGCCGCTTCGAGACCATCGCCGCGCTGGGCATTGGCGCGTTCCTGCTGCTGACGGCCTGGGAGATCATCACCAGCGCGCTGGAACGGCTGACGGCAGCGGGCGAACCTCCAACCTTCACGGCGCTGAGCTTCGCCGTCATGCTCGGCACGCTGGTCGTCAATATCGGCGTTAACCGCTACGAAGCGCGCGAGGGTGCACGCTTGAACTCCGAACTGCTGACTGCCGACGCCGCGCACACGGGCACAGACATCCTGGTGACGCTCTCGGTGCTCGCCAGCATGGTGCTGATGATCGGCCTGGGTTGGACATGGCTGGACACAGTCGCCGCGCTGCTGATCGTCGGACTGATCGTGCGGGTGGCCTGGGGCGTGCTGCGGCGCGCGGGCGGCGTGCTGGTCGATACCGCGCCGTATCAGGATGTGGAACTGGCGCGTTGGGTGGAGGAACTGCCATCGGTCGAGCGGGTGGTACGGGCGCGCAGCCGGGGGCCGCTGGACGCCGCGCATATCGACATTGATATTCAGGTACCGCCGGAGACGACCGCCGACCATGCCGCGACACTTGCCGGGGCGATACGCGGCAAGCTGGAACAGCACATTCAGGGCGTCGCGGAGGTTGAGGTGCATTTCGTGCCCGATCTCCAGCGACCACAGGATTACGCCCTGCGCGCCCGCGCCTGCGCCGACGCGCTCGGCCTTTCGACGCATGAGGTGCGCGTACACGAGGGGCCGAACGGCAAAGTGCTGGAGATGCACGTCGAGGTCGCGCCGGGGCAGTCGTTGGCCTATGCCCACGAGCGCGTCAGCCAGCTTGAGGTCGGTGTGCAGCAGGCCTTGCCCGACGTGGCCGAGGTGATCACGCACATCGAACCCGCCCTGCCCGATCTGCCGATCCCTGACGCGCCAGATCAACAGGCGGCAGCGCTCAAGGAACGCGCGAGTGACCTGCTGCGCGCGCATTACCCCGACGCCGATTGGCACCGCCTGCGCGTCTACCCGACCGAGAGCGGCTTCACGATGACGATGCATGTCGCGCTGCTGCCGCACATCCTGGTCGAGGAGGCGCATCGTATCGCCGAATCCGCCGAGACGCTGCTGCGCGCGGAAATCCCGACGCTGGAGCGCGTGACGATTCACACCGAGCCGCCAGAACAATAAAAAAGGTGGGCGTTGCGGCCCACCTCTCGTGTTTGAACGGGGTATCCAGCTTATTCCTGGACGATCAGCACCGTGACCATACCGAACATGCCGTGACGCGATTCGGCGTGAGTCAGGATGTGGCAGTGATACGCCCACACGCCCAATTCCGAACCTTCGATGATCACGTCGTAGCGTTCGCCGGGGGCGACGTTCAGCGTGTCCACCGTATAGGGCACGGGCAGCGGCCAGCCGTCCTTCGAGAAGACGAGCTGCGGCAGACCGTGCAGGTGCATCGGGTGGATCATCAGACCTTCGTTCATGTAGCGCACGCGGATCTTCTGACCCAGCTTCATGACGATCGGCTGCGTATAGGGGAAGCCGCGCCCATTGAGCGTGAAGCCCAGGGTCGTGTCGTTCAGCACCATCGTGTATTCAGCATCCACAACGGGTTCGCGCGACTTGTCCTTCGGCTCGATGATGAAACCGCCCATCAAACCGCTGGTCACCTGTTCGGCGGCGTTGTGATGCGAGTGATACATGTGCGTGCCCGCATTACGCGCCACAAATTCGTAGGTGCTGGTCTCGCCGCTCTTGATCACCGGCTGGGTGATGAAGGGCACGCCGTCCTGGTCATTGGGGACGAGTACGCCGTGGAAGTGGATAGCTGTGCTCTGTACCATCTCGTTGGTGACGACGATGCGCACGCGGTCGCCTTCGGTCACGCGGATTTCCGGGCCGGGCACCATGCCGTTATAGGCCATTGCCGGGAAGGCCATGCCGGGCGAGGTTTCCCACTGGATGTCCTGGCAGGTGATGTTGAACACCTTGGTGTCGCCATCCATCACGGGTTCCAGCGGCGCGCGCCAGAAGTTGGGTTCCTTGCCAACATTATCCAGGAAAACCTGAACGCCTTCCGAGTGCAGGCGATCCATCTCTTCGGCAGATTCCTGAGCACGCACACCCACCTCATGCGCCCCAGTCACCGGACCCTTTTCAGGGAACAGATTGCCAGGACGGGCAAAAACCGCGCCCGCGCCCAGCGTACCTGCGCCGATACCGGCCATTTTCAGAAAGCGTCTGCGTCCGAAGTTTGTCGTCACCGTGTTTCTCCTCGATTTCGTAAACAGGAACAATTCTGTGGCGCCAAAGGGTATAGTACATTTAGCGTAGTACATTTGGCGTAGTTATAAGGACAAGGTAGATGATTTGCCAATCGCGGTAAAGGCCTTTTGTCATCATTTATCTATGACAGTCATCACTTGAGATGACACTACTGCATCTATACGATAAACTGGTTACATTCTGTCGTTACGAGGAATTGAGGCACCATGTCTGTACCCACACCGGAACGCTCCGACGATTACATTCCACTGATCCCCGCACTGGTGTTGATGGGCGCGGTCACGCTGCTGCTGCTGGCGCTTTTCACAGCCAACCCCAGCACCCGTGAGGGCGCAGAACCATTTGTTGAAGCGACCGTTGAACCGACTGTCGTAGCTGCTGAACCCACCGTCGAACAACCTGCGGCAGACTTGCCAGATCCGGCAATGGTTCGGGCGGGCGATGCGATCTTCCAGACCGTTTGCTCGGCCTGTCATGGCTTCACGGGTCGCGGTATTCCCGGACTGGGCAAGACGCTGGTCGGCAGTGAATTCGTTGATGGTATGACCGACGCTGAACTCGTCGCCTTTATCACCGTAGGCCGCGCCGTAACCGACCCGCTGAACACCACTGGCGTCCCGATGCCCGCCAACGGCGGCAATCCCATGCTCGCCGAAAGTGACCTCTACAATGTCGTCGCTTACATTCGTAACCTGAACATTCAGGCCAACGCTGCGGCCAGCGCGCCAGCCCAGCCCACAACGGCTCCGGTCGAACCAACAGCCGCCCCGGTTGAGCCGACCGCTGTGCCCGCCGAACCGACGGTTGTGGCCGCGGCGCCCACCACTGCGCCGGAAGCCGCGCCTGCCGAACCAGAAGGCGTGACGTTCGCGCCGCCGCTTTCCGACGCGGTTCTCGCACCCGGTAGAGCGCCCTATGAACGGGCCTGTGCCTCGTGCCATGCCTCCGGTGGCGAAGGTGCCAACATGCTGGCGCAGAGCCTGAACACCAGCGCGCTGCTCCAGGCACGCAACGGCATAGGGTTGTTCACCTTCCTGACCGTTGATACGCCGCCCGCCTTTGGCGTGATACCGCACCCGGTACGCGGCGGTTATCCGGATGTGACCGACGCGCAGATTCTGGAGATCATCGCCTACATGTACTCGCTGCCCGCATTGCAGGCGCAGCAGTAGGCGACACATCGTCTGTACAACAACAGCCTGAACCGAGGGGCGCACATCAGCGCCCCTTTTTGTGTTGGGCTGTATTTGGCATCAGGCACATGCCCTACAGACGCCCCAAACCAAGTCAGGTTACCTATCGCGCGTTGGCGTGTTTTAAGGCATGATAATGTCAATATTCCAGTTTTCCTCGACTCATTCCTGGAGTTCTCATGACTTTTCTGATGCCCACCTCGCTCGAAACTCGCGTTGGACAGATGCTGTTCGTCGGCTTCCAAGGCCTTGAAGCGCCCGATTACATCCTCGACTGGCTGCGCGCGGGTCGCGTGGGTGGCATCGTCCTCTTCGCCCGCAACGTCGCTTCGCCCGCCCAGCTCGCCGCGCTGACCGACTCGCTGCAAGCTGCCGCACCGTATGGCGCGATCATCAGCATCGACCAGGAAGGCGGGACCGTCTCCCGCCTGCGCGAAGGCTTCAGCGAAAGCCCCGGCGCGATGGCGCTTTCCTGCGCGCGCGATGCCGAACACTTCACCGAGCAAACGTCGCGCGTCCTGGGGGCGGAACTGCGTGCGCTCGGCATCCATTGGAATTACGCGCCGTGCGTGGACATCACCTATTATGCCGACAACCCCTCGGTAGGCACGCGCAGCTTCGGCAGCGACCCTGCCCGCGTCAGCGCGCTGGGGGCGGCGGCTGTACGCGGCTTTCAATCGGCGGGCGTCGCGGCCTGTCCCAAGCATTTCCCAGGCACGGGGCACACCACCATCGATACGCACAACGAGCTGCCCGCGCTGGATACGCCGCTGCAACAACTGCTGGACATCGATATGCTGCCCTACCGTGCCGCCGTGACCGCTGGAACGGCCTCGATCATGGTGACGCACGTCCTCTACCGCGCGATCGACGGCGAGTATCCCTGCACGCTGTCGCCCGTCGTCGTGCGGCTGCTGCTGCGCGGCGAACTGAACTTCGATGGCATCGTCACCACCGACTGCCTGGAGATGGGCGCGATCACCAAGCACTACGGGCCGGGGGAAACGGCGGTGCTGGCCGCGCTGGCCGGGATTGACGCGCTGCTGTTTTCGCATACACGCGCCAGCCAGGAAGCCGCCTACGATGCCCTGCTAGCCGCCGCCCGCAGCGGACGCCTTGCCCAAAGCAGCATTGACGACTCCAACCGCAGACTGGCAGCCTTCAAAGCAGCTTATGTCCAGCCGCGCGCTGACCTGAGCAGCATCCGCGCGCCGGAACATCTGGCCGTGATGGACGAGGCCGCCCGCGCCTGCACCACGCTGCTGCGGTCGGGCGATGCGCTGCCGCTCACCGGACGCGTCGGCGTGGTCGAGTTCGCGTCGGCGCTGGAAAGTGGCATTGGCGAGGTCAGCGGCCTGACAGGCTTCACCCGCCAGATGCAAGCCCGTTTGCCACAGGCCGAAGTGGTCATGCTGCCGACTGAACACGTGACACCA
>JAEUQX010000197.1 GCA_016788625.1 Anaerolineae bacterium
ATTGACGGTGAAGGTTCTGGTAGCGCTGTATGCCCCCCAGTTGCCTGCCACGTCGCGGGCTGCCACACGCCAGTACCACAACCCCTGTGCTAGCGGAGTCGGCAGTGGATAGGTCGTCGTTGTGCGCTCAATGGTCTGTGCATTGGTGAAGTTGGCATTGGATGCAATTTGCACAGAGTAGCGGTTAACATCGGTTACCGCACTCCAACTTAACGTTGGACGGCTGGCGGAGGTGATCGCACCATTCGCCGGGGCGAGCAGTGTGGGCGGCGGTGGCGGGGTGGTATCAATCGTGAAGCAGTTGGCGATACTCCATGGCCCCTTCGCGCCATACTGGTTGACCGCTTGCACGCGCCAGCAGTAGTTTGCCTGCGGCAAGGGATTGTTCAGCCCCAGGGTGGTGATCGACATGTTGCTCGCGCCGAAAATCACCGTAGCAAATGTGCTGGACGTAGCGATCTGCACATTGTAGGTCACGCTGCCGTAGGCATAGGTCACCGCATTCCAGGTGAAGGTTGGCGGGTTGATATTGGTCTTTTCAAGATTGGCAGGCTTGATCAGAACCGGGCGCACGGGCAACGTTGGCGTGACGCTGAACTGACGATACACCGGGGAGACATTCGGTAAATTCGTGATACGCACGCGCCAGTAATAGGTATCGTAGCCCAGAGCGTTCGCCACTGGAAGCAGGTGACTGGTCGCCATGCTGGTGGGCGACGTGTAGATGATAGCGCTGAATGCAGAGTCTGTAGCCACTTCCAGCGTGTAACCCGTTGCACCCGTGACGGCAGTCCACACAAAGGATGGACGCGCAGTTGTGGTTGTCACATAGTTGTACTCGTTGGCAGGGCTGGTCTGAATATTGATCGTGAACGTGCGCGCTAGGCTGTATGCGCCCCAGTTTCCCGCGATGTCACGAGCGGCAACACGCCAGTACCACAGCCCCTGTCCCATCGATGTGGCCGGCACATGGCTGGTCAGGGCTTTATCCACTGTGACCGCGTTCGCGAAGTTCGCGTCACTGGAAACCTGTAGGCGGTACTGATTCACGCCGGTCATTGCGCCCCAGGTCATGGTTGGTCTGCTGCTGGAGGTAATGGCACCGTTGGCTGGCAGACTGAGTGTCGGCGCTCCCGGCGGCACGGTATCCACCGTGAAATACCAGGTAGTACTCCAGCTCCCGCTACCTGCCGCATTCTTCGCGCGCACACGCCAGTAGTAAAGCGCATCGGCCAGCGGCGGCGCCACCTCAATCGATGTTACCTTCGTCGTCGCGGTGAAGACGAGTGGCGCTGCAAAGGTGTTGGTTGTGTCCACCTGTACTTCGTACATGACGCTGGGGTTGCTGACCGGACGCCATGAGAGGACAGGTGTATTGTCGTTGATGCGGTTGCCATTGGTGGGCGTCAGCAGGACTGGCCCCAGGGTCGGCTTGATGCAGGAGCTGGTCGTGGCAGAAGCTGTATTGGAGTAATCGGAATAGCCGCCGCCGCCCGCCGCGCGCACGCGGTAGTGGTAGCTCGTGGCGCAGTCCAATCCCGTGTCCGCGTAGCTGGTCACGTTCGCGCCCACGCTGCCTGCGCTGCTCCAGTTCACGTTGTCGGTCGAGCGCTCAAGCGCAAAGCCAGTCTCATTGACCGACTCATCCACCCAGGATAAGTTGATCTGCGTCATTGAGGCAGGCGCAGCGGTGAGATTGGTGGGCGGCTTAGGTGCGCCGGGGCCAATCATACCCTCATTGTAGATTTGCCCACCCGCACAGACTCGTGCGCCATCATACAGACGCCGTACACAACCGGCATAATTGGTCGTGGTGGGTTCAACCTCCCAACCGCCGAGGTGTATTCCAGTCCAATCTACTCCATAGTTGATATCGGGGTACGTGGCTGTGAACGGAAGGTCACGATAAAGAGTGAAATGAACATGAGGGCCATCCGCCGATCCACCACAAACGGCTTCCTCTGAGGTAGTACCCAACTGCCACCAACGGGCATAATATGACCAACCCTCCACATTTATATTCGTTAAATGATAATAGCCAGTCTGCCAACCGTTAGGATGAAACATGACGACAAGATTTGCACACGGCTTTATGGCAACACCTTCATCGGCTGCGACTACAGGCTGCCACCACCCATTAGCGAAATCCAGAGCATTCCAAGGACGAGGCCAACCGGCGCCTTTATTGTTGTGTGGCCCGCCGCTAAACGCCCAGGTTTGACCGACTGGAAAGGGGAAACCCAGATTGGGTGTTGGTGAGCTGGCGTTTGTTTCGACATTGGTGTTGAAACTAGCGCTCAGGATTTGCTTGACTTCGGGGGTGAGCAGACTGTCAGGAATCTGATTGAACCACTCCCAGAATTCGGTGGTACCTCCAATGCTGACTACCCATCCTGCATCGCGTTGTTGAGCGAGGAAAATGAGCCAACTAGGGCTTGCATGTGTTTCTGGTGCGGCCATAATCCCGACAGCACCAATCGCCCATTTGTCAGATTGCTTTACACTGGCTGGATCGAATACTATTCCGTAACTTGGCACAACATCGAGATATGAGAGAACTGCCGCTTCAACAGCCCCCGACATTTGTGTTGCTTCGGTAGGTACAGTAGGAGTAACAGTGATTGGCACCAGCACCTCGCCCGCTGCGCCCCACAACTGGAAGTCATCAACCCGCACTGCACTGCCGCTGGCATGTAGCGCAATGCGGCCTGCGGGCAGTGGAACACTATCCAGCTCGGCAAGCAGCTCGACGCCGTCAATCGCCACGCGCAGCACGCCGTCCATCACCGAGAAGCGCAGCGTGCGCCATTGACCGGGCTGCGGCGGCACGACGACTAGCGCCTTGATCAACACAGCATCACGGTACAGGTCGACGCGCCCATTAGCCGCCACCAGCGCAGTGTAGCCACTGGTTCCCTGTTGACGGATGCTGAGACGGGCGATACCTGCTTCACCGAGCAGGAAGCGCGCCTGCGCCGCCACATTGTAGAACGGTTCGTAAGCCAGGGTTGCCAGAGCTTCTGGCGCGATTTCGAGCGCCTGCCCACCTTCACTGCTGACAAGGCTGACACCTGGGGCTGGCAACCAGCCCACACTACCCGCTTCAAAGCTGTCGTTGAGCAACAGAGAGAGTGCAGGTTCGGCGGGCAAGGCTGGTAACGTCGGCACCAGAGAGGGTTCAGCGGTGACTTCCGGCACTGCTGTTGACTCTGGCGTCAGTTCGGGCGCGAGCGTCTCCGTAGGTGGCATAGTGGTTTCAGTAGGAACTACGGCAGGTTCAGTCGCTTCTGGGGGCGGATCAGGCGTTGGAGTCTCAGTTGGAGCGAGCGTTGGCAGTTCTGTCGGAACCTCGGTCACGACCGGCGTTTCGGTAATGACAGGTGGTTCTTCGGTTACCTCCTGTCCAACAGTGATGCCAGCCATTAACAAGAAAATGAGGCTTAAGAAGCCAATAAGAGATAATCTGCGGAAAAATTGTGCGGGGTTAGTATTCATAATGGCTAGTGCCTCCAAAGATAAGGCAAGGTTGGGATTTGCAAAATTATCTGCCGAGCATATGGCAAACACCTTCGAATTTATCTCAATAATCAATCCAAGACCTTCCCAAAACCTGCCATAAATTCCCCAAGTTGTGCATTCTGCTCATCTTGTAGCCAAATTTGCGTTCGTTGACTAAAATTAACGACAATCACTATTATTATTAATTGGTAATTGCTATGAACCATTCAGAAAACTTCGCAAAAGCATTAGAAATGGCATTAGCGCGGCAATATCCGAACTGGGAAGCTGGAGATGGAGGAGGTTCATATTTCAAAGGTGTCCATAAGAAGACGATTCGACGCTGGATTGACGCTGAAAATCTACCGACACCAAAGAACTGGGTCACGTTCGTAGAAAAATGTAAGTTTGAAAACGAACAAGAACTACGCAGGTTGTATGCATTAGCAAAGACTGGTTCGTCACAAACGGCAGATTATTCGAATACAGTGGTGCACTTTCCTAGTGGTTCTCCGATAAGTGATTCCATACCTCGGGAGAACAAGAAATCCGCACAGTCGGTAACTGGGTTGGTAGTGAGGCAAATATCGAGGCGCTTAGGTATTGTAATAATTGGTTCTGTAGTGCTGATTCTCGGAATCATTTTGGTTTTGCTGGCAACTAGGACAACAACTATCCTGGAACGTAATCGAGATTGGGTTCCTCAATTCATCACATATAACGCCTATGAACTTGCACTCGTGCCTGCTGGATGTTTCAACATGGGAAACGCGAATGGGCGCGAAAATGAGCGCCCAGTTCATAAGCAGTGTTTCAATGCCCCATTCTGGATTGGCGTTACCGAAGTCACACAAGAGCAATATGGATCGCCTCCTGAAGATCAGTGCAACACGAACCAAATATCGAAAGACGGTTTCATCAACGAAAAAGATCCCCGATATCCACGAAATTGCGTCACATGGCAACAGGCGCATGAATGGTGTGTTGCACATGGGATGCGGCTTCCGACAGAAGCGGAATGGGAATATGCAGCTCGCGGTGTAGAGAACTGGCTCTATCCCTGGGGTAATGATGCAGACCCCATTAAAGCCGTGGTAAGGATAAATTTCAGTAATGCAGCAATCCCTGGGATCATGCAACCAGCAGGCAGCAAACCCTATGATGTATCATGGGTTGGAGCAAAAGATTTGGCGGGCAGTCTTCGAGAATACACTTCTACTATTTATGATACCGTAACTCTAAACGGCACTTTGAGATATCCGTATCCCTATGACCCCAACGATGGACGTGAGAGTCTAGTGAATGAAGGCACCTCAACATTGCCGACTGCCGAAGAAAGAAGCAATCAAACTACGCTAAGGGTATTGAGAGGCGGTAGTTTCGATTTTGGTGTTGATCAGGCTACAGCTACGTGGCGCAAATATGAATGGTACGATTTCCTGTGGAATGATCGTGGCTTTCGCTGTGCGTCTGATTATGACATTTTTGAATAATATCAGTCGGAATTGTGTTGTCTCGGCTTAACGAGCATCATCCGGGCATGAAAAAGGGGCGCTCTGCGCGGCGCCCCCTCGGTATGCTGCTGTGCGGCTCTTCAGACGGCGTTAGACATCCGCCTTGACCACGTAGGTGTTCGCCAGCTTGTCGTGCCAGCCCTGGCGGTTCTCGTCCCACAACGCCCAGAACCAGCCCAGCCCGAAGACAATGCTGTTGAGGTACGTGCCGACATAGCGGATGATCGGATCGGCGTCGCTTAGCGGTTCACCCGTCGTCTTGATCACGCGGATCTTCATGACCATCTTGCCGGGCGTCTGCCCATTCTGACGTGTCAGGAAGTACCACTGATAGGCGACACCGACGACGAAACTGGCGCCGAAGCCGGGTTCACGCGCTGCGCCAAAGAGAATCCCAGTGATAATGCCCAGGATGATGCCGTCGACGATCATCGCCAGGAACCTCTGGCCAATGTCAGCCAGTTCGTAGACCACTTCGTCCTTCGGTTTGCCCTTGGGATTATCGATCACCTCATAGTCGAACTCGTCGTTCTTGGCCTTCACAGGCTCATTGATGTAGTCGGTCATGGCTTTGCACCTTTGCGTATTTCAATTCATCTTTCTAGGACTTATATACGCAGCCCATCATCAGAAGTTGCGGCGGATATGTGCAGCGGAATCGGCGCGGCAGACCACGACCGCAGCGCTCGCAGTTGCGCCGTCTTCTTGAGCTGGTGTGCCTGCATTCGCGTCAGCACATCATCCAGAATAGTAACAGCTTCGCGGATGTACGGCCCCTTGTTGAGCATCACGCACTCGGCGCGCTCGGCCATCGCCGCGTCGGTCATCTCCGCGCGTGAAGGCGTGCCCTTCTTGACGAGCTGTTCCAAGACCTGCGTCGCCCAGATTACCGGCACATGCGCCGCCTCACACAGCCACAGAATCTGTTCCTGCATTTCTGCCAGGCGCTGATAGCCGATCTCGACCGCCAGATCACCGCGCGCGATCATCACGCTGAGCGGCTGCCGTCCCGCCGCTTGCACAATCAGCTCTGGCAGGTTGTTGACCGCCCGCTGCGTCTCGATCTTGGCGACGATGGCGATGCGCTGCGGGTTTTCCAACCGCCGCGCCAGTTCGTCCTGCAAACGCATCATGTCGTGCGCGTCCTGCACGAACGAATAATGCACGATGTCGGCATTGTGAGCGATGAAGTCCAGGTCTTCAATGTCCTTACTCGTCAGCGCCGCCAGCTTCAACTCGGTATCCGGGAAGTTCAGTCCCTTATAAGGCTGAAGTTTAACGCCCTGGTGTTTGGTGTGCGTCACGACCAGCACCAGCCCGCGCGCGTCGACACTTTCCACCCGCGCACCCATCTTGCCATCGTCCATCCAGACCTGCGCGCCCACGCCCACCTGTTGGAAAATTTCGTCAATCGTGCAGCTCGCCTGGAAGGGGAAGTCCGAGTCATGACGCGGGTCATCGCGGCGCAGCAGCAGGCGGTTGCCTACCTTGAGCCGCTCGCCCTTGGGCGCGAGGACGGTCTCGGTGCGGGTTTTCGGCCCGCCCAGGTCCATGGCGACTTTGCAGCCCTTTCCCGTCTCGGCTTCTGCGCGCCGTAGATTCGCGATCATCGCCCCCCAGGCGTCGGGGTTATCGTGAGCACAGTTGATGCGGATGCAGTTCATCCCACGCGCCAGCAGGTCACGCACCAGTAGGTAATCATGGGCGGCCTCGCTAGGCATTGTCACCATGATGCGCACCCGGCGGTCGGGTGTTTGTGCTCCGAAGACCGCTTCTGTGTGGCGGGTGAGCAGGCGTTCGCCACGCGCGAACAGCGACAGGCGCGGATGCGGCAGTTCGTCGCCGCACAACGCGCCCAGCGTGGCGATAACGGCGTCCAGGTTGGGCATCACGCGCGCCTCGATGCGCCCCAGCGATGAAAGCCCCCAGGGCATCAGTTCGGCCTGGAGTGGACGCAGATCACGGCGGCGCAGCGCCAGATAGTAGGCCAGGTTGAGCGCGCTGATCAGGAAGTCGCGGCGCTGGATGCGTGGGCGCCAGCGGGCAAAGGTCGCCTGGCCTTCCTCAAAGACAGCCTCGCGCAGTTCACGCAGGTCGTTCAGCAGCGCATGAGGGTCAGTTCGCTGGGGCATGTAGATGTGATCTCACTTTTCGACAATAGTTGAAACTCAACTATACCGCGTCGCGGCCGGGTGTCCCACGAGCTTCATCGCGGTGAAACAGGATGTTCGTCACTAGTATTGTAATCTAACGCGCGTTAGATTATCCGACAAAGTGTCCAAAAAACTTGTGCAAAGTTTCACAGCAGTGCGCGAGTATTTGCTGCGCTTTCTGCTTTACACTTAGCGCTAATCGATAACTGCACCACTGTAGCGATGCGGCGCTTTCACCAACCACCACTGCCACCCCGCGCTGCACCCATCCGACAATGTGTAGGAACAATACCCAATGAGGCCTGAATCATGACGCATGGCATAACCATTCGCGGCCCGCTGCATCCCGGATACGAAACTATTCTGACATCTGCTGCGCAGACCTTCCTGGCGACCCTGGCGCGCACCTTTACCGCCCGGCGGAACGACCTTCTGGCGCTGCGCGTTGAGCGGCAGGCGCGGCTGGACGCGGGCGAGCGCCCCGACTTTCTGCCCGAAACGGCGGATGTGCGCGCGGGCGACTGGCGCATCGCAGCGATTCCGCCTGATCTGCACGACCGCCGCGTGGAGATCACCGGCCCGACCGACCGCAAGATGGTGATCAATGCGCTGAATTCTGGCGCGAAGGTCTTCATGGCCGATTTCGAGGATGCCAACTCGCCCACATGGAGCAATCTGATCGAAGGACAGATTAATCTGCGCGACGCGGTACGTCGCCAGATCACCTACACCAGCCCGGAAGGCAAGCACTACCAGTTGAACGAGCGTCCCGCCGTGCTGATGGTGCGCCCACGCGGCTGGCACCTGAGCGAAAAACACTTCAT
>JAEUQX010000281.1 GCA_016788625.1 Anaerolineae bacterium
CGGAGACGGTCTTCGAGGCGTTGATCAAACCGGAGCAGATTCAGCGCTGGTTCGCCAGCCGTTCCAGCGTCGTGCCCGTCGTCGGTGGGTTGTACGACATCGGGTGGGGTGACAAGTACGGCCTGCTCAAAATCCTGGAGATCGTACCGAACGACAAGCTCAAACTATCCTGGCCGGATCCGCAGCGCGAGACCATCTTGACCTGGACGCTGGAAGGCTCGGGTGGCAGGACGCGCGTGACGCTGGTGCACAGCGGCTTTGCCCCGGACGAGAACACCGACGGCCTGCACTACGGCTGGCTGAATTTTATGGGCTGGCTCAAGTCGCTGTGTGAATATGGCGCGCACTGGCAGCCCCCTATCCTGAAGCTGCCCGCTGGTCTCGAACACATTTATCCCGCGTCGATCAATGCGGCGCAGAACGAACTGATCGTCATACCATAGGAGGGTCATGTGAAGCTCGGTAACTATGTTGAGATTCTGAACCCGGCCAGTGCCGCTGGCGAAGCCTTCTACACGCAGTTGGGGTATCAGGCGCTTGGGGATGGTTTGTTCACCGATGGCAGTCTGAACATGCGGCTGCGCGCGGGATTGACCACCGTGCCGACGCTGCACTACATGGGCGGCGATCTCGCGGCGCTGGCAGGATTGGGCTTGACGCTCACTCAGCACGACGGCGCGGTCAGCTTCACGGGTGCGGGCGGCCTGCATGTGATTGTATCGGCGGCGGCCAGCAGCGCGCCGATGCCCGCTGGCGACGCGCTGAACCGCAAGCCGATCTCACGTCTGGGCAAATTCGGTGAGTTCGCACTGAATATCGACGATGATTTTGAGGCGGCGGCTCAGTTCTGGGAGAAGCTTGGTTTTGAGCGACTGCATTCCTCGAACGAACCGCAGCCCTGGGGCATCTTCACCGACGGGATGATCGTACTCGGTCTGCACGTCTATGGTGAAGAGAAGCAGGAGACGCCGACGATCACCTACTTCGCGGGCGACATGCCGGCACGCATCAAGCAGCTCATGGCCGACGGGCTGGCGGTTCAGGCACTCTTCCCCCTGCCGGACGGCACGATTGAACACGGCCTGATGCGCTCGCCAGACGGACAGCCGATCTTCATATTCACGGGTGAGATTTAGGAGTCTTCGCGCTATGACCGTATTCTCTGGCGGCATCCACCAGAACACCGCCGCACTCAAGAACGTCCTGGCCGCGCGAGGGGTGGTCGCGCCGCACACGCAGCAGCCGTTCAGCGAGGCCATGCTGTTGGGCATCGGCGGCGGGCTGGGCGCGGGTTACATTCTGTGGGAGTTCACGCGCGAAGCGCACCCGCTGATCGTGTTGGGCTTTCGCAATCGCTGGAACTACGGCGCCGAGCACATGATGGCGCTGTGCGAACGACTGAACCTCGCGCCAGTACTCAAGGAAACTGCCGGTGCCAAGGGTGCAGCCGCTAACCTGGAAGCCGGGTTGGAGAGCGGGCCGGTCGTCGCCTGGGTAGACAAGGCGCACATGCCGCACCAGCAGCTCCCCGACTCGCTCAAGGGATACAGCGTGCACATCATCGGCATTCATGGTCGCGATGGTGATGAATTCGTCGTGGATGACCTGGCGGCGCAGCATTACCGCGTATCCGCCGAGGTGATGGCTGCCGGGCGTGGGCGGATTGGCTCGGACAAGAATCGCCTGATCATCCCCGGCCAACCCGACAAGATCGATCTGCCAGGCGCGATCAACACGGGCATCACCGATCACCTGGAACACCTGGGGCGCGACTCGGAGTCGTTCGCGCTGCCCGTCTACAAGAAGTGGGCGAAGACTTTCACCGACACGAAGAACAAGAAGGGCTGGCCTGTGGTGTTCAAGAACGGCCTGGGGCTGTACATCACGCTGCGCTCGGTGTTCGAAGGCGTGGCGCTGGATGGTACGGACGGCGCAGGGCTGCGCGCGCTCTATGCCGATTTCCTCGACGAGGCGGCTGGCGTGCTGGGCAAATCCGCGTTGAAAGATGCTGCTGCGTCTTACCGTGCGGTCGCTGACTTGTGGCGCGGTTTCGCTGAAGCGGCACTGCCCGGCGCGCTCGCCCCAACCGCCGAGCTGATGCGCAAACGTTACGCGCACTATCGCGCCAACGAGCAGGATGCCATGCGCCCGATCAGCATACAGCTTGAGGAACTGGCCGAGGAATACAGCAGCAACCCGCCCATTGACGACGTGGGCGCCTTATTCGCTGATTTGGGTACGCGGATTCAGGCGATTTACGAGGCCGAAGTAGCCGCGCTGGATACACTGCGCGCGGCGAGTTCGTAATCACGACATGGGACGCCTACATGTTCACTTGAAGCTGTAGTGATCAGCATGTGACGTTCAGAATAGCGATTGGCGGTCTGTTCAGGGCTGAATCGATTTACCCAGATACTCGCTGCACAGCGACTAGTCTGGGTATAATTATTCCTAATTGAAACAACTTACCCCTGGAAAACGTGCCGATGCCAACCGTTGATCTCAACCGCGAAGCCATTCTCTCCCTGCAGCGCCTGCTGCCGCGCATACTCCCAGAACTGGCGCAGACGCCTGACCGCGATGTGTTCCTCAAGCGTCTGGACGAGTATTTCCCGCGCCTGTTCGGCCTGCTGCACAGCGTTTACGGAGGGCATTATGACTTCTTTTACCACCTGGAGGCGATCCTGCGTCATGCCGCGCAGATGTTCGCGCAGCGTCCGGCTGACCTGAAGGCGCTTGATGCCCAACGCGAGGCCGCGCCGCAGTGGTTCCAGGGCGAGCAGATGATGGGCGGCGTGTGCTATGTCGACTTGTTCGCGGGCGACCTGGCCGGGGTACAGGCGCGCCTGCCCTACTTCAAAGAGTTGGGGCTGACCTATCTGCATCTGATGCCGTTGTTCCGCGCGCCGGAGGGCAACAGCGACGGCGGTTATGCCGTCAGCAGCTACCGCGAGGTCAACCCGGCGCTCGGCACGATGGCCGAGCTGGCGCAGTTGGCGGGGGAGATGCGCGCGCAGGGCATCAGCCTGGTGCTGGACTTCGTGTTCAACCATACCTCGGACGAACACGAGTGGGCGCAGAAGGCGCAGCAGGGCGACCCGACCTACCAGGGTTACTATTACCTGTTTGAAGATCGCACGCTGCCTGATCAATACGAACGTACCCTGCGCGAGATTTTCCCGGAACACCGGCGCGGCAACTTCACCTTCAACGAGTCGATGCAAAAGTGGGTCTGGACGACGTTCCACAGCTTCCAGTGGGACTTGAATTACAGCAATCCGGAAGTCTTCAACGCCATGATGGGCGAGATGCTCGCCCTGGCGAACAACGGCATCGAAATCCTGCGACTGGACGCAGTCGCGTTCATCTGGAAGCAGTTGGGCACGCCCTGTGAAAATCTGCCGCAGGTGCACGCGCTGATTCAGGCATTCAATGCGGTCACGCGCATCGTCGCTCCGGCCATGCTGTTCAAATCGGAGGCCATCGTGCATCCGCGCGATGTGGAGAGCTACGTCAGTTGGGAGGAGTGCCCGATTTCGTACAACCCAACGATGATGGCGCTGTGCTGGGAGGCCATCGCCACGCGCGATGTGAAGCTGCTGCGGCACTCGATGATACGCCGCTTTCAGCTTCCGGCGGACTGTGCCTGGGTGAACTACATTCGTTCGCATGATGACATCGGCTGGACGTTCGCGGACGAGGATGCCGCCGAGTTGTGGATCAACGGCTACGATCACCGCCAGTTCCTCAACCAGTTTTACAGCGGGCGATTCCCTGGGACATTCGCGCGCGGGCTGCCGTTCAACTACAACCCGGTCAACCAGGACATGCGGATTTCCGGGACATGTGCCTCGCTCGCTGGGCTGGAACAGGCAATCGAGAGTAACGACAAGCTGGTGATCGAATACGCGATTCGGCGCATCGTGCTGATTTACAGCGTGGCGCTGAGCGCGGGCGGCATCCCGCTGATCTACCTGGGCGACGAGATCGGCACGCTGAATGATTACTCGTACCAGCGGGTTCCCGCCAAAGCCGAGGACAGCCGTTGGGTGCATCGCCCGGCATTCGATTGGGAGCGCGCAGCCGACCGCACTGACGCGGCCAGCATACCGGGACGCATCTTCCAACCGCTGCACCACCTGATCTGGCTGCGGAAGCGCACGCCCGCGCTGGCGAACACGGGCACAACATTCTTCGACACGGGCAACACACATGTGCTGGGTTACAGCCGCAACGGGGAAATCCTGTGCCTGGCGAACTTCAGCGAGCGCCAGCAGGCAGTGCATCGCGACGCGCTGGCGGCGCACTGGGATTTGACGGGCGCACACACCGACATGACGACCGGAACACCACACGACATTCGCGACCTGTTTGTGCTGGAACCGTACCAATTCGTCTGGCTGCGGCGGGGGTAAACGCTTACCTCAAAGCGGACAACGCTAAGCTCAATGTCGTGATGGCTAAAACAGATTAAACACACGAACTTGCCGTAGGGTGAAACGCACGCACGTACTCCTGCGTATAGCATCGTAAATACGGGGAGGGTGTGTCACGATGACGAAACAAGCGCTACAACAGACTCGTGCCCAGCGGCTGCTGCGGCTGCACGGTGTTCTTTATGCCTCTGCGCTGGCGGCCATGCTGCTGATGATGGTGCTGTTTCGCCTGTCGCTGCCGCCCTATGTGCTGTTCGCCCCGGTACTGTGGGGTTTTGCGCTGCTGGGGCATTGGTTACTGGTCAGTCAAATGGCGGGGACAACGCCAAGTGTTGAGCGGACGTGGGAGCAGTTATACGCCCCACGCGTGCAGGCCAATTACGGCGACGACCCGCTGGATACGCTGCGCCGAGAGGTGGACGCTGAACTGCCGCGTGAGCTGCGCCGCCGTCGAGCAGCCTATCTGCGGTATTCCATCGCCAGCGTCGTCACGGGCATTCTGCTGTCCTGGTTGATCATACCCATCCTGTTTGGCCCGTTCGCCGTATCCGGCGAGTCGGTTTTGCTCAGCCTGTTGACGCTCAGTCTGAGTGGTGCGACGAGCGTCGCGTTGCAGCGCCAGACGGTGCTGCTCGACCTACCCGAAGCGCAGCGCAAGCTCCAGCAGGAACTGCTCGCCCGACTCCTTCTGGAAGGCTGGGACGAGCGCGAGAAGCCCAAACGCCATGCGCACCTCGAAGATGATGGTGAGATTGGGGTCGATGACTTGATGGTGGAGGATGGGGAAAGCCGGGTAATGCGGGGGTAGCCGCGTGACAACATTGCACAGCCTCCGAACCTCGCGCTACAGGGCTGCCTGACGCTGAAGTGATCAGGTTTGGGTGAAGGGGTTGGAACTTCAGTAACGGATATGGCAGCACCCTCGGCGTATTTACCTGTGTCTCCGCTGCGAGGCTTCGGCCAGCGCCGTGCCTAGCCGCCGCGCGCAATGACTTCCAGCACCTGCGCGACCAGCCCGGCATAGGGGTTATCGGCGGGCAGGGCGGGCGACACGCCATCCAGCACGGCCAGCAGCGCCTCTGCCAGCGCCAGTTCGTGCGCCCAATCCGCGCCATTGGCTGCCGCCTGCTCGCGGAAATTCCGCAGCGCCACACGCCATTCCTCGCGCTTCTCCGGTGCATCGGTCATCACGGCCGCCGTGTTGCCCGCCAGCAGGTTGAGCGTCTCGTCGGGCAGCGTGGACGTAGCCCTCACCCCTGCCCCCTCTCCCTCATGAAGAGGGGAAGTGGCCACACGTGCCAGCAGCGCCTCGATCTGGTCGTCGTCCGCCCCGGCCTGGCGCAGCACGGCGCGCACCGCCTCCGCCCCACCCTGCGCGTAGACCGCTGCCAGCGCGCGCAGTCCCTCAGCCAACCGCGCGTCTTCTCCCTCCCCCTCTCCCCTTGGAGAGGGGGCCAGGGGGTGAGGTTCCAGCCACTCCGGCTGCGCGTCCTCGCCCGTCACCGCCAGCCAGGCCGCCGCGAAGGCTGCCTCGCCAATCTGCTGCTTCATGCTGCGAATAGTGTTCGCGCTGATACCAACAGCATGGTT
>JAEUQX010000324.1 GCA_016788625.1 Anaerolineae bacterium
CCGCCGCCCACCGAACGGATTTCGCGCACTTCCACCCCGGCCTGCCGAGCGACATCAATATTGTGGCGCAGCGCGAAGGCCGTGCCCTCCAGGATTGCGCGTATGACCGCCCCGCGTGAGGTTGACAGGGATAGACCGAACAACACGCCGCGCGCCTGGGTGTGCCAGATCGGTGCGCGCTCGCCCATCATGTACGGCAGAAAGAGCAGGTTCTCGCTGCCGGGAGGGGCGGTGGCAGCCTCGCTCAGCAGCAGGTCGTGAACATCCTGCCCGCTGCGTTCGGCCTCGTCCGCTTCCCAGCGCCCGAACTGTTCGCGGTACCAGCGCAGGCTCGCGCCCGACGACACCATCGCGCCGATCAGCAGGTGCAGCCCCGGCAATGCGTGCGGCACGGCGATGAATGCCGCCTCGGTAATCGTCGCTGGATTGGGGATGAGCAGGACAGTGGATGTGCCCGTCATTTCTGCCACAGCACCAGATTCGGTCACGCCCGCTTCGATGGCCGCTGCCGCCCCATCGACCGTGCCGACCATTACAGGCGTTCCGGGGCGCAGTCCCGTCTCCTCAGCCGCCGCCCGCGTGACTTCGCCCAGGAGGTGATGGCCGGGGTAGACAGGCGGAAGCTGGTCAGGGCTGACGCCGCAGGCCGCACATAACTCCGCTGACCACGTCCGGCTGTGACAGTCCTGAAGCTGCATCAGCCCCGCGTGGACTTCATCCAGGCTGACCTCTCCTGTCAGGCGCAGGTTGATATAGCCGGGGATTTGCACAAACCAGCGCGCCTGGCGATGCACATCCGGTTCATGCTGCTGCAACCAGCGCATCTTGGGCGCGACGTAATACGGGTCGGGGCGGTTGCCGCTGATCTGGAAGATGCGCTCCCAGCCCAGATGCTCGACCATCTGCGCGGTTTCCGCTTCTGCCCGCCTGTCCATCCAGATCATGGCCGAGCGCAGCGCTTCACCTTGATCGTTCAGCGCCAGCAGCGTGGGTGCCTGTGAACTCACCGCCAGCCCGACGATGCGTTCTGCTGCGTGAGCCACGCTTGAAAGGGACTGGCGCACCGCGCTGCACGTCGCCGTCCACCAGTCATCGGGGTTTTGCTCTACCCAGCCAGGGCGGATGTGGTGCGTCGGATACTCGACGCTGTGCGAGGCTTCGAGCCTGCCATCCGGCGTGAACAGCGCGGCTTTTACACCCGTCGTCCCGACATCGATACCGAGCAGTAACTGCGTCATGGGAACACCCTTGCGTGAAACCGTTAGCCAATCTGCGTTCGCAGCGGCTTATTGAAGCGCATCGAACGAGGCTTTCAGCGCCGGGTAAAGCATCTGGTAAACGGCGAAATGCTTGTCATAACGCGCACTGACTGCCGGGTCGGGCAGATAAACGCGCTCGATCTGCGCCGCGCTGGCCGCCGCTGCCCCTGCGTCCGCTATCAATCCAACCGCTGCCGCCGCCAGGAAGACATCGCCCAGCGGCGCGCCGGGGTTATCCTTCAGCACGGTCAGCGGGTGCTGGGTGACATCGGCGATGATCTGGCACCAGAGCGGGCTGCGCGTTGGGCCACCCACGCCGCGCAGTTCGGTCAGCCGCGCGCCAATCTCCGCCGCGACCTGGATGTTGTGGCGCATGGCGAAGGCCGTGCCCTCCAGCACCGCGCGGATGAGCTGCGGCTGGCGCGTGTTCAGGCTCAGGCCGAAGAATACCCCACGCGCGTGCCCGTCGTTGATCGGTTGCAATTCGCCGCTCAGGTACGGCAAGAACAGCAGGCCGTCCGCGCCCGGCTCGCTCTGTGCGGCCTGCTCGGTCATGATGTCAAACGAGCTGTGCCCCAGCAGGTCACGCGCCCAGGCCAGTGCCGCGCCGAACGCGACAATCGTCCCGCCGATGAACCACTGCTGTTCGAGGACGTGCGCGAAGGTGAGGAGCTGCGGGTGCGCCAGCGGCTTCTCGGTGGCGACGTACAGCGAGCCGCCCGTGCCCAACGACAGCATGGCCTGACCGGGCTGGCTGACCCCCACTGCTAACCCCGCCGCCGAAGTGTCCTCGCCACCCGCGATGACCGGAGTCCCGGCGTTGAGACCCAGCGCTGCCGCCGCGTCGGGCAGCAGTCCACCGATGATCTCCTGGCAGCGGGCGACGCGCGGATAAATCTCACGCGGTACGCCAAAGCAGGCGATCAGTTCATCCGACCAGTCACAGGCCGCCTGGTCAAAGCCGAACGGGATGCTGGCGTCGGACACATTCAGCACGGCTTCACCCGTCAGCCGGAAGTTGACATAGCCGGTCGTCGTCACCCATGTTCGCGTTCGTGACAACGAGTCCGGTTCATGCTGCTGAAGCCACAGGATTTTGGGGTCGCTGTTGTAGGGGGCGGGCTGTTTGCCGTTGATCGCCAGGATGCGCGGCCCACAGCGTTCACGCATCTGGGCGCACTGCGCTTCGGAACGGGCATCCATCCAGATGATGCCGGGGCGGATAGCCTTGCCGTCATGCCCGATCAGCGTCAGACCAGCGCCCTGCCCGCTCAAACCGATGGCCTTCACCTGCTCCGGCCGTGCCTGTGCCTGGCGCATGACCACCTGTGTCACGCGCGCCGTGCCCTGCCACCAGTCCTCCGGGTGCTGTTCGACATAACCGGGGCGCGGCGTCAGCAGGCCATAACTTTCGCTCGCCTGCGTCACGACGCGGCCATCGGGGGTCGCCAGAATCGCCTTGACGTTGGTCGTCCCAATATCAATGCCGAGGATCAGTTCAGTAGTCATCTATTCACACCAAAAGAGCCGCAATGAATGAAATAGACAGCAGTTTGCGTATAAAACAATCTGTTCAGCACCAGTATAACCGTGCGTTTGAAGCGTGACAAAGCAGCGCCGGGCAGTGGATACATCTCCACATCCACAACCGCTCAGTGAGCCTTAATTGGGCAAGGCGGAAATCTACGGTAATATAGTCTCGGCGCTTGTCGCCATCGTCGTCGTTTATCAGCGCTAATGAAACCAATGGCAGAGAAAGACCTCCTATGTCCAGCAGTGATCCGCTGATTGGCAAGAAGCTTGGCGACTATCTGATCGTTGACCTGTTGGGTCAGGGCGGCATGGCCCGCGTCTACCGAGGCAAAGACAACAAGCTCAACCGCTATGCCGCCGTCAAGGTGATCGATGTGCATCTGATCGGTGACGAAGCGGAGGAATACCGCCAGCGTTTCACCAACGAAGCGCGTGCCATCGCCCGCCTGAACCATCCCAACATCGTCGGCATTTACCAGTTCGACCAGGTGGGCACGACCTACTACATGGCGATGAGCTTCATCGAAGGCCGTGACCTGCGGACGATCCTGAAGAACCATGCGCGCGCCAACACCCGCATGACCTACGCGGAAATCCGCCGCATCATCCGTGACATTGCCGACGCGCTCGACTATGCCCATACGGAGGGCGTGATTCATCGCGATGTAAAGCCCTCAAACATCATGGTGACGCCGGAGGGCAAGGCGGTGCTGACCGACTTCGGACTGGCGTTGAGCGTGCCGGAAGGGACGATTGGCAACACCTTCGGCAGCGCGCACTACATCGCGCCAGAGCAGGCGGTGTCGTCCGCGCAGGCCGTACCGCAAAGCGA
>JAEUQX010000430.1 GCA_016788625.1 Anaerolineae bacterium
GCGAATTGTAATTTTACCTGTTCCGACCTGTTTATCAGGCTTTGATTCACATTATCCGACGAGGAAACCGCCGTCAACCGGCAGCGTGACGCCGTGAATCAGATCGGCATAGTCGCTCAGTAGATAGGCAACAGCGTGTGCCACATGATGCGGTTTGCCAAAGCGCCCCAGCGGAATCCTGGAGAGCATCGGCGCGGCCTTCTCCGGGTCGCCCCAGACCTTCTCGCCCATCGGCGTCAGAATCACCGTCGGGTTCACGGCATTCACACGAATCTGGTGCGGCCCCAGTTCCAGCGCCATCACGCGCGTCAGGTGGTCAAGCCCACTCTTGGACGCGCAGTAGGCCGCATGGCCGTGCAGCGCCGCCATCGATGCCTGGCTGGACACATTGACGATGCTGCCGCCCTTGCCGCGCTGTACCATACCGCGCGCCACCACCTGCCCGATAAGCGCCGCCGCACGTAGATTGACGGCCAATGTCTCATCCAGTCCATGCAGCGACATCTCCAGAAACGGTTCGATGATGGCAATGCCCGCATTATTGACCAGGAGATCAATCGCCCCCGCCTGCTCGGCGGCACCCTGCGCGGCCTGCGCATCGGACAAGTCGGCCTGAATGGTTTCGCAGGCAATTTCGGCACGCAGAGCATCGAGGTCGGCCTGCGTGCGGCTAACAGCAACCACGCTCGCCCCAAGCTGAGACAGCAGCACAGCGATCTCGCGGCCAATGCCTTTTCCCGCCCCCGTAACCAATGCGCGTTTTCCATCAAAACGGATATTCATGATGCACTCCTTTTTGCGGACAATTGTGCCGAGATTACGCGGGGTTAGCAAACGGTGGAGTGGGCAGTGCTGCCCGTTAAAACCAGTGCTGGATTGAACAACCTACCAGATGGTGGTAAGGCCAGAGAGGCGGATTTTCCCATCGCGGCTGATGACAGGGACATTCAGATGCAGTGCAGTAGCGGCAATGATGCGGTCGGGCATGTCAGGTATTTGCTGCACATCAACCCGTGCCAGCGCCCGCGCCACCTGAAGATCAACGGGAAGTTCAACCAGAAGGCTATAGGGGGCAGCCAGTGCGGTTGCCAATTCGGTGAATCGTTGGGCAGGTATTCTGCCCTTCTCTATGAGATAAACCATCTCCACAAAACTAATGCTGGACAGCCCAATCTGGTCGTCAGCACGATCTATCGCCTCCATGGACTGTCTTGCAACGAAAGAAAGACGCGCATCGTTAGCCAGATACCAAATCACGGTGTGAGTATCCGCAACCGCCCGTATCATCAGATATCCTCACGGGGAAAGTTCTTCCACATTTCGCGTCGTGCTTCATCAATATCTTCTGCCGATACACTCACGCCCTCCCATAGCCCCGCGAGCGTTCCGTAAGATGACCGTCTCGCTTTGGGTGGTTCGGACTCGGTTTCCTGTTCGAGTTTGTGTCTGAACGTCGCCATCAATGCTTCGATCAGGCGTATCTTGTCCAGATCGGATAGGTTTTGGGCGAGAACAGCGACTTGCTCATATTCGACCATGACCATAACGCTAACACCCTCATCAGATATCCTGTGTTGACAGTTAGAATTATAACACTCCCGCACGCCAATTTGATCCGCATTGCGCCGCGCGGCGGGCTGATCTACACTGTGAACAGCGTTATTCGATCTGTTACGTGCGTACCCGGCAGCATCCATGCGTCTTCGACTCAAGCGCCTGTTTCATCTCACGGCTTACATCCCATTCGGCCTGCTGGCCGAGTTCGCGGCGATTCTGCTCCTGGCTCTGCTCTACGGGGCGTTGTTTTCGCCCGCCAGCCGCAACCCCGCACCTGACGGCATGGATATCGAACCGCTGCGCCAACTCATTACCGACCCACAGATCACGCTCTCCGGCCTGGAACATGAACGACTGGCAGGAGCAATCCTGGCGGCGCGCGTCGGCCTGCAGGATTACGGTCATATTCCAACCTGGAATCCCTTCGTCAGCACGGGTGTCCCGCTGATCAACAACGGTTTCAACTATCTGTTCAACCCTTTTCACAGCCTGCCCATGCTGCTCCTTGGTGGGGTGCAGGGCAGCAAGTTAGCGATCTTCATCGCTGTGATCATTGCTGGCTGCAACATGTGGGCGCTGGCGCGGGTGGTCGGGCTGGGGGCTGCGGCGCGGGTGTTCACGGCAGCGCTCTATATGATGAGCGGAGGGATCGCGGGCAAGATATTCACTGGACACTTTCAACTGGCGATGAGCCTGGCCTGGCCGCCGCTGGTGCTGGCCGCGCTGTGGTGGATGCTGCACAGTCGCCGCCGTCTCGCGCCTGTCGCCCTTGCTGTCGCATTCATGCTGTTGTTCTTCGCGGGCAACATCTACTACGTGCTGCACACCCTGCTGTGCTGCGCCGTGATCACCGCCGCGCATCTCGTCGAACGACACCATGGGCGCTGGCATTTGCGGCGTGACCGGCTGTGGCGCGTCGCTATAGCCGGGGTGCTGGCTTTTGGGCTGGCCGCGCCGCTATTCTTCCCCATCTGGGAGACGCGCGACTTTGTGGCGCACGCGCGGCAGGTTATCCACCCAGAGGGACGATTGGCGGGGAGTTACAGCCTGGGGCAAGCCTTCGCCAATCTGACGTATCCCTGGCCGAACTGGACAACATTCGAGGCCAGTAACTCTGAGATCTACGTCGCCGTTGACTATGCCTACATCGGCCCGACGGTCTTTCTGCTCATCACACTGACAGCCATCGCCGCGCTGTCGGGCTGGCTCTCTGGCGCGCGTTACCGTCGGGTCAGCCTGATCGCGCTGCTGCTGGCACTGCTGCTGATGGTCTGGGGCAGCGGACAAACACCCATTCTGGAATGGCTCTACAGCCAGGTTGACCTGCTGGCCGAGTTTCGTTTCCTGGGGCGTGCCCTCTCGATAGCCGCGCTGTGGTGGATTCTGCTGGCCGGGATTGCCGTCGATCTGCTCTGGCG
>JAEUQX010000441.1 GCA_016788625.1 Anaerolineae bacterium
CTTGAGTCGTTAGTCTTTAGCGGGATGCTTGAAGCTTGTGTTCTTCAGTATCCTGCTAAAGACTATTTGCTATCAGCGATCGGCTTAGAACCAGTTGCGATTGTTGTTGCTGCCGCTTGCGCCGGGGATGCTGTCGAGGAATTCCTCATTGCTCTCCGTCTGGCGGAACTGGTTAATAAAGCGCTCGAACGCGCCGACCAGGCTCAATTCAGGGTCTTCCGAAAGGCGGGCCAGCATGTGCCGCACGGTGTAAACGCGCTGGAGCACGTCCGGGCCGAGCAGCAAGTCCTCGCGGCGAGTCGATGACTGCTCGATATCGAAGGCCGGGAAAATGCGGCGTTCCTGGAGCTTGCGGTTGAGCATCAGCTCCATGTTGCCCGTGCCCTTGAACTCCTCGTAAATCAAGTCGTCCATCTTGCTGCCCGTGTTGACGAGGCAGGTGGCGATGATCGTCAGGCTGCCGCCCTCTTCCACATTACGCCCCGCGCCGAAGATGCGCTTGGGCGGGTGGATGGCCGAAGGGTCGAAACCGCCGGAGAGCGTGCGACCACTGCTGGGCACAACCAGGTTATAGGCGCGCGCCAGGCGGGTGATGCTGTCCAGCATCAGCACGACGTGCTGGCGGCTCTCGACCAGGCGTTTGGCGCGGTTAATCGCCATCTCTGCCACGCGCACATGATGCTGCACCGGGTCATCAAACGTGGACGCGATCACCTCGGCATCGACCGAGCGATCCATGTCGGTGACTTCTTCCGGGCGCTCACCAATCAGCGCGATCATCAAATGCACATCAGGATAATTCTTGCTGATGGCGTTGGCGACTTCCTTGAGGACGGTGGTCTTGCCCGCTTTCGGCGGCGAGACGATCAGCCCGCGCTGCCCCCGCCCTATCGGCGCGAACAGGTTGAGCAGGCGCGTCGAAAGAATGCGCGGGTTGGTTTCCAGGTTGTAGCGTTCGTTGGGGTAAATCGGGGTCAGGTCTTCAAAGTTGGCGCGGTTCTTGGCTTCTTCCGGGTTCAGGCCGTTCACCGCGTCCACGCGCAGCAGGCCGTAGTATTTCTCCGAGTCCTTCGGCGAGCGCACCTGACCGATGACCATGTCGCCCGTGCGCAGGTTGAAGCGCTTGATCTGCGTCTGGCTGACGTAGATGTCATTTGGGCCAGGCAGGTAGTGCTCCGCGCGCAGGAAACCGATGCCATCATCGACAATTTCCAGCACCCCGCCGCGCAGTTTGTAGCCCTGCTTTTCGGCGTTGTCGCGCAGCAGCGCCAGAATCAAATCTTGTTTCTTCAAACGACTGTAGCCGCTGACATTGTTGTCACGCGCAATCTGGCGTAAGTCGTCGAGATTTCTATGCTCCAGTTCGGCAATGTCCATGAAAATGCTCCGAGGTTAAGCGACGCAAGCGGGGTGCGAATGATGCGAGACTAATGTGATGTGCGGCGGTTGAGCCGCGATACGTCTAAGCATAAGCGGGATAAAAGCAATCGTTTGTGTGCTGAAAAGTTGGTGTGGTTAAGGCTTGGGAAGAGAGGGTGGTGTCTCCCTCAAATCGCACTATAGCATAACTTTTTGCAATAGGCAAGCGGGAACTGCGGTCTAGGAAAGCCCCTCGCGCTTGACTACAATCCCTGCCCGTGTATCCGTGAGGACTCCTGTATGTTTGAAATGATCTTCCTGGGCACGTCGGCGTCTGCGCCATCGGTGAATCGCGGGCTGCCGGCGCAGGTCGTGCTGGCGGGCGAACACCGCTTCCTGATCGACTGCGGCGAGGGCACACAACGCCAGATCCTCCGCAGCGGCGTGGGCTTCAAACGCCTCAACCGCATCCTGCTGACACACGGACATCTCGATCACATCCTGGGGCTGGGCGGGCTGCTCTCCACCTTTGCGCGCTGGGAAAGCATCGAGGAGATCGAAATCTGGGGCGGCAAGGCCACGCTCGACCGGGTGCAGGCGCTGCTCTTCGGCGTGGTACTGGAATATGAAAAGCTGTCGATTGACATACGGCTGATCGACCTCAAGCCGGGTAAGCTGATGGAAGGCAAGGATTTCGTCGTCAGCGCCTTCCCGGTCACCCATCGCGGCTCCGGCAACTTCGGCTTCATTTTTCAGGAGCATTCGCGCCGCCCTTTCCTGGTGGAAAAGGCCGAAGCGTTGGGCGTGCCGCCAGGGCCAGAGCGCGGGCTGCTGGTTAAAGGCGAGACCGTCAAGCTGAGTGATGGCCGTCTGATCACCCCGGAGATGGTGCTGGGCGACGAGCAGCGCGGCGCGAAACTGGTGCACATCGGCGACACGGCGCGCACGGACAACCTGCGCGAACATGTGCGCGATGCCGACGCGCTGGTGATCGAAGCAACCTTCCTGGATGCCGATACGGACGCGGCGCGCGATTTCGGCCATATCACCGCGAAAGAGGCGGCGACGCTGGCAGCGGAAAGCGGCGTCAAGTCGCTGATCCTGACGCACGTCTCGCGCCGTTACCGCGAGCGCGACATCATTGACGAGGCGCGGCGCATCTTCCCCAACACCTACGTCGCGCGCGACCTGGAACACTACGCGCTGCGCCGTGACCGCCCGGTGGAGAAAGTGGTCGAACGACCGGCACAGGACGAGCCAGAGAATGGCGACGTGACATGGCCGGTCTGAGGCTGACGCAGCAGGTGGATGCCCCCCTTCTCGACGCGGCAGCGGCCTTCGTAGCGCGCCTGCAATCCTGCCCAGAGGACACGATTGCCTACTTCGGGGAAACCGTCGAAGACATTCGTGGCCAGATGCTGGCTTTCGCGCCGCATCCCGAACGAGCCGTGATCGTTGCGCTGGCAGATGGACAGATCGTCGGCGTGTTAGGCGTGGATGTGGACGCGGAACTGCGACGTGCCTGGCTGTATGGGCCGCTGGCAGCAGGCGTGGACTGGCATTCAACGGCGGATGCGCTGTACAGCTATGCTCACGATTACGGCTTGCTGAGCGAGGCGCGCGAGCACGAATTGTTCGTCAGCATCGCGCACACGAACATGGCTGCCTTCGCTGCACGGCACGGCTTCACGGCACGCGGAGCGGAGGCCAGTCTGCGACTGGAACGTGCGGCGCTGAACCGTCTGCCGCATAGCGAAGCAGATGTCCTCGGCGCGGCTGACCATGAGGCCTTCGCAGCGCTGCACGATACCATTTTTCCTGGCACATACTACAGTGGGCAGGAGATCGTTGCACGCTTGGGCGAGCGCGACCGTGTGTTTGTGCATCGCAGTGGCGAAGCGCTGGACGGCTATATCTACGCCAAACTTGACCCCGGCGCGGAAAGCGGCTACATCGACTTCCTGGGCGTGGCCGAAGACGCGCGGCAGCGCGGCATCGGGCGGCGGCTGGTGGCGGCAGCGGCGCGGTGGCTGTTCACATTCGTAGAAGCCAAAGCCGTAGAACTAACCGTGAACGCGGCAAACACAGGAGCGATTGCGCTCTACCAACAACTGGGTTTCACGTTGAAGCAAACGTTACAACCGTATCGCAAGTCTAATCAGGGGGTGTAGGATGGCAGACACGTTGAACGATGCACAGCGAGCGCGGCTGGACGAGTATGTGAGCACACTTTATGTCGAAGAAGATGAGGCGCTGCGCTGGATTCAGGACGAAGCGGCGCGACAGCAGTTCCCGGCGA
>JAEUQX010000445.1 GCA_016788625.1 Anaerolineae bacterium
CAAATGTGGAGGTATCGCTGATCTGAATTTCATAAGTCGTGCCGTCCGACACACCTGACCAACTGAATGAGGGTGTTGTGTCGGTTGTCGTCGCTCCATCAGCAGGTGACCCCAGGGGTGGTGCAAGAGTATGAACGGTAAAGCTTCGCATCACGCTCCAGGGACCATCTCCCGCGATAGTTCTGGTGCGGACACGCCAGTAGTACACTCCATCGGGCAGCGGGTTGCCGTTCGGCACGGTATAACCAGTGAAGAATCCGCTTACTGTGCGCAGGATAGTTGTAAATGTGGACGTATCGCTGATTTGTATCTCATAAGTTGTGCCGTCTGAAACGCCAGACCAACTGACTGAGGGGGTATGGTCGGTCATTATGTCACCATCTGCTGGTGATCCCAGGAGTGGCGCAAGGGTGTAGACCGTAACCCGGCGGATCACGCTCCAGGGGCCATCACCTGCGATAGTCCTGGTGCGAACGCGCCAGTAGTACACGCCATCAGGAAGTGGACTGCCGTTCGGCACGATATAGCCAACGAAACTTCCGCTCACTGTTTGCAGGATAGTAGCAAATGTCGAGCTATCGCTGATCTGGATTTCATAGGTCACACCGTCTGCCACGCCTGACCAGCTGAATGAGGGCGTGTGATCGGTTGTCGCCGTTCCATCAGCAGGCGATCCCAGGGGTGGGGCAAGGGTATAGATGATGAAGTTTCGAATCTCGCTCCATTCGCCATAACCATCGACGTTTTGACCACGGACACGCCAATAATACAAACCATCGAGCAGCGGAAGAGGATTGGGTACTGTATAACCGAGGAAAGCCCCGCTTGCCGTTCGTAAGATGTTGCCAAAATCAGCACTATCGCTGACTTGAATCTCATAGGTTGTAGCCGTAGTCACGCCTGACCAGCTGAATGAGGGCGTGTGATCGGTCATCATAATCGCATCTAAGGGTGATTGCAGTGGCGGCGCAATGGGCGGTAATGCCAGTGTCGGATACGTGATGACAATGAAAATGGTGAACACGAAGAAGAGGATCAGCCATGCCTGACGAGAATACATAAGTTCATATACTCCAAAGTCAGTTGTGAAGTATGACAACAACATCGTAAACGGAAATCGATCTACCCGGAAAGCAAGCGATTTGGAATCAGGATGATGATCACGATTGAAGGATGACGCATGGTTGCCGATTTGCTCGGCGGCGTCTATCATCGTGCCCATGCATGACCACGACTTACCTCCACCACCCCTGTTCTCGCTGACTGCCGCCCGCATGGCGCTGGATACCCCCTGGAAAGCGCTGAACGAAATCGAGCGTCTGCTGCTGCTGCCGCTGGCCTGGCTGCGCAGCCAGGTGGCGGGCGTGGGCTGGGGCGTGGGTTGGAAGTTCTATGGACTGCCGATCATCCAGAAGCACCGCCGCAGTACGATGCAGCTTGGCGCGCGGCTGGAGCTGCGTTCGACGGCGCGCAGCAACCCGCTGGGCGCGCAGCATCCGGTGATCCTGAGTACGCGGCGGGCCGGGGCGCGGCTCGTAATTGGCGATGACTTCGGCATGACGGGCGGCAGCATCGTCGTCGAACAGGAAGTAGTCATCGGGCAGCGCGTGACGGTCGGGGCCAACACAGTGATCGCGGATACGGATTTCCATCCGCTCGCCCCGGCGCGGCGGCGGGCTGCGCCGAACGATGGCGCGACGGCGGCGATACACATCGGTGATGATGTGTTCATCGGCATGAACTGTCTGATTCTGAAGGGCGTGACGATTGGCGCGGGCAGCGTGATCGGCGCGGGCAGTGTGGTGACGCGCGACGTGCCACCGGGCGTGGTGGCAGCGGGCAGTCCGACCAAAGTATTGCGGCAGGTAATTGCAGGCTAGGCTTGAGGGACTTATGTCGCATATTTTCATCAGTTACAGCAAGCAAGATATGGAGTTCATGCGCTACCTGCGTGTGCTGCTGGAGGCCGAGGGCTTCGCGGTGTGGGTGGATGAACAGGGGCTGACGCCCAGTTCACGCTGGTGGAAGATGATCGAGCAGAACATCGAGGACTGCGCGGCATTGATCGTCATCATGTCCGTGAACAGCGCCGAGTCTGATTGGGTCGAGCGCGAAATCCTGCTGGCGGAGAAGCTCAAACGCCCGCTGTTTCCGGTGCTGCTGAGCGGCGAGGCCTGGTCAAGGCTGGCGAACATTCAGTACGAGGATATGCGCGCCGGGCTGCGTGCCAAACTCTCCGCGCGGTTGGTCAACAGTTTGCGAAATCGTGTGCCGACGCAGAAAGCGGGCGAACGCGAAATCCGCTTCAGCATCGAACATGGCGACATCAGCACCTTTGAGGCTGATGTGGCGGCGTTCAAGTACGCGGGCACGTTCCATGGCGCTGACCGGGCGGTGGGCGCGCGTCTGGTGGATGTGGGTGTCCCGGTTGAGGCTTTCGTGCCGGAGAAAGGCGCGATTGACGCTTACCGCTATACGCCCACGCAGGGCGCTGTCGCCGCGCCGCATGTGTTGTACGTGGTGACACCGATTCTGCGGCACTTCGGCTACAAGCAGATCCGCCAGTTTGCTGTGCGCGTGCTGGAAGCGCTGGCCGAAGCCGCACCGCATACGCGCCATCTGGCAATGACGACACATGGGCCGGGCATGTCGTTGGATGAGCAGGAGGCACTGTTCTCACAGTTCGCCGGGTTTATGGACGCGCTTAACACGGGCAGCATACCCCCTGGGCTGCGTCATATCACCATCGTCGAGATCAGCAAAGATCGTTCCGAACGGCTGCGGACGATGATCGATAACGCGCTGGCCGGGGCGGAGTACGCGCGCAAGGTTACGGATGGTTGGGGCTACATGCTCCGTACCCTGGTCGCGGGCGAAGCAGCAGCGACTGGGGAGACGTCGCAGGTGATCAGTGCCGGGACGCCGAACGAGAAACCGCACGCGGTCGCGCTCGTGCCCGCCGATGGCGATCTGGAAGACGTATTCTACTATGGCATACAGTCGCCGGTACACGCGATGGGTTTGTTGTGCGAGCGGGTCGAGGACGCGCTGCTGAGCGAAGACTTGTTCGAGAGCGCACGACAGCGCATCGAGACGGCGCATGTCGTCATCGCAGAGCTGACGGGAGCGGATACGAATGTGTACTTGCAGCTCGGTTACGCGTTGGGCAAAGCGCGACCAGTCGTGCTTCTGGCACAGGATGGACAGACGGTTCGCTTTGAGCTGCGAGGGCAGAGACCGCTGTTCTACCGGCGCATAAAAGATGTTGAGGCGCTGCTGGCCGGGGCGCTCGATCACCTGAAAGCAGAGGGCAAACTATGAACGGTACAACCCGGTCACCGGATTTCGGCATTGGCATCGCGCGCTTTGCACGCTTCGTCATGGGCTTGTTTGGCTGGAAAGTGGATGAAGCGGTGCCCAATTACCCCAAAATGGTTGTCGTTGGTGCCCCGCACACCACCAACTGGGACGGTGTGATTCTGGTGGCTTTATCGCTTGCCATGCGTGTGCGGCTGCTCTGGTTGGGCAAGCACACGCTGTTTCGTCCGCCCTTCGGATGGCTGATGCGGTTGGCAGGCGGCCTTCCGATTAACCGCCAGACGACGCGCAACGCAGTTGAACAGGCTGTGCAAGCCTTCAACGAGCGTGAGCGTATGGTGTTGGTGATCGCGCCGGAGGGCACACGCCGTAAGGTTGATCACTGGAAGACCGGATTTTACTATATTGCGCTGGGCGCAGGCGTGCCCATTGCGCTGGGGTATGTCGACTACGACAACAAGCGTGCGGGCATCCCCATTGCCTTCATGCCGACGGGCGATATTCACGCCGACTTTGAGATTATCCGGGAGTTCTACAAGAATCAGCGTGGCAAACACCCGGAGAATGTGGGGCCGATTGTGCCGCCGCCGGAGAAAGATCAAACATAATGGTGTCGTAGAGACAGCAGGGAGGTGTGCGATGGGGCGTGTCTGTCTGTTCGTTCTGTTGTTCGTGATGCCCTTTCAGCCTGTCTTCGGGCAGCAACAAAGCTGGTGGGAAGATGGCTGTGACCCGCGCGCGGCAGCCCTGATTGAACCAACAGCTTCACAGGTTGATTATGTTGCTGCCTGTGCCTCCTATCGCCAATGCGACCCGAATGGACAAGGTGACTTTCTGTGCCAAATGCGTGCTGCCGCTGTTCTAATGGGGCAGTGCCCGGCTGATGATGATATTTGTCGCAAAACTGCCATGCTCTACGCCGCTGCCATACTCGCTTTCGATCTGCCATTTGGCGAGTCAATTGATTGGGAGCCTTCCGATAGTATTCAACAGGCGATGCCATTGGGACTGCGGCTGTTTCAGGAAGAAGATTATGTTGGCGCGTTAGCAGCTTTTCAGATGGTGGAATTTGACCCCGACTATGGCGATTCAGCATTTCCATTCAGCCGGGCGATTGTGTATGAGATGCTGCGGCAGCCGGAAGCGGCGCTGGCCGAATATGAGCGGATATTCAGTGTTTACTTCGCTCACCCATTGGCATGGTACGCACGGGTGCAATATTACGCCGCGCTGGGACGGATAGATGAGGCCTCATTCGATGTGGCCGCGCTGGTCGAGCATACTAAGAACATCCCCGAATTACAGACGCTGATTCAACCCCTGGCGGAGCAGTATCCGCTAAATCCCGCTATTGTGCGGGATTGGCTTTCATATCCAGTCATGTCCATTGGCACGGGTGTGGCTGGGGCATTTTACACAGACATGACCTTAGAACCGGCACGTCCAGTGCGGTTGGGTATTTTTGATGCACTTGATTCCATGTTTGTGATCGGCGTGAGCCGCGTTTTCGGATTGTACCAACCGGAGGAATTTCTCCGGGTGCAACTGATTAAGCGTGATGCGTTCGGCGGTTATGGGTTGTCCTATCCAACGTATTGGGAAAATACGGGTGGCATGACCCTGACACCCTCTGGTGACATTTTCGAAGGCAATGAATTTATCAGCTATTTTGAGGGAGGAGCTTTCGTATACTTCTTGCTCGCTCCTATAGATGCGCCAGACCCTCGCAGCGGAATCAACGGACAGCGCGTTTGCCCGAATGGACCGCTCTCACGAGCAAAAGTGGGCATGATCGTAACCACGCCAGGGCCGGGAAGTGGCAAGCCATACTATGATGCGCCAGGCGGCCAGGCCCTACAGGAGCTTAATCGGATGACGCTGATCAGCGGGCCAACCTGTATCGGTGAGGTGGCGTGGTGGCAAGGGCAGGATGAAAATGGCAATACGGGATGGATACCGGAAAATCGCGGGATGGAATATGCATTCAATATGGCCGCCTCCGACGAAAACCGGCTCATCTATTGCCCTTCTGCCCCTCCGAAACGGCTCTATGTCGGCAGCCAGGGGCGCGTAAGCACCGGTCTAGGCGCGAACAATATGCGCGTCGAAGCGGGTGTGACCAATGCAGTGATCCAACAGATACCCGAAGGCGGCGTGTTTACCGTAACGGGCGGTCCTACCTGTACAGATGGTTTGATCTGGTGGCAGGTGGATTATGGCGGCATGACAGGCTGGACGGCGGAAGGCCAGGGCGATACCTACTGGCTGGAAGTGGTAGCCGCCTCCCCTGCCTGATACGACCTGTTTTCAATGCGTTATTTCACCCAGAAGCTCTCGCTCAGATACTTGTAGGCGTTGTCCGGGAACAGCGTGACGATCACAGCGCTTTCGCCGCGCGCGGCCACTTCGTCCGCTACCTGGAGCGCTCCGACCAGCGCCGACGCCGCGCTGATGCCGACAAGGTAGCCCTCTTCGCGCGCCAGCCTGCGCGCCATCTCATAGGTCGCCTCGGTGCTGATGCCGATGTTGCGCTCGGCCAGTGACTCATCATAGATGCCTGGTTTGATGGCAGTGGGCATGTGCTTCAGACCTTCCAGGCCGTGGAAGGGTGAATCTGGTTGCAGCGAGATGATTTGTACGGCTGGGTTGTAATCCTTCAGCCGCCGCCCCGTGCCCATCAGGGTGCCGCTGGTGCCCAATCCCGCGATGAAATGCGTCACAGCGCCGTGCGTTTGCTTCCAGATTTCGACGCCTGTTGTGTTGTAGTGTGCCCGCCAGTTTGCCGGGTTGTTGTACTGGTCAGCGTAGAAATAGCGGTCAGGTTCGGCAGCGGCCAGTTCGCGAACTGCCCGAATGGCACCATCGGAGCCTTCGAGCGGATCTGTATAGACGACCTCGACCCCGTAGGCGTGCAGGATGGCGCTGCGTTCCGGGCTGACGTTCTGTGGCAGGAACAGCTTGACGCGGTAGCCCTTGGCCGCGCCGATCATAGCATAGGCGATGCCGGTGTTGCCGCTGGTGCTGTCCAGCAGAATCTTGTCGTGGGTCAGCTTGCCGCTGCGCTCGGCCTCGCGGATGATGTTGGATGCCGCGCGGTCTTTGACGCTGCCGCCGGGGTTCATCCACTCGGCTTTGGCGTAGACCTGCACATCAGCGGGCAAGTGCGCGGTGACGCTGCGGAAACCGAGCAGGGGTGTGTTGCCGATCATGCTGTCGATGGTTTGGGCATTGATGGCAGGTAGTGTCTTGATGGGCAGTTCTTGTAGCAGCATGATGTCCTTCAATCGTTCGTTCGAGACCTGTCATTCAAAAAAAGAAGGCCAGCAGGAAAAAGAAAAGCGCGGATGCCGTCTCCCTGGGGAGCGCACCACGCCTTCAATTCGCTGCTGGCCTCGTGGCCGTTATGGTTTAATCAGCCGTCTGAAGTGTGGTTAACGCCCCCGCCTCAGACAACAACACGCGCAGGTGTAGTTCATGATTATCAGGTTTCTCTGTTTAGACGACCAGTTTGCGTAAAGCTGGTCAATTAGTGATTTAAGCGTAACGAATATGTTGCAGTCTGTCAATCGGACTGCGGTCTCTTTATCCAGACGCTCATCTACCGTGTAATCTTACCCGTCCGCCAGAATCGCATCGACGGCATTCGCCAGTTCGCGCAGATTGCTCACCCGGTAAACGCCGTTGGAGAGCGGTGCGTACTGGTGCATGTCGCTGTCTCCTGTACCCCACTGTCCGGGCGGCTCCGGGCAGAACCAGATCAGCCGCCGCGCGCGCCGTGCCATCTCGGCGGCGATGTCCAGGCGCGGGTTGTTGTAGTTGTTGCGCCCATCTCCCAGCATGATGATGGTCGTGCGGCTGGTGACTTTGCCCATGTGGTCGCGCTGAAAAGTTGCCAGCCCGTTACCCAGGTCGGTGCTGTAGTAGCCAGGCGGGTTCTCGTAGAGTACCTGACGGACGGCCTCGCGCGGCTGCTTCTCTTCAAACGTCATGCTGATGTCCACAATGTCATCGATGAAGACGAAACTGTCGGTGCGGGCGACGACATCATGCAGTTCGTAGACCAGAGTCAGCAGGAATTCGGCACAGTAGCGCATCGAGGTGCTGACATCACAGATCAGCACCAGGCGCGGCTTGACCTGACGCGTATGGTACTTCAGCTCGAGCGGCACGCCGCCATAGCGCATGTTGTGGCGCAGTACCTTGCGTGGGTCGAGCTTGCCAGCATTGGCGCGCTTCTGGCGCAGCGACGCGCGGCTGCGGAGGCGGGCTGCCAGACGGCGAATCTCATCGCGGATGGCTTCGACATCACTCTGACCAAGCTGTGTGAACGGCACGTCCATCAGGTCGGGCTTGTCCTGTGGCTCCTGCTCGGCCATGCGCTCGGCCAGACTTTGCCCGACATAATTCGAAAGTTGTTCAGAGAGTCCCTGGGCATTCTGCTGAAGCTGTTCGCGAATGTCTTCGACGGCTTCTTCGCTCATACCCATATCGCGCAGCTCTTGCAGCAGTTCCTCAATGGCCTGCTGGATTTGCTGCAAGCCCGCCTGCCGGTTCATGCGCCGCTCGAACCACTGCCGTTGGTACATCTCGCTGCCCTGCGGCAGACCCGATTGGTTCGCCATCTGGTCAAGCTGCTGCTGGCTGAAGGGCTTGCCTTCGATCAGTTGGCGCAGCAGGTCTTTAAGGGCCTGCATGTTGCCCATCAGCGATTGCAGCGCATCCTGGAGCATCTGCTGCTGCTGGGGGTTCAGGTTGTCCGGGATATTCTCCATCGGCGGGGCATTGTTGCCGAAGAACAGCGGGAAAAAGTAATCGAACGTAGATTGGTCGCGCCCTTCCTTGACCAGCGTAGCCTTGAGCGCTGAACGGAATTGGTCGCGGTTGCTCGCGCCGACGGTTTCGATGCCGTACATCGCGTCCTGACTCTCCGCGAGCGAGATGCGAATGCCCGCCGCCCGCAGCGCCCGGATGAACTGTACCATGCGTCTATCCATCGTTCACCACCTTCCACTCAATATCCATACGCGCCCAAAAAGGTCGGGAGAGAACCGGCGATTACGTGCTTATGAGTGCGCCTCGCGTTCGAGGATCGCCTTCAGGTTGGCGAGGCCGTCGCGCAGATCGGATTCGTTTTTCTGCTCGATCACCAGCTTGTTGAGCAGTTGGCCAATGACCGATCCTGGCAGCTTGTAGTCAACGCGGATGGTCAGGTGGGTGCCCCGGCCTTGTGGCTGGAAGATGAACTCGAAGGCGCTGTCGATGCCACTGGTGGTCTTGACGCGCAGGTATTCGTTCGGGCGCATTTCCACGACTTCATGCTCGCCTTTGATCTTGACGCCCATCATGTTGTAGACATAACGCGAGACCGAACCGAGCCCGGTCGGCGGCGGGCTAACCCGTTCCTGGAGTTCGATGGGCGGCCACCATTCCGGCTGGCGTTCCGGCTGGTCGGCGATCATCCCAAAAACGGCCTGCACAGGCGCTTCAATATCGATAGACTGCTCAACCAGTGGCATGAGATGCTCTCCTGAGTAGCTAAGGGTGATGAACCGGATTATAACCTAGTTTCGGTGTTTCTCACGCAAGTCAGATGCGTTACTTACGCGCGATGCCGATCTGGTTGACGCCCATGCTCAGCGGGGTGAAGGTGGTCTGTGTGACGACCTGGGCGAGCGCGGGCAGTCCGAACAGCCCGAACTGCACACTCTTGGGCAGCAGTGGCAGGTAAGGCACATCCCACAGCCCGTCGCCAAAGTGCCGTGTCATGCGGAAACCCGCCGCCTCGCACCAGGCGCGCCACTGCGCGGGTAGATGCACGTTGATGTGCGTCTCGTCCTTGCCGATGGCGTCGGTTTTGGGGTCTTTGAAGCGGCGCAGGCTGTAGGCCGGGTGTGGCGTGGCGAATAACCACAGGCCGCCTGGTTTGAGCAGGCGATGTACTTCGCGAATAGTGTGCGCCGGGTCGGGCAAATGTTCGACGAGGTGCAGCGCGACGACGGCACTGAATGTTCCACTCTCGAAGCGGCTCAGGTCATCGGCGCTCATCTGGTACGCCTCGGCTTTGGGCGCGTTCAGGCGCGTTTGCTCGATGCTGTAGTCGATCAGGTCGATGCCCACACACTGAAAATCATCTTGCAGCAGGCCGAGCAGATGCCCCAGGCCGCAGCCCAGTTCCAGCAGCTTGCCACCGTCGCGTGGGGCGTTACGCCGCACCAGCGCAGCATAGTAGCGCCGCGCGAACCAGTACATGCTGAACTTGCCCAGCGGACGGTCGGCGTAGTTCCATTTCTCAAAGTACTCGCGCGTGTAGTGTTCGAGCGGTGGTTGGCTCATGGTGTTGGCACCGGTTCGGTTGGGCTGGTCATCAGGTCAAACAGCTCGAATTTGAGATCGGGCAGATACAGCACACCGTACGTATGTGAGGTGACGCGCATACTGTCGAACGTATAGAGCGAACCGGGGTTGATGACCACGCCGTTCGCCACCTTGATGAACATGGGCACGTGCGTATGACCGACGATCAGCACCGAAGCCTCCAGCGAACCGAGCATCATATTGAGCAGCGTATTGGAGACATGATCGCGGTACAGTCCCCAGATGTTGTTGCCGGGTTTACCGTGACACATGAATACTTTGACGCCGCTGTATTCGCCCTGCCAGTTGATCGGCAGGTCTTCCAGAAAATCGGCATTTTCCTGGGAGAAGCCATAGGCCCACGAGTCGTGGTTGCCTTTGACCGTTGGGATGTTGCGTTTGCGGATGATCTCGACAACTTTTTCCTGTTCCGGCCCACGTCCGACTAGGTCGCCCGCGCACAGGATTTGATCAACTTGATGAACGGTATCTAACCGCTCAAGGGCGGTTTGGAGTGCGGCGTAATCTCCATGGATGTCCGCAATGATGCCAATTTTCATTCCCCGTCACACCTAAATTTGGACAGAATATGCCTCTATTATAGTCGAGGAGATGGCAAATATCCGCACTGGAATGCCGCGCGGCGCAGAAAATCAAACATGAGTAAACAGTGAGAAATCGTTTACCTGTGGGAAAACGGTCAACTGCAAACTGTGGACTTTCGCTGACTCACTGCGGTGTGTTCACCAAACAATCTGCCAGCCAAAGTGGGACTCCAACGGTTGTTGCAGGGGCACCCTGTCAGAATGCCCCTGCATAACAACATGCTTGTCGACTCAAATACCGTGTTTCTGGCGATACCAGTTCCAGGTACGCGAGAGGCCTTCTTCCAACCCGACGCGTGGTGTAAAACCGAGCATCTGCCGCGCGCGCGCGTTATCGCAGTAGGTGACGCGCGGCTCGCTGGCGGGCGCTGGTACGTCCTGGGTGATGGCCTGTTTGCCGATCAGCCGTTCGTAGATGTGGATGAAATCGGTCAGCAGCACAGGCGCGCCGAAACCGAGGTTGATTGTTTGGAAGCCGAGCGGGCGGTTGAGGGCACTTATGATGCCGTCTACGATATCATCAACATAAGTCCAGTCGCGCTGCAAGCTGCCGCCATCGTAAATCTGAATCGGCTTGTCGTTCAGGATGGAGTCGATGACTTTCAGCGGCATCATGTCCGGGCGACCATTCGGCCCATAGACATTGAAGAAACGCAGCGCGGTGACGTTAAGCCCGAAGAGGTGATAGTAGCTGTAGCCGAAGAGTTCGGCAGCGCGTTTGCTGGCCGGGTAGGGCGCAAGCGGCGCATCCGGCGCGTCATCCTCGTTGAAAGGCAGGCGGTCGGTCTGCCCGTAGACAGACGAGGTGGATGCCTGGACGAAGACCGTTGTCGGGAATTGCCGCGCGATGTCCATCAGGACAACACTGCCTGTCGTGTTGACTTCGCTGTAGAGCGGCCCCAGTTCGACCGAGTAGCGCACGCCTGCTAATCCGGCCATGTGCGCTACGCGCGAGATACCCTGCTCTTGGAAGATGCGTTGAACAAGCGGGCGGTCACAGATGTCGCCCTCGATGATGGTGGCGCGGCCATTGAGCGCGGCGGCGTTGGCACGCTTGATGCTGGTATCATAATAGCTGTCGAAGTTATCGAGAATGACGACGGGTTGGTCTGCCTCAATCAGTTTTGTAGCCAGATGACTGCCAATGAAGCCCGCCCCGCCAGTGATAAGTGTCGCCACAGTGTCCCCTTGCTGATGCTGTGTATAGCCTGCATCATATCTGAGAGCATTAAGGTTGGCAACCAGTCATGGATCGTAGCAACAGGTCACTATCTGTGAAGCGCATAACTGCGAAAGGCGCGCCTATGTCTGTATGCGCTGCTGTGCTGCTCGTGGCATTTTTCGTCAGCGGCGCACGGGCGCAGGAACTTCCGCCGTGTGACCAGCGCGCTACGTTTGTTGATCCGCCCTGGGTGGATGGGCGGTACTGGTGTCTGGAAGAAGTCATCCGCGATGAGAGCGCGGGTGAGATGGGCTTCACGGCATTGGCCACCGCGCCGGATGGCACGCTCTATGCCGCGCGCCCGCTCTACGGACAGCTATTGGTGCTCAGCGATGGGGATGGCGATGGCCTGCCGGAATCACCGCGCGTGATTGCCGATGGGCTGACGCTGCCGAATGGTCTAGCCTATTACGACGGTTCACTGTACATTGCCGGCGGGGCACATATATACCGTTGGCGTGATGGCGAACTGGTAGTGCTGGCGGATGATCTACCTGCGGGCGGTGGCTTCTGGACGGGGGGCATCACCGTTGGGCCGGATGAGCGGCTGTATGTTGCCATTGGCGCGGCCTGTGACTACTGCGAACAGGATGATCCGGCGCGCGGGACGATTATCAGCATGGCGCTCGATGGCAGCGACCGCCAGATTGTCGCCAGCGGGCTGCGAAATCCGGGCGATGTAGCCTTTCGTGATGGGGTGTTGTGGACGCTGGACACGGCGCGGGACGGGCTGCGCGAGTCGCCCGATCTGGACGAACTCAATCGCGTCGAGCCTGGAGCATTCTTCGGTTGGCCGTACTGCATTGGCACGGCAAATCGACCAGATACTCTGGCAAGCGATTACGACTGCTCGCAGGCCACCGCAGCCGTGTTGACGTTTCCGACGCACAGCACGCCGCTTGGACTGGCGAGCTATGAGTATGATACCTTCCCACACATTCGGGGGACACTGCTGGTCACGCTGGCGGGTTCCAGCCACCAGTCGCACCTCGAGGGCTATGCGCTGGCCATCGTCCGCTTTGACGATGACGGCACGCCCAGCGAAAGTCATATCATCATCCCGGAGAAGAGTGTCAATTGGGACTACGACAGACTCGATCTGCAATCCACACATTACCAAGGGAGCGGCTTATGGCCGCGCCGCCCACTGGATGTGGCGGTCAGCGCCGAGGGGTGGGTGTATCTCAGTGTCGGCGGTGGACGCATTCTGGCGCTGCGTCCGCGCTGAACTCATCAAACATTAGCCCGCGGTGATATGCACTTCGCCTTAATTTGTGCTATTATCGCCACCAACATTCATTCAACAAACCCAGTAGTGCATGACACATATCTTATTGGTTCGACACGCCGTCAACGATTTCGTCAAAACGGGCAAGCTGGCTGGCTGGACGCCCGGCGTGCACCTGAACGACGAAGGCAAGGCACAGGCTGAAGCGCTGGGCAAACGCCTGGCGGATGCGCCGATCAAACACCTCTATGCCAGTCCGCTGGAACGCACGATGGAAACCGCAGAGGCTGTCCGCCAGCACCACCCGCATCTGGAGATCCGCCAGAACGAGCAGATCGGCGAGGTGCGCTATGGCGAGTGGGAAGGGATGGAGATCAGCAAACTGAGCGGGCGCAAGATGTGGCACATGGTCCAACATTACCCGTCGCGCGCCAGCTTTCCCAATGGCGAGACGATGCGCGGCGTACAGGATCGTGCCGTGAACGCCATAGAGGAACTCGTTGTCGCACATCCACGCGATCTGGTCGTGGTGGTGTCGCACGCTGATCTGATCAAGATGATCCTGGCTCACTATCTGGGGATGCACCTGGACGAATTTCAACGTATTGTGATCGCGCCCGCCTCCATCAGCAGTCTGATGCTGGGCTTTGGCCGCCCGTATGTTGGCACGATGAATGATATTGCACATATCACGGAAATGGAACGCGAACGCCGCCAGGCAAAAGCAGCGGATAAAGCGACCTAGAATGGTTGTGGGGCCGAAAGATGCCGAGACACGAAATCGAACTAAACCCGGTTGACTTTATTACAATTGGCACTATTGGGCCAAAAGGGCAGCGCACCTTTCACCTTCAGGGTGGTCTGGATAATCAGTTGGTTTCTCTGGTGATCGAAAAGGAACAGGCTTGGGCGCTGAGTGAGGCCATCCGCGAGATGCTGGAAGACCTGGACAAACGCCACCCCGACCCGGAAAGTCCGGCTGAAGCTAACCTGGAAGGTATCGACATGGATCTGCGCGAGCCGATTGAGCCGATGTTCCGTGTGGCGGAGATGGGACTGGGATACGACGAGGATCGTAACATGGTTGTGCTGGTGGCACAGGAGATGCGGCCGCGCGGTGAAGAGGTCGATCCTCTGGAAGAAGAGGATCCCAGCGTGGTGCGGATGTGGTGCAGCCGCCATCAGATGCGTCTGTTGAGTGCGCAGGCGTTGGAGATTGTCAAGTCTGGTCGCGCCGACCCCAAGCAGAACGGGCGGCTAACTTACTACTGGACGTAAATGAGCGACAACCAACCTCAAGAACTCTCCTTTGGACGGGTGCTGGAAATCCTGCAAAAGGGCGACATTGATGCCGAACACGGTATGATGCGCTGGAGTTCCAACTATACCTTCATGGTCTCGGTGACGCACGAGAACACCAACATCATGGCGATTTATAAGCCGCAACGTGGCGAACGTCCTCTCTGGGATTTTCCGGACGGAATGCTGTGCAAACGCGAGGTGGCTGCCTTCATCACGTCAGAAGAGCTGGGCTGGCAGATTGTGCCGCCGACGACCCTGCGCGAGGGGCCGCGTGGTTTGGGATCGGTGCAGTTCTTCATCAACCATGATCCGGAAGTGAATTATTTCACCTTCGATTCCAGTCTGCTTTCACAGGTGCGGCGCATCGCAGCATTTGATTACATCGTCAACAATGCTGATCGTAAGGGCGGGCACTGCCTGCTCGATTCCAGTGGGCATGTATGGGGCATTGATCATGGCATTACTTTCCACAGTTCACCCAAGCTGCGGACGGTGATCTGGGACTTCGCCGGGCAGGATGTGCCGGATGCGCTTCTCAACGATATGCAGCGGCTGCTGGACACCGCTCGTAATCCGGACTGCGGCTTCAGCAAAGAACTTGTCACATTGATCAATGACCGCGAGATTGCGGCATTCCAGCATCGCCTGGAGCACCTGCTGCGCACGAAGCGCTTTCCCAAACCGGGAGCATCTGGCCCGAATTATCCTTGGCCGCCTGTGTAGTTCAGTTGGGAGCGAGGCTGGTGTTGACTCGGCGCATCGGCGTATTGATGCGCGAGTTGCTCATAGTAGTTTCTTGATCATCGCCGCGAGGTTGGCGAAGTTGGCGGGCTTCTGCAAATAGGTGACGTTCAGGTCTTGCAGCAGCTGCGCATTGGGGTTTTCTCCCGCCGTCAGCAGGAAGATCGGGCGTACATCCCCGCGACTGCGCAGGAATTGTGACACTTCAATCCCATTCAGCGTGCCGACCCAGAGATCGACAAAGATCGCCGCCGCTGCCTGATATTCGGGTGTATCCAATGCCGCGAGAGTTTCGCTCTGCGTATCGGGGATATGCAGCACTTCTATGCCTCGTGCACCCATACCGAGGCGGAAGAGGAGCGCTTCTGTTTCATCATCTTCAATGTAGATAACTGTCATGTTCCGTGTTTGTTGGCCTAGTACCCTAGAACTATATACACGATACCGTGTAACCTGACCCCCTGAATTGAGACACGATATGAAAACACAAACCGCCTAGGCGTGCGTACAAACCATAGATTAATACTAGGGGCTTTCAAGTAGAGGAAAGATAAAGGAGCAGCCATGTGACTGCTCCCATGTTTATGCAGGACTATTTGCCGAGCCGCTTCTTCAATTCGGCAGTCACGGCGGGGACGATCTGATAGAGATCACCGACAAGGCCGTAACGTGCCAGCTTGAAAATCGGCGCTTCGGCGTCCTTGTTGATCGCCACGATTACTTTGCTGCTGCGCATACCCGCCTGGTGCTGAATTGCGCCGGAAATTCCGCAGGCGATGTACAAATCAGGGCTGACGGTCTTGCCCGTCTGGCCGACCTGATGCGCGTAGGGGATGTAGCCAGCGTCTACCGCCGCGCGGCTCGCGCCGATCGCCGCGCCCAGTACGTCGGCCAGCGGCTTGAGCGTGTTGGCGAAACCGTCCTGGGCTTTCCATACCGCTGCGTCGGCCACGCCAGCAGGTGCATCCTTTGGATTATTTGCCATCGCGCGGCCACCGCTGACAATGATCGCGGCGTCGGTCAGGTTGACGCTGCCGACTTCTTCCTCGAAAGACTCGATCTTGGTGGCGATTTGGTCTTCGCTCAGCGCCGCCGGGATGGTGGTGATTTCCGCGGCCTTGCTGCCAGTGCCGGGCTTGAATGAGCGCCCGCGCAGCAGCAGGTACTGCGTTCCCGCAGCGGAGCCAACCGCCTCGCTGAGAATCTTGCCCGCATAAACGGGACGAATAACTTTGACCGCGCCGTCACCGCTGATGTCCAGCGATGTCGCTTCAGTCAGCAGGCCGCTGTTGGTATCCGCAGCCGAGGCCGCCAGCAGTTCGCGCCCGCGCGCCGTGCTGATCGCCACCACTGCCTTTGGCGCGTGCTGCTGCACGAGTTGCGTGAGCAGCGCGGCATACGGTTCGAGGCGGAAGCCGTTGAGCGTCGCGTCAGTACAGACCAGCGCTTTATCCGCGCCATATGTGCCAGATTCGCCCGCGACCGCCGCTGCGTTTTCACCGAAGACCAGCGCGGTCAGCGGCACGCCGAGCTTGTCGGCCAGGACGCGCCCTGCGCCGAGCGCTTCCCAACTGCTGGAAACCGCTGCGCCGTTGAATGTTTCGATCCAAACAAACACCGCGCTCATAGTACCTTCTCCTCCAGCAGCCGTTCGACGAGTTTGGCGGCCTGTTCTTCTGGTGTTCCCGCGATCATCTCGACCTGGCCTTCGCGGACGGGCAGATTCATAAAGCGCTCGACCTTCGTGCGCGTCTCAGGCAGCGTCACACCCAGGTCAGCCAGTGACCATACCGGGATGACGGCCTTCGAGGCTTTGCGGATGCCGATGAACGAGGGGTAGCGCGGTTCGTTGATGTCCTTCATCACGCTGATCACGACGGGCAGCTTGCTGGTGACGATCTGCTTGCCCTGTTCCAGCAGCCGCTCAACCTTGATGGTCTTGGCGGCGTAATCGACGGCCAGAATCTTGGAGACGTAGCTGAGCATCGTCCAGCCGAGCTTGCGGGCGATCTGGTAAATGTGTTGGTCGGTGCCCACATCCACGCTCTCTTTGCCGCAGATGATCAGATCAACACCGCCGATCTTGTTGACGGCGGCAGCGGCGGCAGTCGCATAGGCCAGGCTGTCACTGCCTTCCAGCGCGCTGTCCCAGACGCGCACGGCTTCGTCCAGCCCCATTGCCAGGCTGTGCTTGAGCGCTTCGTTGTGCATCTCTGCGCCAATAGCGATGACGGTCGCTTTGCCACCGCCGTTTTTGGCTTGCAGGATGCCCTCTTCCAAGGCGTATTCATCCCAGGGGTTAACGACGGTGGCCGCGTCGCCCCAGGAGACCGCGCCATCCTTGCCGACTTCGACTTTTGCGGCAGTATCGGGCGTGCTGCGGGTAAAAACTACAACATGCAAGGTAACAACCTCCTGTGTCATAAAATAGGCTGTGTTCAGCGCAATTTTGTGATTGTGATTGTACAAAAGATTGGGGAAAAAATCGAATGAAGATTCGATTACTGCCGTGCGCGCTGGTCACGCTTCGGCTTTTCCCATGCATCCGGCAGTTCGCCATCATCATCGGCAACCTGAGCGACCTCGCCGTCGGCCAGGCGTACCCACGCATCCTCGTGTTTGCGTTTTTCGGGATAGCGCGCCGTTGGAACGCGGACGAAACGCGGCAGTTCCGAAGCACGTTCGTGCTCGTCGTAGAGCATGACCAACGCCGCGACGATCATGCCGGGAAACCAGCCAAATATCGTCAGCAGCGTGACCAGCAGCGTCAGCCCGCAGCCGCGATGCAGCACGGCCAGCGGCGGCATGACGACCACCAGCAGCCAGCGGATGATGCGTTCGCCGCTCATCGTGTACCGTTTGCAGGCCAGAACTGCGGGTGGGTGGGGTCGGTGAAGCGTGTCAGATCGGCATCCGGCGTCCAATGCGCGCCATCTGGCAGGATGGTATCAGCATCGAACTGTGTGAGGTGAAACTGTGCGCCAAGCAGATTAGCGCCTTGCAGCCTGACTCCTGTCAGCAGCGCTTGCCAGAAGTTTGTGCCCGAAAGGTTGGCGTCGCTCAGATTAGCGCAGTGCAGACGCGCCTGCGCCAGATAGGCACGCGTCAGGTCAGCACCGCTGAGGTTGGCCGCATGGAGCTGTACATCGCGCATATTGGCGTCGCACAGCCGCGCCCCGCTCAGGTCTGCCGCGTGCAGGATCGTTTCGCCAAGGTAGCACTGCGTCAGGTCAGCGCGCCGCAGCAGCGCCTCGGCCAGATCGGCTTTCGCCAGCGCCGCGCCTTGCAGGTTTGCGCCGTCCAGGTTTGCCCCGCGCAGCGTGCCGTCGCGGAACCAACCACGTGAACGCAGCGCATCTACTGCCTGCAAGGCCAGCCTGTTGTCACCGCTGCCCATCTGTCGTATCAGACGTTGGCGCGGAAAATTTTGGATGCTTTTGAACATCGTTGTCGCTCATCTGAATACCAGTATCGTGTTCAACGATACAAAAGCGCCCCCGGCCTGTCAATCGCTTCACTGCAGGGATACGGTACTGCCGTGTCCGAGAAATCGGTTAGCTGCGCCGTTCATTGGTCGCCATGTAGTTCAGCAGCAGCGCCGCGATCACGCCCGGAATCCAGCCCGCCAGCGTCAGCACGAAGACGATCAACACCGTGCCGCAGCCCCGGTCGATGACGGCCAGCGGCGGGAAGATGATGCAGATCAAAGCGCGTAAGCAGCCCATTGTTGATTTTGCTCCTCGTATTCAGTCATATCGCTATGATTGTGAATACGCACTTCCGTGGCTGCCAGTTGCGCCAAACATTACAATGCCAGGAACTCGACCACCAGCCGCGCCACCTGCTTCGCGCTGTCTGGCGTCAGGTGTAAACCGTCGAAGGTAAACGTATACCCTTCGCGCTGCCGTTCGGCTTCATAGTTCGCCCAACCGCTGGCGATGCGCTGTCCGATCAGGTTGATAGTTTTGAGCGACAGGGGCGGGCGCGGTTGTACCTGCTGTGGGGCGAGCGCAGCCAACAGGTCGAGCGTTGGTACATTCAGGCTGACAGCTACTTCGCGCGCTAAACCGTTGTAGTGCTGCATCGCCGCGACGGTCTCCGGACTGTACTCAACGGGGGCGAGCGCGACCCAGGCCAGCGCGTGAGCGAGCTGGATGCGCGTCAGCAGGTCGCGGTAGGACTGCATGTATAGCTCAGGAGTGACCACGCCTCCAGGAACGCCCTGCACCTGTTCATAGTAGCGCCGCGTGTCCGGTTGGTAGTATGAAATGGCATCATTTCCGCCGCACAGCACGAACACCCCATCCGGTTCCTGTGCCAGCACATCATCCAGGCGGCGCAGCAGGTTGAGGATGGTGCTGCCGTTGCGCCCGGCATTGATGATCGTGTGATCGGGCAGCAGCGCGGCGACTTCCGCGACGAAGTTCCCGCCATAGCTGCCTTCAACCAGGCTGTTGCCCAGGAAAGCGATTTTCATGCCAACCCTTCACGTTTGAGGAACTGCATGATCAGATCTGCCATGCGCCGCGCGCCATCTTCGGTCAGGTGTACGCCGTCGAACGTGTAGGTGTACTGCCCCTGCCGCTGCCAGTGGTCGTAACGCTTCAAGCCGAGCATGATGAGCAGATTTTGCTGGTACGCGCGGATGCCGAAGGGCGGACGCTGCGGGATGTGGCTGGGCGCGAGGGCGGCCATCGCATCGAGCGCGGGAATATCCAGTTCGCGGCAAAGCTGGGCGGCGTGCGCGTTGATCTCGTTCAAACAACTGACGAGTTCTGGCCGGTATTCCACAGGCGGCAGAATAACACAGGTGCGGATGTTGGCGGCGGCTAATTTGCTCAGCACCGCGCGCATGTTCTCGCGGTACGCCAGCGGACTGACGCGCCCGCCTGGGATGCGCTTGCTGTAGCGGTAGTACGGGACGGCGGTTGCTTCAACGTTTGAAAGCGCGTCATTGATGCCAACCATCACGAACACCAGGTCGGGGCGCAGCGCGATCACATCTTCCTGCGTTCGACGGTATAGGTTCAGGCTGGTGTCGCCGTTTATACCTTTGTTGAT
>JAEUQX010000489.1 GCA_016788625.1 Anaerolineae bacterium
GGAGAAAGGTGTTTCCGTGGACCAAAGAGGCCCTGCTGGTGAACCGCCGAAGTTCCTTACACCATTGCTGTTGCCACCAGTCGCATCGTTGATGGTATTGCCGCTGCCCTCATCCAGATGGTACAGTGCGGCAGTGTTTGCATCAGGCTGGAACGCGGTGCCTGAAGGCGTGAAGTTGCTATTGTAGCGTCGAACGGTCGACAGCCGCAGCTCGTCAACCCAGCCACTGAACGAAGGGTATATCGGGCTGATGTCGTGTTTCTCTGCTCCTATCACGATGAACGGGTCATCTGTCCAGCTTGTTGATCGTCCGTTCCGATAGCTGATATCACCTGTTGGCCCGGTAGTGGAGGCGTCCAGGGTGCCATCTATATAAATCTGCATCAGGCCGGAATTGCGCACCCGTACAAGCGCGATATGACGCCATTGACTATCAACAACATTAGTCGCACCGCACAACGTTGTACCAGCAGTCCCATTATTGACCCCGAAGGCGATAACGCCACCGTAAAGTGCGACGCCGTAATCGCCGTAATCGCCACTGCCGTAGATGTCACGATCGACAATGATATTCCCGTTTACCCAGTTGTCACCGCCGCTGCTGCATGTGCTGCTTCCGTTTTCTCCAGGGATCGCCATCATCCAGAATTCTATTGTGAAATCGGTTGCGCCGATGTCAGCCGGGCGTTCTGGGCCATCAATACGGATCTTCACCCGGTCGATATCATTGGTGCCGTTACCATAAAAGCGTAAAGATGTGCCCCCGCTTGTCTGACGGGGTGGTTCGGCACGCAGTTCGATGGAGAAACCTGCGATGAGCAGCAGGATGATGATCCGAACTCCAATCCTGAAGCGAGCAGATTTCATCAGTCACCCACCTTCATGATATTCATTGAACAGTCCCTGCACCTTAGCCAGGATAAGCTTTATGGCCGGGTGGTCATTGTCTGCGTCCTGGTATCGCACGGTCATTATATCACCGATGCATTCGCCTGAAGAAACCATTGATCTGATGTTAAGTTGTTGTCTTATATTTACTATTTCGTTATGCTTATTTCTGCTTTATCTGTGTTTAACGTTCTCCTTTAGGTTAGTGTTAGGTCTGTGAACTAGTGTTTTTACGGGATTCATGACCGATGTTAGAGATGGGATTCGGGGCAACACATGAAAACTCCAAAACCAATCGCAAGTCTTTCACTGGACTTGGATGACAAATGGACATACATGAAGATTCACGGCGATGAAGGCTGGGAGAATTTTCCCTCGTACTTCGATGTATTTGTTCCTCGCGTCCTAAGTTTTCTCAAAGACCTTGACCTGAGAATCACCTTCATGGTCGTTGGTCAGGATGCGAAACAGGAACGCAACTGGGAGCTGCTCAAGTCAATTGCGGCAGCAGGACATGAGATTGGCAATCATTCTCTTAATCACGAATCCTGGATGCACCTATATGCTGAAGAGGATATTGAGTCCGACCTGATCCAGGCTGAAACGGCTATTTTCGAAGCAACAGGCATCCGTCCTGTGGGCTTCCGTGGGCCGGGCTTCAGCATCGGCTACAAGACCATGCAAGTGCTGGCGCGACGTGGTTATGTATATGATGCTTCCACGTTCCCGACCTACCTCGGCCCGTTGGCGCGTGCCTACTACTTCATGACCACTCGCCTTACCCCTGAGGAAAAGGCGAAACGCCGCGAGCTGTTTGGCACTTTCAAGGACGGTTTACGTACCAATGCGCCATATCGTTGGCGTTATCAGGGCGATGAACTGGTCGAGATCCCGGTCAGCACCTTCCCGGTGTTTAAGGTCCCCATTCATATCAGCTATGTTTTGTACCTCAGCATGTTCTCACGTCGCCTTGCGTTGTTCTATTTCCAGACGGCGCTAGAAGCGTGCCGCCTCACGGGTTTGCAGCCGTCAATTCTGCTGCATCCACTGGATTTCCTGGGCGCGGACGACAATATCAATGAGTTGGCGTTCTTCCCGGCCATGAGCCTCAAGGCGGATCGCAAAATCCAG
>JAEUQX010000547.1 GCA_016788625.1 Anaerolineae bacterium
GTCGATCAGCGTGTAGAGAATATCGGTAATCAGGTAGGTCAAGCCCCAGAAGAAAGCCACCAACAGCACCAGCCCCATGACCATCGGATAGTCGCGGTTGAAGATGCTCGTCACGAAGAATTTCCCCAGCCCTGGAATGCCGTAGACGACTTCGATGAACAGCGATCCGGTGAGCAGGTTAGGGATTTGCGGCAGCAGCACGGTGATCATCGGGATCATCGCGTTGCGCAGCACATGACGGAACATGATCATGCGCTCGGAAAGCCCTTTCGAGCGCGCCGTGCGCACGTAGTCCGCACTCAGCGCATCTGTCACGCTCGCCCGTGTATAGCGCGCTACGAGCGCCAGCGGAGCCAGGGCGTAGGTGATCACGGGCAGGAAATAATCCCACGAGAGCAGCGCCGCCCCGCCCGGCACCAGCGGGCCAATAATCCAGCGGTTCGGCTCGCCCCAGCCCGCCTGAAAGCCGAAGATGATCAGCAGGAAGGTGGCGATGATGAAATTGGGCAGCGTGATTCCCAGCGTCACCAGGAAGGTGACGACGTTATCGACCCAGCTATTGCGGCGATAGGCAGCAATCGTGCCCATCACCAGCCCCAACCCGAACGAAACGATGATTGTATATAACCCGACATGCAGCGTGACCGGCCACGTCCGCAGGATGACGGACGTCACGGGGGGTGACCCGGCGACGGCGAATGAGTAGCCAAAGTCGAGCTGCACAGCGCTGGTCAGGAAATTGATGTAACGCTCTGGCAGCGGCTTATCAATGCCGTACTTGCGTTCCAGGTTAGCGAGGGCGTCCGGGGAGTAACCACGTTCACCCAGTGAGAATGGACCGCCGGGCACGGCGTTCATCAGGAAGAAGACAATTGCAGAAACCGCCAGCATCACCCCGAACAGAGCGATGAGGCGGCGGATGATGTAACCCGTCATAGTTGTAGCCTAAATCACAGCAGGGGCATATCTAAGCTGGTAGTCAATAGTCTTCAGCTTTTAGCCGTTAGTCCTTGCCAGAATACGATCTCACCGCGTATCAGAAAGCACTCGCTGCCCGCTGGATACGCGGTTCTCTGTACTCTGGCTAAAGACTATGCGCTAACGACTAACGGCTACCGACTTAGGCACCCCCGCCGTGCATCATAAACGTTTACGACGACCGATGGGTCTGATAGTTGCTCACGTCGCTGGTGATGTAGAACGAACCCCAGCACCAGTCATTGCCCCAGTGCAGCGCGCCCACGCCCTGCGCGTCCGGACGGAAGCACTCACCCGCAACAAACGGCTGGAACAGGTCACCCTGGATGCGATGCACCAGGAAGATGCCGCCCACGTCTTCAACCAGAATGCGCTCGGCGTCCTTGTACATCTGTGTACGTGCCGCCGGATCGCCAACCATTACGTTCGCTTCGTTGACCAGACGGTCGAATTCGGCGCTCAGCCACGAATGACGGCCTGTCGAAACCCACACGCCGAGCATGTTGGAGGGGTCGAGGTAGTCCATACCATACGAGACCGCGCCGAACTGCACGGTGGTCGGGCGGGCCAGCAGCCCATCCATGAAGGCCGAGAATTCCATGTTGTTGACGGTGATGTCAACGTTGAGGCATTCGCTGATCGAGGCCGCCGAGGCCACCCACCAGGCCGCGCGCGCTTCCGTCTCGCCGCGCAGCTTCAGTTCCTGCGCCGGGAAGCCTTCGCCATCCGGGAAGCCTGCTTCGGCCAGCAGTGCCTTGGCCGCATCGCAGTCATACTGCTGATACTGCTTGAGATCACCTGCCGTATCCGAGGCCGGGAAACCGGGTGCCAGGAACGAGTAAGCCGGGATGCCGAACTGCGAACCAATCACGTTCGTGACGATGGACTCACGGTCCAGCGCTTTGGCGAACGCCTGGCGCACCTTCAGGTCATTGAACGGCGCTGTGTAGGTATCGAAGAACAGGTAGTCGGTGCGGAAGTCGCCGAAGTTCGGGCGGTAGTTGGCGCTCAGCACCGAGTCAGCCGCGATGACTTCGAAGTCCGCCGGGCTGATGTGCACGTAGTTCACGCGGTCAACCTCGCCGTTCTGGAAGGCCAGGAAGCTGCCGTTGAGCTGATCGCCATAGATGCCGGTCATTTCGCGCAGGTACGGCGGGCGGAAACCCTTGTAGTCCGGGTTGGCCTCGATCACGAGACGGCTGCCGGCTTCGAATTCCTTCAGCTTGAACGGGCCAGAGCTGACGCTCAACGCCGGATCGATAACATAGCCGGGGCCATGTTCAGCTAGTGCCTTGGCCTGCAGGGGCGGCCAGAAGTAAACGGTGCCGGGCAGGTACGGGCGCGGGCCATTGGTTTCGATGACCAGGGTCAGGTCATCGACTGCGCGCACGCCAACTTCATCCAACCCAACTTCGCCCGCGACGGCTTCCGTCCAGTTCTTGATCGTGCCCTGCCACATCCAGACGAAGTCATAAGCATTGGCAGGATCGACCATGAAGCGGTAGCTGGCAGCGTAGTCTTCAGCAGTCAGCGGCGTGCCATCGCTCCACACCTGGCCGGGGCGCAGCTTGAACGTCCACGACAGGCCGTCTTCAGAAGCTTCCCAGCTTTCGGCAGCACCAGGGATCAGGTTCAGATTCTCATCCAGGTTGACCAGCGGGTCGCTGAACATGTCGAAGAGGTTGGTATCGCCGCAGATGCGCTGGTAGACCGTCACCACCGACGAGAGTGAGGTCTCGGTACGGGTCGAGTCGCAGATCGTACGCCAGGTCTGCTGCTCATACGGCGCGGCATTCTCCGGCAGCGCGCGCCCGTAGATGTCCACGTTGTCCTGCGCGCCCGCCATCGGCAGGGCGACGGCAGCTAACCACAGGGCGATGGACATAAAAAACAAAACTGTTGAAAGTTTTCGATACATGAAGACGTCTCCTTATTTATTTTCCCCAACGAAAGCTTTCGCTTGCTTACGCCGCGTCGCCTTTCGGAAGCGCAAT
>JAEUQX010000561.1 GCA_016788625.1 Anaerolineae bacterium
CCAACTGCATTACGGCGTCAGCGGCGGCAGTTTCCCGGTCTGGTCGCCGGACTGTAACTGGCTGGTGTTCACCTCTGGTTCGCTGCTCAGCCGCGACATCAACCTGCGTGACCTGCATGGGCGCACCAGCCGCAACCTGACGGTCGGCAGTCCGCATGATTACACGCCGCAGTGGTCGCCGGACGGGCGCTATCTGCTGTTCGGCTCGACACGCGACGACAACGGCGAACTGTATCGCGGCGACATGGCCTGCCTGCGTACCGACCCGACCTGCCCTATCCCGTTGAAAAACCTGACAAACAGTCCAGCATTCGATACCAGCGGCGCGTGGTCGCCGGACAGCACACAAATCGCCTTCCTCTCGATGCGAACCGGCAATGAGATAAGCATCCACCTGATGGATGCGGATGGCGGCCAGGTGCGCCGATTGATCGACGCGCCGGGCACCGAACTGGGCGCGCCACAGTGGTCGCCGGACGGCACGAAGCTGGCCTTCGTCACCGTGATCGGCAGCAACAACTGGGAGATTTTCACGCTCGATATTGCTACGTTGGCGCTGAACAACCTGACGCAGCACCCCGGCCAGGACAGTGACCCGCGCTGGTCGCCGGATGGCTCAAAAATCGCCTTTGTCTCGCGGCGGGACAACAACTTTGAGGTTTACATCGTCGCCAGCACTGGCGGGACGGCACGTAACTTCACCAATGATCCCTCGCAGGACTTAGCGCCCGCCTGGTCGCCGGATGGCCGCACGATTGCCTTTCACAGCAACCGCGCTTCCTCCATTCGCAATGCCGTCTATCTGGCGGATGCGGTCGACGGCAGGCCACAGCGTCTGATGCTCTCGCGGGCGTCATTGCAATTCCCGGCATGGTGCCGATGATGGCGCATTCAACCGTGGTGCAGCCTTCTCTTGTAGGTCGACTGATGTTTCATTTCCGGGGGATGTTTAGATGAGCTATCTGCAAAACGTGGTTGATCTGCTGCGCCGCCGCGCGTACTTCAGCAGCCGTCTGAATTGGGACGAGTGGACCGAACGCGCCCGCAGCGTGGCCGCCACCACACCATCTCCCCGTGACTGCTACCCGCTCATTCAGGAGATGGTGGCGGCGCTGGGCGACAACCACAGCTTCTTCATCGGCGCGGAACAGCGGGGGCAGGAAGGCCCGGGAGGCGCACCGCTCGGCTTTGGGGCATTCGTGCTCTCGCCGGAATTCGTGGTGATCGAACTCTTCCCAGGCAGCCCTGCTGACCGCGCCGGAGTGCGCCGGGGTGACTACATCGAATGGGTCAACGGCACGCCGCCGCAGCCGTCAGGGTCGCGCCGCCTGGTGTTCGATCCGCAGCAGCCTGTGCAGTTGCGCCTGCGCCGGGGTGGGCAAACGCTGGACGTAACAATGCAGGCCGCGCCCATTGAACACGCGCCGCTGCCGCATGGCCGCGACCTGGGCGACGGCATCGCCTATCTGGAACTGTTCGTGCAGGGCAACCCTGCCGAAGCCCAGCGCTACATTGATGCGTCGCAGCAGGTGCTGCACGACCATGCCACCGCGCGCGCCTGGATTGTCGATCTGCGCTGCGACCGAGGCGGTAACATGTGGCCGATGCTGGCGGGCGCGGGGCCGCTGATGGGCGAAGGACTGCTTGGTATGTTTGTCGATGCGGACGGCAGCCAGACGCGCTGGTTTTATCAGGCGGGTGCTGCTGCGTATCAACGAGCGGGTATGGACGCGCCGCAGGAACACATGCGCGCCAGCCTGCCCGCCGCGCCGCGCGACCCGCAGACAACGCCTGTCGCGGTGCTGACCAGCGAGTTCACAGGCAGTTCCGGCGAGATGACTCTGATCGCCTTTCGCGGTCGCCCGAACACACGTACCTTTGGCGCGACGACCAGCGGCGAAATTACGGGCGTGGCGATGCACGAACTGGACGACGGCGCGCTGCTGGGCATTGCCGAGTCCGTCGCCGCTGACCGCACCGGACACATCTACTACGAAGCCATCGCGCCGGACGAACCCGTCGCGGTCGATTGGCTGCGCTACGCCGGGAATGACGACCCGGTGATTGCGGCAGCGCGGCGCTGGCTGAACGAGCGGGGCGGATAGTCTTGGGTGAAGAAAATTGGTCGGAAAATCGCTATATTCTCCCAGTCTAGATGAGTTCGGAGTATTGTCCTAACTCAGAAACTGTGACGACAAGCCCTTGGCGTGTCAATACAGCCAGATAATCCGAAACAGAGTAAGGTGGATTCTTGAGGCGTGCCCGTACTTTGCGAATAGCAACACAAAACCGACCCGGAAATCGAAGCAGATGACTTGCCAGGAAATCATCGGGATGTTGTGCCTCGATTCCATAAATCTTAATAGTATCTACCGGGAAGTCATGCGGATTTTGGGTGACGATTACATCACACCGCCCAACAATCGCCGCAGCCAACACATGACGATCATCTGGATCAGGCAATTCAAGTGTTTCAATAAGCGCTTCGTACCCTGTGATAAGGGCATCACGCACAGCAGTATCCATTAGGGTACGCGTTCGCTCTAATGCGGCCCGCTGTCGCTGGGGTTCGTTTCGGAGTAGCGCTTCAATCCACTCACCGTGAATAGTGCCTGTCCACTTCGCACCGAAGATATCTTCAACCGCCAGTTGTAGCAAAAGATCACGTATGGGCGCGGGATACAGCACATTAGCATCGAGCAGTGCCGTCACATTGCTCATACTAATCGTATCCCATGTGTTGTTCCTGGGCGTCCGCCACTAGCTGATCCAGGACCGCCTCGCGCTCCAAATCGATGGCTCGCTTGTAGTTCATCACGTCTTCCAGGCGAATACGGCGGTGCTTGCCGACCTTGCGATAGGGGATTTGCCCATTTTCCAGCAGTTTGATCAGATACGGGCGTGAGACATTCAGTGCATCCGCCGCCTGCGCGGTCGTCAGTTCAGCATTCTCCGGGATGAGCGTCACCCCTTGCCCCGATGCCATAGCACCTAGAATATCCATGAGCAGGGTGACCGCAGCAGCCGGCAGTTCAATCGATTCAGCGTGTTCATCATCCGCTACCCGCAGAGCGAGCGGTTGGTCAGTGCGGGCATAGCGCGAAAGCAACTGCTTGGACGTGCGCGCAAGATTCGACTCGCGCTCCGTGGGTGGCAATCGTCGATAGGTTAGCATGGGGCAAGTGCCTCCATTTTATGGACTTCTAGAGAAAGTTTAG
>JAEUQX010000573.1 GCA_016788625.1 Anaerolineae bacterium
TTCGGTTATATGCAGCAGGTGGAGAAGCGCGAGAGCGGCACGACCGTGTACCTGCTGACCGAGAAAGCCTTCACCCTGCTGGAAAAGCCGACCACGCTGCCGAGCATCTTCGTCTCTTACCGCCGCAACGTGAGCAGCGCGCTCGGCCTGCTGGTGGTGGCGCGCCTGAAGGCCGTCGGCATCCCCAACCCGTTCATCGACATGGTGATCGACCCCGGCGCGGAGTGGCACGCGCTGCTGGAACAGACCGTGCGCCGCAGCCGCTTCTTCATCGCCCTGATCGCGCCCGGCACGCTGGAAAGCGAATACGTCAAGCAGGAGATCAAGTGGGCGCTGGATACGCCGGAGACGACCATTATCCCGCTGTGGCATGGGGGTTTCAGCCCCGATCTGGAGTACCCGCCTGACCTGGCGACGCTGAACGCCATCCGCGTCAAAGAGGAAAGCGCGGAAGAATACGAGATGGCGATGATCAAGCTGCTCAACCGCCTGGGCTACGGGCCGTGAGGCGTATACCTCACAGGCTTGAGCAGCGCGCGGTCGAACTGGTTGATCTCGTCGGGCTTGAGGCGTTCGAGTTCGGCGCGCACACGATACGAGTCCTCGCGTAGCTGGCGCACGTCCACGCCCTGGCAGACATCCGGCAGCAGCGAAAGCCACTGCACACTGCGCAGCAGCATCTTCAGCGCGCCGCGATGGTTGCCGCGCTCGATCTGGTAGTAGGCCACACCCACCTGCAAAATGGCGCGGTACAGGTCACGCACAGGCGTGCTGGTGTTCACCCACTGTTCCTCGAAAAGATCGTGCTGCGGGTAGTATTCCCCGGCGTTGAATTTGGCGATGCCCTCGACAGCCAGCGGCGGTAGCGCCTCGCGGCATTCGCATTCCAACTGCTCAACCAGCGCCGGGTCGGGCTGGCGGGCATAGTCCTTGACCAGCGTCCCGATCTGCGCCAGGAGTTCGTCGGGCGTGACGACCACATCCGCGCCGACGGTCAGCGCCTCCGCGCGGCGGGCGGGGTCGCGCGTCACCATGATGATCGGGATGCGGCGGGTGGCCGGGCTGGTCTTGGGCGTCGTCGTCCAGAAGCGCCATTCGTCGCTGTCGCCGTCGGTCAGCAGCAGCGCCGTGTGGTCGTCGGCCAGGCGAGCGACGTAACCGGGCGCTCGCTCGTTGTGCTGTGTCAGGTGATAGGCAGCAGCCAAACGGTCGCGCAGCGCTGCCGCCCAGTCAGGCGTTCCGGCGATGGTGATGGTGAGCATCGGGTTATGGCTTCAACTTGCGTTCATCGACATGACGGGCGATGATGGCGCGCGCTTCCTCTAAGCTGTTGGCGTGGTTGATACGCTCGGCCAGGCGCGGGAAAAGCTGCATCATTAACTGATTGACCGTATGCATGAAACCCTTCATGCCTACAAGAACGACAATCCCCAGATTCGGACTAATGCGCGTCATAGCGGTTCGGCTGAAGTGTGTCAGATAACCTTGCGGAAGCGCACCCATATGGGTGAAATCGATAATCACATTCACAACATAAGGGCGAGTGCGCGCATCCGTCCAGGCCTGTTCGACTGCCGCGCGATACTCATCCCATGTCCAAGGGGCAACAAACGAATAACGCTGGATGGTTTGTTCTTCATCGTCCCAGACTACAATAACTGGCATCGCATTTCCGCCTACGTTGCAGCAGTGTTGAACCTCACTATAGCAGAAGACATTAGGGCGGGCTACAGTATTACAATACCTTGTTAATGAACGCCCATCTTCAATGCAGCAGGTCGCCAGGATCGCGATAGGTGAAGAATCCCATCCGCATAGCCTCACCCTCAGGCTCATCAGCCTGCTCGCCCCAGAATTCGGCCAGCAGCGCGACGAAACGGCGGTTGAACTCTGCCACGTGCTCCGGCGTCAGGCTGCCTGCGCGCACATGAAAATACGTCGTCGCGGCAGGAAAGAGCATCACGCTGGCGAGGACTTCCGAACGCACGCGATCGAGCACCGGTTTGATCAGGGCGACATCACGCTCGACATCGCCAGGCATGGGGCGAATGTCAAACAGGCGTGCCACCGCCCGGTAGCATTTCTCCGCGCTGTCGTCGCTTGACATGCTGTTCACCTCGACGACCAGTTTCGCATCCAGCAGGCAGCGCAAATGCGGCTGTACCTTTGAATACGACTCGCCCAGCAGTTCAACGATCTGCCGAATCGTGGCGGCGCTTTCACGCAGGATGCCCAGGATGCGGATGCGCAGCGGGTCGGCGAAAGCTTTGATCTGTTCGGACGATTCGACGACATAATACGGAGCAGGCACGAATTCATCCATAATGGCCTCCTATATGCGAGTCTTGTGATCTTTTTCACCAGCCCCAGCGCCATCCGCGCGTCCAGGGCAGGCGGTTGAAAGCCGAGATCTGTTCACTGGCGCAGCGGCCCGGTATGGTCGCACAGTCGGCATCAATCATATACAGGTCGGGCAGCTTGCCACCGGATGCGAAACTTTGATAAATCAGGCGCGCGCCATCCGCTGCCCAGATCGGGCGAGTCGTCGCCAGATCGTGTATACGGTAGGGCAGCGCGTTCTGTTGCATACAGTCACGCGCTTCATACAGGCAGGCCGTGCTGGTGATATACAGATCATACGTGCCGCTCCGGTCGGAGATGAAAGCCACCCACGCGCCATCCGGCGACCACACCGGGTAGAAGTTGTTGGCGACATGCGCCACCAGCATTCGTGCGGGGCAGTCTTCGCAGTCTACCGCCTTCACCCAGATCTCCTGTAAGATCAGATCGGTGATCATGCCATAGACTAGATAGACACCATCGGGCGACCAGGTGGGCGGTGTCTTGGCGGTGTACAGCCCATCAATCACCTTTACCTGCTGATTGCGCAGATCGAGGACAACAATCTCGTTGGAGTTGACGAAGGCCAGGCGCTGACCATCGGGCGACCAGGACGGACTGCCGCTGTTGTACGGCTGCACGCGTACCTTCTCCCGCTCAGCATTGAAGATGCCCATCACATACAGAGCGTAACCGTCCGCGTCGGTGGACGGATAGACCAGTCGGGCGTTGTCCGGCGCGACATCCGCGTAACCCTCGCGTTCGAAGCTGTGCGGCAGCCCGGCGAACACACGCCGCTGCAGGTCAAAGATGTACAGATCGCCGTTGAAATTCAGCGGGATAAGCTGTGGTGCTGGCAGGCTGTGCGCCGCCGCCGGCAGCAGTACCGTCAGCAGCGCCGCCAGCAGCGTAACGATCAGCGCAGCCAGAGAGACAAATCGCAGCATGGCACATACTCAATCTGCACGCACAACTGATCCTAAGCATAGAGAAAATAATGACGGTTTGCAAAAGCCGGATGAGGACGATGGTGCGACCATAAAACAGATGCGGTTGATAAAAATTCACGACTCAGCTAGACTGTGTGTCATCAGTTGTGGAACGGCTGAAGTCGGTTCGCAGATGTTTTGACGGACATCCCGTTGGGTGTCCCTACGAAAGCCTGAATGCAGGGTTGTTTCTTTGGAGAACCTACTTGAACCCGCCCCCGGTAGAAGACAACACCATGAGCGATACCCCAACACCCGTCCTGCGCGATGCCTTCCGCCGCCCCCTGCGTGACCTGCGCGTATCGGTCACCGACCGCTGCAACTTCCGCTGCACCTACTGTATGCCCGCCGAAATCTTTGGCGAGAGTTACAAGTTCCTGCCCAAGCACGACATCCTCAGCTTCGAGGAAATGGTGCGGCTGACGCGCATCATCGTGCGGTTGGGCGCGGTCAAGGTGCGCATCACAGGCGGCGAACCGCTGGTGCGCGAGCAGATCGAGACGCTCGTCGGGATGCTGCGGCAGATCGAGGGCGTGGATGACCTGACGATGACCACCAACGGCTTCCTGCTGCCGCAGAAGGCGCAGGCGCTCAAGGATGCCGGGCTGGAACGCATCACCGTCAGCCTGGACTCGTTGGATGACGCCGTGTTCCGCAAGATGAACGGCAACCGCTCCAGCGTGCAGAAGGTGCTGGACGGCATCGCGGCAGCAGAACGCGCCGGGCTGCACCCGATCAAGATCAACACGGTGGTGCAGCGCGGCGTCAACGAGCACACGATCCTCGATCTGGCACGCTGGGCGCGCGACAAGGGTTATATCCTGCGTTTCATCGAGTATATGGATGTTGGCAACATGAACGGCTGGCGCAAAGAGGAGGTCTTCTCCGCGCGCGAGATCGTCGAGACAATTGACGCCGCCCTGCCGCTGGAGCAGATCGAACGCAGCTACAAGAGCGAGGTGGCAGCACGCTACCGCTACCGCGACGGCAGCGGCGAGATCGGGCTGATCGCTTCGGTGACGATGCCCTTCTGCGGCGCGTGCAGCCGGATGCGCCTCTCGCCGGAGGGCGAAATCTTCACCTGTTTATTCGGCACGAAGGGCACGGATTTGCGCGGGCCGATGCGCGCGGGCGCGGATGACGCGGCGCTGGAACAGATCGTGCGCCAGACCTGGGGCGAACGCATCGACCGCTACAGCGAGGTACGCTTCCTGGATACGCCGCGCGACCCCAAAGTGGAGATGTACCACATCGGCGGGTGAGGGCGGCTGTCACGCACTGACTTTACGTAAACGGTAAGTTTCAGGGAATCGCGAATTTCGCGTAAGATAGGGGGACACTCTTGTCTGATTGACAAAAATTACTCGTGAACCATTGTTGTGTCGCTGCGATCATCTATTTTCCATAACTGAACTTCTTTTACAATCCCCCCATTTATCCCAAAAGCCATATAAGTTCCATCGGCACGAAATGCAATTGAGGAAACAAAGTCAAAGCCCGAATAGAGACTATAGAGCAGTTTTTCATCGCCTAGAGTATGCCAGAAGTAAATTGTAGATTGATCTATTGACGCGGACACGAGAACATCACACATCGGAATAAAGGAAATCTTATGAATGCCGTTATATGGATTGCCTAAAGTCGTAATTATTTGTCTTGATTCTATATGCCAGATTTCGATTTGATCATTTGAGTTAATTGCTGCAAGTATTGTGCTGTCGGAATGAAACGTTATGTCTGAGTATCCTCTTTTTTCGCGCGTCATCCTGCTGACAATTTCACCATCAGCACTGCTATAAAGAGCAATACCATGATCTCCTGAAATGGCCAATAATTGCCCATTAGGGCTAAAGGCCACCGCACCGAACTCAAGCGCCTTGATTACTTCTCCGGTTATAGTATTCCAAAGCAGAGTTTTATCCTCAGACAAACTTGTACTCGCCAATCTATTTGAAGAAGAAAACACTAATTCATTGATGGGTGCACTATGCCCCTTGAGCTGCAATACATGTTCATGCGTCGTGCGATGAAATAGATCTAGATGTGAATCGTCACTGGCGATGGCAATTAAGAACTGATCAGGACAGAAGGAAATACCAGTTACGAGACGGTCATTCCTACATGGTATTCGTGCGACATCGGATACATCAATATCCCAGAGATAAAAGCTGCCTTTTGGAAAACCACCATATCCCAAGAGGGAGCCATCAGGGGAAAAGTCAATAGCGCTACCTCGATATGTTTCCAGTCCTCTGCTATTTATCTTTGTGAGTTTCATCGAGTTACACCGCACTCAATTCCCGTGGATTATGTACATCAGGACTTCACCCCCTCTCTGAGGAAGAAGATGAGAAGCGATGAGGCTATCCGCCCAAGGGAAGTTACTCAAACTTCCCGCGCACATCTGCCATGATGGCTTCCAGATTGGCGTTCTTGCCGTGATTCCACGAGGCGGCAAAAGCCTCGTCGCCCATCTCCGCGCGCAGGTCGGCACGCAGGCGGCGCAGCAGCGGCCAGCCCTCCATCCAGGTGGGCGTGCTGGCGGGGTGGTTGAAGGCCAGCCCCATCAACTCGACCGCCCATTCGGACTCGACCTCATGCGCCAGAATGATGCTGACGACGGGCAGGCACAGCGTCATGAACGCAGGCGCATTGAGCTGCGCGGCAACCTTCAGCGCCGCCAGGATGCCCCGGCGCGCCAACGGGTAATTCCCCTGCCCGCAGTGCGCGATGGCAATGCCGAGCCAGGCGAACACCGAACTAATCGGGTCGGTGGACTGGCTGCCCTGCGCCAGCAGATTCACGCTGGCCTCGCAAAGCTGCTGCCCGCGCGCGTAGTCCTCGTCAATCCCGGCCAGCACGCCCAGCAGCGCCAGGCCAAAGGCTTCTTCCGAGGCGGGCTTGTCCTTGTCGCGCGTCGCCATGATGTTCTCGACCAGTTCGCGCGCCTTCTCGAAATTGCCGCGCACCAGCGACGCCCACACGAATATCATATTGCTGCGGACGCTGCGCGCGCCTGCCTGGATGCTTTCCAGACGCTTCTCGATGTACTGGTGCAGCAGCCCGTGTATCTCGTACATGCCGCGCGCGTTCTGGTACAGCAGCGATTTATCCACCAGGTCGGAGAGGATTTGCGGGGTCGCGCCCGCCACCTGCTCCGCCGCCGCATAGCCAAAGCCGCCGCGAAACATCGACAGCCGCCGGAAGACGCGCTGTTCCTGATCGCTCAGCAAGTCCCACGAGCAGTCGAAGACGGCGCGCAGGCTGCGATGGCGGTCGTCCACGTCACGCTGGCGGGTGGTCAGGAAGTCGGTACTGCGGCGGATTTCGCGCACGATGTCGGCGCAGGTCATCGACTTGACCCAGGCGGAAGCCAACTCCAGTGCCAGCGGCATCCCGTAAGTCAGGCGGCAGATCTCGATCACGCAGTCGCGGTTCTCCGCCAGCGAAAAATCGCCGGAGACGCGGTGAACGCGCTCGATGAACAACTGCACCGCGCTATAGTCCTCAATCGGCGCGGCGGCATCCGGCAGCGGGTAATCCACGCCTTCCAAGGTGCGCACCCACTCGCCGCCCAGGTTGAGCGAGGCGCGCGACGTGACCAGGATTTTCAGCGCGGGGGCGGCATCCAGCAGATCAGCGACGATGTGGGCGTTCTCCAACAGGTGATCGAAGTTATCGAGCAGCAGCAGCGCGTGTTTGTCGCGCAGCGCATCCAACCGGTTGGCGGCCAGCGGCAGGCGCATTTCCTGGCCGATGGCGGCAAACAGGTCATCGGTTGAACTGTGGTTGAGCAGCGGGATGAAGTACACGCCGTCCGGGAACGCATCACGTTGGGCGCGGGCAGCCTCCACGCTCAGGCGCGTCTTGCCCATGCCACCCAATCCGGTGACGGTCAGCAGGCGTACTTTCGGGTCGCTGAGCAGGGCGCGAATTTCGTCCAGCTCGGCCTCGCGACCAACGAACGAGAGCGCGTAGGTCGGCAGCGTATCGCGCGGCGCGGCGGGGGAAGGCGCGGCGCCGTCAGCTTCCGCCCACTCCCCGGCGCGAATGATGGCCTGGGCGCGGCTGTTGACGCCCAATTTGCTGTAGATCTGCTTGGTGTACCAGCGCACTGTCTCGAAGCTGATGACGAGGCGATCAGCAATCTCGCGGTTGCTCAGCCCTTCGCGCATCAGGCGCAGCACCTCTAGCTCACGTTCGGTCAACGGGTCATATATGGGCAGACTGTTCACGTGTTCCATGCGAATGGTCATTTCGTCGGCAGCGCTTGCGATATACCAATCTTAGCGTTTTTCCGCGCCGCGCGAAAATGGGGGTGTTCCAATGATAGAATATGAAATGATTGGTGCTTAGGCGAGAGGATGCAGCCCCTGCAAACACTGACTCTCAAGGCACACACTGACAAAATGATGTCCTGCTGCTGGAAATCCCAACGACCGCATCCGATCAGGAGGTTGAAATTGTCCTGGTGATGCAGACGTTGAATGCACCAGAGGTTGATGCGAGGGGCTATCCCATCGGTCACTTTGAAGAGATTTACGGTTTGCTGGCCGACGAGCCGCTAGAGCGTAATCAGCCACCTTACCCGGATATGCGGGATGAGATGGCATGACGCATTTACTGACTGAAGTTCGCGAATGGGGAAGGTTGATTAGG
>JAEUQX010000614.1 GCA_016788625.1 Anaerolineae bacterium
CCGAAGGTTGACCCGACCAGCAAGCGCGTCCGCGTGGTGTTCAACGGCGTGATGATTGCCGACAGCACCCGCGCCATCCGCGTGCTGGAGACCAGTCACCCGCCGACCTACTACATCCCGCCGCAGGATATTCAGATGGCCTACTTCAGCATGACCAGCCGTCACACCTTTTGCGAGTTCAAGGGCAGCGCGAGTTACTGGACGCTCACGGTCAACGGCCAGCGGGCGGAGAACGTCGCCTGGAGCTACGAGACCCCGGCGCGCGGCTACGAGGCCATCAAGGGGCATCTGGCCTTCTACGCCAGCCGGATGGAGTCCTGCTGGGTGGATGACGAGCAGGTGCAGGCGCAGGAGGGCGACTTCTACGGCGGCTGGATCACCTCCGAGATCGTCGGTCCGTTCAAGGGTGCGCCGGGGACGTGGGGCTGGTGACACTCCGCTGTTGCCCTGGCACATCCCAGATCGAAGGCGACCGCGCGCAACTTCCGGCGTGTGACGGCGTATTACAGATAGTTCGATGAAGCAGGGTTGATCATCGTGCGGCGAGAGCGGTGGTGTTCGCTGGCACGGTCTCCAGCCATGCACATGATTCGATGGCGTGAGTTTTTCAGGAAGGGCAGCATGAGCATCAAGATCGGGTGGGACAGCGCGGAACAGCAGATCGTGCGGTTAGAATTCCAGCGCGGTTGGACATGGGATACGCTCAACAAGGCCATTCAGCGCGCCGATGACCTGATCATCAGCGTGCCGCACACCGTTCACCTGATCATCGACATTCGCAACGCGGGCGGGCTGCCGGGCGACTTCATGACGCGCGCGGGCGACATCTTCGCGCAGGGCGATGCGCGCCCGAATGAAGGCAAGAAGGTCGTCGTGGGCGCGGGGCCGCTCATCCGCGCGGCCTACAGCGGTTTCCTCGCGGTATATGGGCACAAGCTGCAAAGCCGCCCGTTCCACTTTGCCAGCAGCCTGGACGAAGCGCGCGATATGGTGGAGTAAGCGCGAATTCGATTTGTACGCTGCCGCATCCGCTGGTTATAATCCCTGTCTGTGCCTATTTGGCACTTGTCAATAAACAAACTTCTTGAAAGGGATGATTTCATGTTCAAAGCGTATCGCCCTACCCGGTTTATATTATTCCTGTTTATCCTCGTCGCCGCGCTCTCCACGCAGTTCGTCTTTGCACAGGATCAGGAACCGATCAAGATCGGCGTCGCTGTCGCGCAGACCAGCAATGTCGCCCTGCTCGGCCAGGAACAGGTCATCGGCGCGCAGATCGCGGAAGCCTATTTCAACGAAAAAGGTGGCGTGAACGGCCGTCCGATCCAGCTCGTCCTGCAAGATACGGCAGGCGATGAAGCAGGCGCGATCAACGCCTTCACGACCATCATTGCGGATAACGTCGTCGGCATCGTTGGCCCGACCCTCTCGCAGCAGGCCTTCTCTGCCGACCCGCTGGCAGAACAGGCGCAGGTGCCGGTGCTGGCCCCGTCGAACACGGCCAGGGGCATCCCGGAAATCGGTGAGTACATCGGTCGCGTCAGCGCTCCGGTCGCGGTCGTCGCGCCCAACGCCGTGCGCGCCGCGCTGGAACTCGATCCGAATATCAAGGACGTGGCCGTCTTCTATGCCCAGAACGACGCCTTCGCCAGTTCGGAAACCACCACCTTCCAGGAAACCGTGACCGCGCTGGGGTTGAACCTGGCGACGGTGCAGACCTTCCAGACCACCGATACCGACTTCAGCGCGCAGGTCACCAACGCGCTGGCGCTCAACCCGCAGCTCGCCATCGTCTCCGGTCTGGCGGCGGACGGCGGCAACCTGGTGCGCCAACTGCGTGAGTTCGGCTTCACGGGTCTGATTGTCGGCGGCAACGGTCTGAACACCGCCAACATCTTCCCGGTCTGCCAGGCACTGTGCGACGGCATCATCATCGCCCAGGCTTACAGCTACGCGGCGGATACCCCGATCAACAACGAGTTCCGCACGATCTACAAGGAACAGCAGGGCAAGGAACCCCCGCAGTTCAGCGCGCAGGCCTTCGCGGGTGTGCAGGTGTTCGTGGAAGCCCTGATCCGCCTGGATAACATCGTCCCGCTGGAAACACTCGACCTGGCGACCACGCGCAAGCTGCTGAATGTGTTCGTGCTGGCGGGCGGCTACGAGACGCCGCTGGGGCCGATTTCCTTCACCCCGACGGGCGAAATCGTGCAGGCGCAGTACTATGTAGCGCAGATCAAGATGAACGAAGACGGCCAGACGGGCGTGTTCACGTTCATCCGGTAAATCACCGACGGATATTGATGGGGCGGCGGCACTCCGTGCGGCTGCCCCTGCCTCAACCCCGGCTTCTCATAACGACAACCGCATACACAGGTCGTCCTATGCAATTCACGCTCTTCTTCCAGCAGTTAGTCAACGGGTTAGCCATTGGCAGCGTGTATGCGATCTTCGCGCTCGGCTACACGTTGATCTTCTCGATTCTGGGCATCATCAACTTCGCGCACGGGGCGGTCTTCACCCTGGGCGCGTACTTCACCTACACCCTGATCGGCGCGAAGTTCGGCTTCAACGGGCTGCTGGCACAGTCGCAGCTTCCGTTCGGGCTGCCGTTCCCGCTGGCGGTGCTGGGCGGGGCGGCGCTGGCCGGGCTGGTCGGCGTGATCATCGAGCGGCTGGCGTTTCGTCCGCTGCGGGCGCGCGGCGCAGACCCACTGCTGACGCTGGTTTCCAGCCTGGGCGTGGCCGTTGCGCTGGTCAACTTCATCCAATATCTTGTCGGCGCGGAAGCTTACAGCTACCCATCGAGCGCGTTCGGCGGACTGCCACCCTCGGTCAACTTCGGCACGCCCGAGTCGCCGCTGATCGTGCGCACAGTGCAGATCATCATCTTCGTCGTCTCGATGCTGATTCTGGTCGTGCTGACCTACCTGATCAACTCGACGCGCACGGGCAAGGCGCTGCGCGCGGTGGCCGAGGACGCCACCACATCGAGCCTGCTGGGCATCAACACCGACCGCCTGATCTGGATTACCTTCTTCCTCAGCGGCTTTGTCGGCGGCATCGCGGGTACGCTGGTCGGCCTGAGCGTGACCATCACCGGGCCGTACTTCGGCATCGCCTTCGGCCTCAAGGGACTGGCGGTCATCGTCCTGGGCGGGTTGGGCAGCATCCCCGGCGCGGTGCTGGGCGGGCTGGTGATCGGCGTGGCCGAGTCGCTCGTCCCGGCCAGCGCGATTGGCTACAAAGAGGCGGTCGCCTTCGCCATCCTGTTCGTCATCCTGCTGGTCAGGCCGCAGGGCTTGCTGGGACGTACCCTGATTCAGAAAGTGTAACGCGCGCAACATGGCAGAATTCATCACCACTTACGGCTTCCTGATCGTCTCGATGGTCTTCGCGGCGATGCTGGCGCTCTCGCTGTATCTGCCGCTGATGACCGGGCAGCTTTCACTCGCCAGCCCCGGCTTTTACGCGCTGGGCGGCTATATCGCGGCGGTCATGTCCACCAAAGTCTTCCCGCCTACACCACAAGGCGAGATCTTCCCACTGGTCTATCTGCTGATCGAAATGCTGGTCGCGGCAGTGGCGAGCGCGCTGCTGGCCGTGCTGATCGGCATCCCAGCGCTGCGGCTGCGCGGCATCTACCTGGCGCTGGCGACCATCGCCTTCGTCGAGGTGGTACGCGTCCTCTCGCTTAACCTGGAGATCACGGGCAAGGCCATCGGCATCTTCGGCATCCCGCAGCCATTCCTGAATAAGTTCGAGTACATGTGGATTGCCGCGCCGATGCTGATCCTCAGCACATGGTTCGTCTACCGCCTGGAACGCAGCCGGGTGGGACGCGCCTTCGCCGCGCTGCGCGAGGACGAACTGGCGGCAACGGCGATGGGCGTCAATCCGACGTACAACAAGGTGCTGTCCTTCACGATGGGCGCGGTGCTGGCGGGGGTGGTCGGTGCGGTCAGCGCACATTTCCTCAATACCTGGAACGCGCGCCAGGGCACATTCGATGCCGCCATCCTCTACCTAGCCTTTGTGATCATCGGCGGCTCGCGCACCTACCTGGGGCCGGTGCTGGGCGGGCTGCTGCTCACCGCGCTGCCGGAAGTGCTGCGCGCACTGGCCGGAGTCGAATTCCTGCCAGCCTTCGTCGCACAGTTCCTGGTGGATGGGCGACTGATCATCTACGGGCTGCTGATCGCGCTGGCGACGATCTTCTTCCCGCAGGGTCTGATCACCCCGACGATGCTCAAACGCTTGGCGCGAAGGGGGACATAACATGCAGACCATCCTCAAGATCGACCGTCTGACGCGCGCGTTCGGCGGGCTGGTCGCGGTCGACCAAGTCTCGTTCGAGGTGCAGGAGGGCGAAATCTTCGGGCTGATCGGGCCAAATGGCGCGGGCAAAACCACGCTTTTCAACCTGATCACCGGTCTAACCCCGCCCACCAGCGGCAAGCAGTTCTTCCTGGGCGAAGACCTGACCGCCGCGCGCCCGCACATTATTGCCACCAAGGGCATTGCGCGCACCTTCCAGAACATCCGGCTTTTCGGCAACCTCTCCGCGCTGGAGAATGTAATGGTCGCGCAGCATGTGCACACGCGCAGCGGCGTGCTCTCCGGCGTGCTGGGCACCCCAACGGCGCGGCGCGAACAGCAGCAGTCGCGCGACTACGCGATGGAACTGCTGCGGCTGGTACATCTGGATGACCGCGCGGAAGCCCAGGCGCGCAACTTTTCGTATGGCGACCAGCGGCGGCTGGAGATCGCGCGGGCGCTGGCGCTGCGGCCCAAGCTGCTGCTGCTGGACGAACCCGGCGCGGGCATGAACTCCAACGAGAAGGCGGGGCTGAGCCAGTTTATCCGCGACATTCGCGCGCAGTTCAACCTGACGGTGGTGCTGATCGAGCATCATGTGCCGCTGGTGATGGGCTTGTGCGACCGCATCGCGGTGCTGAACTTCGGCCAACTGATCGCCCTGGGGGTGCCCAGCGCTGTGCAGAATGATCCCGCTGTCGTCGAAGCCTACCTGGGAGAATAGCCGCCCATGACCACACCCGCACTAGACATCCAGAACCTGACGGTCTACTACGGCGCAATCCAGGCGCTCCAGGGCATCAACATCACCGTGTATCCCGGCGAGGTGGTCACGCTGATCGGCGCGAACGGCGCGGGCAAAAGCACGACGCTGCGGGCGATCTCGCGCATCGTCAAAGCGCGCAGCGGGCAGATTCGCTACGACGGGCGCGACCTGACCGCCCTGCGCGCCGATGAGGTGGTGCGTGCCGGCATCGCGCATGTGCCGGAAGGCCGCCGGGTGCTGGCCCGGCTGAGCGTGGCCGATAACCTGTTCCTGGGAGCCTATACCCGCAATGACCGCGCCGAGATTCAGCATGACCTGGAGGAGATGTTCCGCCGTTTCCCGCGCCTGGCCGAGCGCCGCGCGCAGCTTGCCGGGACGCTCAGCGGCGGTGAGCAGCAGATGCTGGCGATTGCCCGCGCGCTGATGAGCCGCCCGCGCCTGCTGCTGCTGGACGAGCCGAGCCTGGGACTCGCGCCGATCATCGTGCGCGAAATCTTCGAGATCATCCGCAACCTGAACAGCACCGGGGTGACGATTCTGTTGGTCGAGCAGAACGCGCAGTTGGCGCTGCAAAACGCGCACCGGGGCTACGTGCTGGAAGCGGGCAGCATCACCATCACGGGCGAGGCCAAAGCGTTAGCGGGCGACGAACGCGTAAAGAAGGCCTATTTGGGATGAGCAGCGTTAGCCGCCCAGAAGCCGAGAGTTATTCCCCACGTGCGCGCAGCGGCTTGATCCGCATGGCGAGGTTGAACGTCGCGTCGAAGCTCTCCGGCGTCATGCCAATGTCCCCGATGCCCTTTTCGTACTTGGCGAAATAGCCCGCGTGTTTGGTGGGAACAGGGGCATCTGGCTCGAAAGTAACCTCTCCGTGTATGACGGTGTATTCCTCGCCGTCGGCGCTGCTGTTCAGGTTCAGAGCGACGCGCGGATTCTGGCGAGCGTTTTTGACTTTCTGCGCGTCGGGCATGGAGTAGATCAGAAAGGTTTCGTTTTCCCATACGAACCAGACAGGCGTGGGCTGCGGCATCCCGTCTGCGCGCACCGTCGTCAGCCAGATCACATAAGCCTCTTTCAGGCGCGTCTCAAACTGCGGTTTCATGCCTTCGATCATGTGAGAATGTCCCTTCATATGCTAATTGATGCTGTTCGGATGCGGCAACAGACGGTCAGTGCAGGGACCATCATAAACGCCTCAGCGATAGTTTAAGGTAAAATAGGGGTAATCGGCAAAGCTCCGCCGGGATCACCCAAGCAACCATAACAATAAGCCCGGCTAACCGGACGCTGGCAATCTTGATCTCCGTATGGCGAAAAGGGGGAAGAGATGCATCTGGGACATGTACGGTTACTGGTGATGGATTTCGCGGCGTGTTTTCGTTTTTATCGCGACGTTATGGGCTTCACACCATCGTGGGGCGACGAGGCGGATAGTTATGCTTCCTTCGTGGAACACGCGGGAGGAGGTGTTGTTCTGGCGCTTTTTGGCCGTCAGGCCATGGCAGAGGCAATGGCTACTGACAAACTGCCTGCCGACGCCGCGTGTCAGGATCGCGCTGTATTGATCGTGGAGGTAGAGGATGTCGATACACTGGTCAAGGAGCTTCGTCAACGCGGGGTACGGCCAGCGGTCGAACCCAAAGATTACCCGGATTGGAGTATCCGCAGCGCCTATCTGCGTGACCCCGATGGGAACTTGATTGAACTTTCCAGCGCTCTCGACTATTCGAAATGGTCAGCAGAAGTGAAGGAGAAGGAGCGCAAATATCACCAGGGCTAACCGTCCTCCGCAGTACGAATAGAATCAGCACCTTATAGGATTAGGTCTTTACGCATGGGGCAAAACAAAACAGGAGGCACTGTGGCCCCCTGTTCTGTAGGTTGATCGGAGCTTTCGTCTTGCTCCGGGAGTGTTTCTCGGTTTAGTGT
>JAEUQX010000640.1 GCA_016788625.1 Anaerolineae bacterium
CTATTCCAGTGGCAGCCGTAATCCAATAACGTACAGCATGAAAGAGCGCGCTGCGGTGCGCTCTTTTGATTCCTGGCGTGCTATAATGCCTTTACATGACCAGCGAGGTAATTGGCGTGGAACTGGAAAAGCTGAAGGTAACCAGCCTGGAAGAATTCGATGCTTTCGTTGAGCGCCCTGAAAACGACGAGCGGCTGTTTGAGTTGATCGATGGGGAGATTGTCGAAAAAGTGCCTACCAATGCCAAAGCATCCCATATCGCACATCTCATTGCCTTCTTCATCGAAATGTTTCTGCGGCAGCACAATATCAGTGGGCATGTCACGGGCGCGGATGGTGGCTATGTTGTTGCCGGGGAGCGCTATGCCCCCGACGTGGCCTATATCTCCGCCGCGCGCCAGCCGGAACTGGCGGGTAAAGGCTACAACCCCGTGCCGCCGGAACTGGCCGTCGAAGTTGAGACCAACACGACCGCCCAGTCCGAACGGCAGTTGCGTTCCAAGCTGTACCACTACCTCTCGGTCGGCACGCTGGTATGGATCGTCTACCCGGAGTCGCGCGAGGTTGAAATACACGCGCCGGGAAAAGCACCGCAGAAGCTGGCCGCAGCGGATACCCTGACGGGCGGCGATGTGCTGCCGGGTTTTGAACTGCCCTTGCGCGAAATTTTCGGGGCATAACATGCAGCGGGCGGATACAGCGGTGCTGTGTGTCCCTACGACAATCCGCTGCATTCGCTTCGTAAGCCGACGCCTAGCCCCGGCGGAAACGGCGCAGCACGACCCCGAGCACCGCGCGCGGTTCGTCCAGCCGCAGCGCGAGGCTCGCCCCTGAGAACACCACTCCGCCAATCCCCAACGCGATCACAGCATACAACGCCATCGGCAGCCGTTCAGCCAGCAGCGCCTGAGCAACGAGCAGCGCAGCGACCAATGCTGCCGTCGCGCCCGCTGTACGCAGGATGCCATCCAGCACGCGGCGGTCGTTCAGGTCGCCGATGCGCCGTCGCAGCAGCCACCACAGCGCCAGCGCCTCCAACAGCGTCGTCACCGAGTTCGCCAGCGCCAGCCCGGCGAATGGGCCGCGCGTCAGGCTGTCGGACTGCCCGATGAATTGGATGAACACCGCACTGAGGACGATGTTGGTCAACAGCGAGACGACCGCCGCCAGCACGGGCGTGCGCGTATCCGAAAGCGCATAGAAAGCGCGCGAGAGCAGTTCCAACCCGGCGTGCCCGGCGATGCCCAGCGCGAAGAAGGCCAGCGCCCAGGCCGTCGCCGCACTGCTCTCCGCTGTCCACTGGCGGCGCTCGAACAGCAGTGTGATCAACGGCTGACCGAGGATGACCAGCACGGCTGTGGCGGGCAGCGCCAGGAACAACACGCTGCGCAGCGCGGCGGCCAAGCGCGCCTTGAAGCCGGGCATATCACCTTCAGCGGCCAGCGCGGCCAGCGATGGAAAAATCGCCGTGCCAACGCTCTGCCCGATGACGCCCAGCGCAAAGAACATCAGATTCCAGGCGGCGCTCAGCGCGGTCTGGCTGCCTGTCACCATGCGCGAGGCGAAGTTGACATTGACGATGAAGTTCAACTGCGCCACCCCCAACCCCAGCACACGCGGCAGCATCAGCATCAGCACCTCGCGGACACCGGACACGCGCCAATCCGCCAGCACACGCAGTCGTGCCGTAGAACTCCACAAGCCGCGCAGCGCCGGGAGCTGCACGAGCAGGTGCAGTGCCGCGCTCAGCACCGCGCCCCAGGCCAAGCCGTAAACGTTGGCCCCTCCAACCTGTGCCGGACTGCCGGGCTGCGGCGGGACGACGTAGGCCAGCACGAGCGCACCGATAATCAGGCCGACGTTGTTCATGCTGATCGCCAGCGAGGGCAGCAGGAAACGCTGGTAAGTTTGCAGGATGCCCATCAGCAGACCGCTGACGCTGAAGATAGCGGGCGTGAGCATCATCACACGCACGAGCGCCACCGTGAGCGCCTGCACCTCCGGCGGGCGACCGGGCTGCAAGACGACGGCGACGATCCAGGGCGCGAAGATGATCACCAGCAGCGAGAGCAGCCCCGCCGC
>JAEUQX010000651.1 GCA_016788625.1 Anaerolineae bacterium
TTCAAAGTAGATCGGTTCGTCATCCAGGGGCAGGGTATACTCGTAGATGATTTCTTCGCGCGTCGCCAACGCTCGTTCACTGTAGTGCATGTGCAGCGGCGCGAGTTCCGGCAGCACATCGCGGATATTGCGCCCCAGGAATAAATGTGGTGGCAAAGCCAGGCGGCTGGCATCGGTGGCATGATAATCCAGGAAGTTACCATCACGGTCATAGCGGAACATCAGATCCGGAATGGCGCTGAGCAGCGCGCGCTGACGTGCTTCGATCATTCGCAGGGCATCGTCAGATTGCTTGCGCTCGGTAATATCGGTGAACGAAACGACCACCGCGTAGGGCTGCGCCACATCGGGTAGGACGAGCGGCTGCGTCGTCACCGAGATCCAGCGCAGTTCGCCGCCAGGGTGCTGAACGCCCATGATCACATCTTTAAATGATTCTCCTGTTCGCAGGGTCACCATTGCTGGATGGATCTCGCCAGGGAAGATTGAACCGTCTTCATGGATCGTGTGCCAACGTGGGTCAAGCGAGGTGCGCCCCATCATCTGGTCTTTCGTCAGCCCCAGAATCCGTTCGGACGCGCTGTTACAGGCGATGATCGCGCCATTGATGTCATGCAGGATGATACCTTCCGAGAGCACATTCACAACCGAGCGGTAACGCGCCTCGCTTTCCCGTAGCGACTTTTCAAGCTCTTTGCGTTCAGTGATATCCCGCAGCACGCACTGGAAGTGCAGCGGATGCCCTTCGGTGTCGCGTACCAGTTCACTGCTGACCTCTGCCGTTAGGATGTCGCCATTCTTCTTGCGAAAGTGGCGCTCATAGATCGGCACCTCTTCTCCATCCAGCAGCCGCCGCAAAACACTCATGCTGCCTTCATACTCTGTCGAAATATCGCTGATGGATATATGCCGCATTTCTTCGGTGGTGTAGCCGAACATGCCAGCCGCGCGCGGATTGGCCTCCAGATACCTGCCCTGCAAATCGATGATGAAAATCGCATCATGCGCCTGTTCAAAAAGAGCGCGATAACGTTCTTCCGACTGGCGCAGCGCCTGTTCGACCCGACTGCGCTGCGTCACATCACGCTGCACACCAAACAGGCCGATAATGCACCGCCGGTTGTCCCGAAAACAAACGTAATCACCCTCAACCCGGATGGGGGTGCCATCCAGACGGCGCTCATGGGTTTCGATGCGCAGCTTGCCTGCATCAAGCAGTTGGCCGAGTATGTAGAGACCCTGCACCATGTCGTGGGTGAAGAAGTCATAAAAAGTCATCCCGATCATCTGCTGCTGCGTCGCGCCGTACTGCTCCAGGATGGCATCGTTCGCCCGGGTGACACGCATCTGGTTGCCCACTTTTCTGAGCAGCTCCTGACGGTTGGGCGCATTGTCCCAGTCAAATGGCTCATCGGCCTCCATGAAAAAACAGCCACTAAGCGATTGGTTGAAGAAGGCATCCAGTTCCTGCTGGTTCTCCTTCAACTGCTGGGCGTAATTGCTGCGGATGATGGTCGCGACAACAGACAGCGCGCCCGTCACAGCAATATAGACGAGAAAAGAGAATACATAATCGAATGGGATGCCAGGGACGAAGAAGAAGGCGCCCGTGAAACCCACACACACCAGCGTCATGATGACCGTCGCGCGGATGTTCAGCACGATGCTCGCCAACATGATGCCGACAATCAGAAAACCCAACGCCAGCAGCCGATTCTGAATGTCACCGGGCGATGTCAGAATGGTGGTGATGACGATGCCCGGAACCAGGCCGATCAGAATATACAGGGCAAGCTGATAGTGACGGGTACGACCGAACAGCAGGGCGCAGACCAAGGCGGTAATCATGCCAATGGAGATGGGCAGCGAGGCGGGAAACTCCGGGCTGGAGAGCACCCAGATAGGCGCGATGATCAGCGCCGCCAGCAGCATCGCCAGCAGCATCCCGGCCAGCAATCTGACCTTGTGGCGCTCTTCAACGTCCTGAATGCTCTCCGCGGGGCGTGTCAGATATTCTGAGAGTCCACCCCAGCGGGCTTTTGCTTTGATCCACATCAAAAGTGTCCCTGAAACTCGGCCTCTCTATACATTGTATGCGAAAATGAAGGTCGATAAAGTTAACTTACCAGCGATAATCGTCATTAATGATGCAGCGTAGTTGATAGCTTCCTGTAAGGCCGTCTGCCTTCAATACAGGTTCGTCAATGAGTATAAATCGGTTAATTACCGATTTACGAATTTGAGGAATCAACATGTGGCGAGGACGACTGCGACGGCTGGTGCGCCCGGCTTTCATCTGGTCGGCCAGTATCTATGCAACCATGATGCTGACCTACTTTGTTGTGCGGCTGATCGTGACTGAGGGCTACTGGCGGGTGGCCTTCATCAACAGTTTTTCGCACTGGTTTCTGCTGCCCGTGCTGCTCATATTCCCCGCCGCGCTGCTGCTGCGCACGTGGCGCACGGCGCTGGGGCTGCTGCCCGTCTTCGCGGTGGCAATTGCCTGGTTTGGGCCATACTTTACGCCCAAGTTTCGCCCGGCCAGCAGCGGCGAAACAACCATCCGCGTGCTGACGCTCAACATGTGGGTCGATAACTGGAGTCCGCCTGCCGTCGAGGAATGGATTCGCAGCGCTGATGCCGACCTGGTACTGCTGCAAGAAGTCCCGCTCGACTATTCGTCCGATGGACTGCCCAACCTGCTCGATGCTTATCCCCACCAATTCAACCAGGTGGACGATGAACGCTCCGGCGGTGATCTGATCCTCGCGCGCGTGCCCATCGTGGAGACCGAGTTCGTTGAACTCAACATCCCCAATCTGCCCCCACCGCTGCGAGTGGTGGTCGAGACGCCGGGTGGACGCGTGGCCGTCTACAACGTGCATCTCGACTGGCCGGGCGGCTATGGCCGTTCCGCCCCGGCTTTCATGCAGCCGCTCTTTGACCGCATGGGATTCCTGCGTAACGCCTTGGGCTACAACGACTTCGCCCGCAATCTGCAAATTGCGCGACTGCTGGAACGCATCGACCGGGACGCGTATCCCGTCATCCTGGGCGGCGACTTCAACCTCAGTTCGTTCAGCCCCAGCTATGGACTGCTGCACCCGCGCCTGCACGACAGCTTCCGCGAGGCAGGCTTCGGTCTGGGCACAAGCTGGCCGGTTGCTGCAGCGCGCGGAATGCCGGGTTTCGTCCCGCCGCTGGTGCGGATTGACTACATCTGGCACGACGCGCGACTGCGAACGCTGAGCGCGTGGCAAGGGCCACCGGTCGGTTCCGATCATCTGCCGCTGCTGGCTGAGTTGGAACTGCTGCCTTAGCGCGCCTCGGTGCGGTAATCGTCACGCGGGGGCGAGAACGAGTCGATCACCAGCGAGTCGACCAATGCCTTGGCGCTGTGGGTGATGCCGCCGGGGATGGCGTAACTGTCGCCGGGGCAGCAGACGCGCGTCTCTGTGCCGATCACCATCTCAATCTTGCCGTAGATCACATATCCGACCTGATCATTTTTGTGGTTGTGCGGGGGGACAACTGCGTCACGCTGGAGGAAGAATTCGCAGAGCATAGCTTCGTCGGTGGTGCCCATCGTGCGGCGGTGTACACCACTCAGCATCTCGACCTGCGCAGCTTCCTGCGGGGTGATAAAATAGCCATCTGCCATCAGTTTTCGACTCCCAAAAATTGCTCCCGAATAATGTGTCCAATTATGGGCAGTGTATCCGTGTGTAACCACAATCCACATGTGTCCAATCTGCACCCGCGATCCTTCGCTGACCTGCAAAGTGGATGTCACGCCCTGGAATCTGCCCCTTAGTGATCCTAGTGAAGGAGGTTTGTAGGAGAGTCTCGCCTAGTTGTGTTTGGTAAGGGAGGTCGGTTTTTGGATGTCCCCGTAAGGTGTTGTCTGCTGCCCTACAGGTTTATCCGCACACTGAAAGGTATAATCAGTTCAGCTTAGATGCTTAACTATGTCAAACATGCCCATCCAGAACTTCAGCCATTCGGTTGATTTGGCCCTGAATAGACTGAATTTCGCGCGATTCCTGAGCATCTTGTGGACTCATGTGGTATTTCAGCAGTGCGAGGGCTATAGACGTAATCATCAGGCATTCTCGCATCCTGAAGACTTCGTTGCTAGAGATATTCTTGATAGACGGGGTAGGGGTCTCGGCGCAAACGAGAATATTGCACTGTGAGGAGAATTTTGGATTTTTCGCAGATTTACCACACAATGCCGCCGTATGCATATGACAAAAGTGTTAGATTTTCAAGGATAACCGTTATCCGCCCTTGAAACGCGCCCGTCGAGCAGCGCGAAAACGCTCGACTGCGGCAGCGTACTCCTCATCGGGATATCCCTCGCGGTCATCGTACTCGCCTACTGGAGCGCGCTTTCTTTTCTCAGGAACACGGAGAGTCTGCTTTCTTCGTCTAGGCCGTTCTGGAATCAATAGCGAGATGAGAGCATACAACAAGTAAAGCGCAAGGTAGATACCAAAGCCTATTGCGATGAGTAATCCAAACATATTGTCACCCTTCCCATCGTACCTTGAATCGCCTGCGTCGTTCTTCTGCTGAGGCAGCTTCAGCATATCTTGCTGTTGTTGCCTCGTTTGCATGTCCGGCCTGCTCCTGCACATCACGGATCGAGAATCCCAGCCGTAGAAGCTCAGTGATCAGCGTGCGCCGGAAGTCATGTGTAGCGAAGTTGACGCCAATGGAAGCCGAGACAGCCTTGACAGCGCCGAGATACGTATCTGTCGAAACAGGCACATCTGATTCTATTCTACCCTTATCCATCGGGGTAAAAACATAAGAATAATCTCCACCCTGAAGTATTCGCCATTCACGTAACGCTTCAATAGCAAAGTCGCCGACAATGGCGACCTCGCGCTGCTTGTCCCCCTTACCGTGCCGGATGAAAGCTGTCCCTTCTTCCAGCCCAATGTCGCGCCACTGCATCGCAACAACCTCAAAGGCTCGGCAGCCGGTCGCCAGCCCCAGGCAAATCATTGCCCGATTTCGGGCGTGGATCAGCTTTTGGTATGGATGTGCCGGCGACCGACGCCAATAGGCCATGATTTTTTCGACCTGGGCGGGGGTCAGAGCGCGCTTGTTACGCTCGCTGCTCAATACACCTTCTGTGGGCGTTTTCAGTTACTGCACAGCTTGGCACATCGGCTCGAACCGCGCGTCACTGTTAATGATATCTTCCGACAGGTGAGATTGTTCGACATTTTGTGATTTCGCACTACAATCATGTCGGACTGTTGCAGGAATTAAACATCAATCAGACATTTTACGGGAGCACGGTATGCCTCAAACCATACACCCCGAAGCACTCTTCGCGCTCGTCAATGGCAATCATGGAGCGCCCTTTGATATTCTGGGGCCACACAGCGACGGCGCAGGGACAACAACCGTGCGCGCCTTCCGCCCGGACGCGGCGGCCATCATGCTGGTCGCCAACGCCGACAACAGCCAGCACGCCATGAAGCGCGTCCGTGACGAAGGCCTGTTCGAGATCGAGCTTAAAGGCGAGTGGCCGGGCAGCGCGTACCACTATCGTGTGACGACGCAGAACGGTCACACCTTCACCTATGCCGACCCCTATGCCTTCCCGTCGCAGCTCACGGATTATGACATCTACCTGCTGCGCGAAGGCCGCCATCTCTACAGCTACGAGAAGATGGGCGCGCACCTGATGGAAATCGACGGCGTGAAGGGTGTGCAATTCGCCGTTTGGGCGCCCAACGCCTTCCGCATGAGCGTCGTGGGTACATTCAACAACTGGGATGCCCGCGTACATCCCATGCGCCAGATCGGAGACAGCGGCATCTGGGATCTGTTCGTGCC
>JAEUQX010000660.1 GCA_016788625.1 Anaerolineae bacterium
TCAGGTCGGTGATCGCCCGATAGCCGAACAGCAGCACGAAGGCGATCAGCGGAATACCAAACGTCGTGAACAGGAAGCCTTTGCGACGGGCATTGCGCTGAAGTTCGTAGACAAAGACCTTCCACAGATGACCGCTCATGAGACCACCTCCTCGCTTGAATGCGCCGCCGAAACCGCCACCTCATGCGACGGGCGGCGTACCACGTTGACGATCTCGCGCAGCGTCGTGCGGACATCATAGCGCAGCAGCGCCCAGCGGAAGACACGCGCCGATGCCCACGCCACCAACAGTGCGGTGAACAGCAAAATCAGCAGGCTGGCGATCACCTGCCAGGCCGGCACAGCAGAAAAGCCCAGGCGCAGCAGCATTGTCATCGGTGCAGTGACTGGAATCAGGCTGAAAATCAGCGCCACTGGGCCGTTGGGGTCTTCCAAGATCGCGGCGATCAGGAAGAATGGGATGATGAACAGGATCGAGATAATCGAGGCATATTGGCGGCTCTCCTGGTCAGAACCCGCCACCACTCCCAGCCCAGCCATCATCGTCGCCAGCAGGAAGTAGCTCAGCAGAAAGTAGACCAGCATGATCAGCATCAGGTCGAGCGGGAAAACCACGCCATTCAGCGCGGGCAACCCCTGGCCGAAGTGTATCAACAGGAAACCCGCGCCAAACCACACCACCATCTGCGTCAGCCCCAGCAGTCCCAAGCCGATGATCTTGCCGAACAGAAGCTGCGACGGCGTGACACTGGTCGCAAGGATCTCCATAATGCGTGTGGTTTTTTCCTCGACCACGCCGTTCATCAGAAAGCCGCTGGTCGTGCCGGACGACATGTAGAACAGGAAGGCAAAAATCAGCGGGATGAAGATCAGCGCCGGGATATTGGCCTCGGTCAGCGTGCGCCCGGTATCCTGCGCCCGAATGACCATGTTGACCGGGTCCTGGATACGCTCCACCTCCACATCGGGATCGAGCCGCCGCGTCAGATTCGCGAGCAGGAAAACCTCCCAGTTGTCACGCAGCGCTTCTGGCAGTCCTGTGAAGCTGTAGGACTCGACCTCGCCCGTCGACAGGTAATTCTCTGTGATGAGGAAATACGCGCCAATGGTCTTGTCGTCCAGCGCCTGCCGCGCCGCTGTCTCATCCGGGTAGGCTACGAAACGTTCCGGCGGCACATCTGTCGGATAAATCGGGTCGATCAGGATAGCAGCGTTATCCACATACCCAACCGTCCCAATACTTTCCGCATCGGACTCGCCAGCAGCAACGACCAGGAAGATGATCGCCCACATCGCGAATGTGAAGATTGGCACGCCGAAGACAGCAAACAGAAATGCAGGGCGGCGCAGGTTGAACAGATACTCGCGCCGGGCTACCAGCAGCAGCTTGTTCATAACTTGCTCTCCTCCACCACGCGGATGAAGATGTCGTTCAGGCTGGGAACGGCCAGCTCGAAGCGCTCGATCTGGGTCAGATTCGAAGTCGCTATCGAAGCCAGTACGTTGTCGGGCGTCACACCATCCTTGAGGTGCAGCAGATAGCCCTTCGTGCCATTCTCTTTCGTCTCCACGCGCGCCACGCCGGGCAGTGCGCTCCAATCACCCTTGCCCTGCACGACAATGGCATTAAGCGCATATTGGCGGCGAATCGTATCAACCGGGCCATAGAGCTTCTGCTGTCCCCGATTGATCATCAGCAGGCGGTCGCACATCTCCTCGACCTGCGACATCTGGTGTGTGCTCATCACGATCGTGCCACCGCGTGCCTTGAACTCGAAGAGCAGGTCTTTCAGCACCAATGAATTCACCGGGTCGAGACCAGAGAACGGCTCGTCAATGATGATCAGGTCGGGCTGGTGCAGCACGGTAACAGCAAACTGAATCTTCTGCTGCATCCCTTTGCTCAGCTCGCTGACTTTCTTCTTGCTGTGTTCGGCCAGTTCCAGCCGTTCGAGCATAGCCTGGCTGCGTTTGCGTGCCTCTCCCTGGCTCAAACCCTTCAGGGTCGCCATGTAGACCATCATCTCCAGTACGCGCACACCGCGATACAAACCGCGTTCTTCCGGCAGGTAGCCGATGCGATCTTTGGTGGCATCGGTCAGGGGGCCTCCCATCACAGCGATGCGCCCGTTATCCGGCTTGAGAATGTCGAGAATCATTCGCATTGTCGTCGTCTTGCCAGAGCCGTTCGGCCCCAGCATGGCGAAAATCTCACCGCGCTGTACATCAAAGCTCAGACCATCAACCGCGCGGAACGCGCCATAGTTCTTCGTTATACCTTCGACGTGTATGGCTGCCTCAGGACTCATGAGTACCCTCCATTAGGCGAAATATCCGCTCTGTAGTATACGTACTACACACAGAAAAGTTTCAAGTTTGGCGATATGCCCGGATGATTGAATGCACGATCTTCGCAAATCAGTTATGTTGACTCGTTTGTTGTATCCCAAAGGCCATGTTACAATGTCTATCGCACGCGGAATCAACTCCTGGGTACAGCGTTAAGGGTCAAGGAGATATTCTTCGTGTAAGATGAAAAATGTAAAACGCGTTTCGATGGGGAATCATACAAAAGCTCAATTCTGCATTATTGCGCCGCCCTAAGACAAGCTGTTACAATGAATTTGTGTAGTACGACGCCATCTATCTTAATGATTGTGACAGGGTAAAGCCGGAACACAGGGCTTGAATCCATACCCGCTGGAGGATTTGATGAAGAAACACATTCTGGTCGTCGACGACGAAATTGGCGCGCTGACCCTGATTGGCATCATGCTTGAGCGTGGCGGCTTCGGCGTTCTGAAGGCCAAGGACGCCAAGTCAGCGCTGGCAATTCTCGATCAGAACACGCCGGACATGATCATCCTGGATGTGATGATGCCGGGCATGGATGGAATCGAACTGTGCCGGGTCATTCGCTCGCGCGGCGACACGGGCAAAACCCCGGTATTGATCCTCTCTGCGCGCGGCGATGCCGAAAGCATCATGCGCGGTATCGAAGCTGGCGCGAATGACTATCTGCCCAAGCCTATCCTGCACCACGACCTGGTCGCAAAGGTACGCGTCATGCTTGGTCAGGCGGACACTGCCGCCTGAGTCCAAACCCATAGTTTGCAGGAACACAGCGCACCCGCCCCGGTGCGCTTTTACGTTTGGCCGTAGAGCGCCCGATAGATGCTGTAGTAACCGTAAATCCGCTGCACATAAGTGCGCGTGCTTTCGATGGTGATGGCCGTCATGAACTGGTCGGGGTCGCCGCCAGAAAGCTCCAGCCAGCTAATCGCCCGTCCTGGCCCGGCATTATAGCCCGAAAGTGCTACCTGCACATTCTCGTCAAAACGCCGGAGCTGCTCTTCCAGATAGAACGCGCCGAACTCAATGCCCGCATATGGGCGGAACAGATCGCTGTGCTGATAATTCGGCCACTGAAGCTGATCGGCAATATACTGCGCGGTCGGCGGAATCACTTGTGTCAGCCCCTTTTCACCCGCCGCCGCTGTCGCATAAGTATCGAACAGGCTCTCGTGGCGAATGAGCGAAAAGATCAGCAGCGGGTCGATATCGCGACGCTGGCCGACATCCAGCACCAGATCCAGATAATAGATTGGGTAGCGCAGCCGGGCGAGATACGGCGGCGCTTCCAGCGTGCCCACTCCCGCCGCGCGAATGATGTTCGCCCCTGCCAGGATCGACGGCTGATACGCGCCGATGCTGCGCAAGAAAATCGCCAGTTGATACGAAGCCAGCGCGTCGTCCTTGTAGGCCTCGATCATGTCACGGAACTCGGTTTCCGCTGCCGAATTCGACCCCACCGCCCAGAGTTCGTTGCCACGAATCAAGCGCGCATCGCCCTGCAAGGTCTGTGAGAGTGGCCAGAGCGCCCCTTCCTGCGTGATGCCAAAGCGCTGCCGCATCCAGTTTTCCGCCTCAGCAATCTGGGCATTCTCATCGAACTGGAAGGTGTAAGTGCTGGGCCGCGCGAAAGTGTCACGCCCAGCCAGCAGGTCACTTGCCCGCGCCGCGAAGTAGCTGTCCGGGGCAGCGCTCATCGCCAACGGATAGGCCTGCTCAGCCGTGCGCTGGTCGCCACGCTGGGCCGCCAAGCGCCCGACCCACAGATACGCCGCCGCCTGATCATCGCCCGTCGTCGTGGTTGCCAGCCGCGCATAGAGCCGCTCCGCGCCTGCCAGGTCGCCCAGGTTGTAAGCCGAGGCTGCCGCCAGGAACAAGCCGCTCCGCGCCTGTTCGGTATCGGGGTAAGCATCCGCCAATCGCTCGAAGATCACGCGCGACTCCTGCGGCCTGCCGTTCGTGCCGTGCAGGTAACCCGCGCGCCACAAGGCCTCCGGCGCTTCCGGCAAATAGCCGTAGTTGTCGCCGATATTGAGATACTGTTCAATCGCGCCGTCAATATCATTGGAGAGGAACCTGGTACGTCCCTGTTCCAGCAGCGCCTGTCCAAAAGCCGGGTCGGTCGGATACTGCTCGATTATCGTTTGAAA
>JAEUQX010000694.1 GCA_016788625.1 Anaerolineae bacterium
TTGTCGCGGCCATCATCATCACGCTGATCATCAGCCGCCCGCCGGAAACGCCCTCCCTGGCCGAGACGCTTGCGCCGCCGAGCAGCACGCCTGTGCCCAGCCTGACGCCGACCCAGACCGCAACAGCCAGCCTGACACCAACCTTCACGGTTACGCCCAGCCCAACGGTTGCGCCGACTGTCACCCTCGGCGCGGTCGTCGTCATCGAAGGGCCAGTCGAGCGCATCGACGACGACATCATCGTGATCTACGGCATCGAGGTGCTGCTGCCGGGCGATAACCCCTGGAGCGGTGTGATCGAGGTCGGCGACATCGTGCGTGTCGAGGGCGACCCGGACGCGGGCGATGTGATCGTGGTGATCAGCATCACGCTGGTCAACGTCGAAGTGGAAGTGAACCCGCAGACGGGTGAGGGCTGGCGCGACGATGGCTCGTGCAGCAACCCGCCGCCGGACTGGGCGCCTGCGAACGGCTGGCGTCGTCGCTGCCAGGGCGGGGAGAATCCCGGTAACAGCGGCAATCCCGGTAATGGCAATGGCAACGGACGCGGCAATGGGGGAGGCAATGGCGATGACGACGATTAGGGCGTGCTGCCCGCTGCTGCGCTCATAGAGAGGCGCGAAACGGGCAGCCGGATTGCCGTGGCGCTGTCCCGTTCCTGATGACGAATGTCATCTGCAAGTGATGATTTTCCCAGTTTTCATCTATACAGACTGGTCTATATAATTGTGACTAGATCGTCAATTGGTTTGATGCAAAGCGAGAACAACGATGACCGCCAATATTCTAGTCACTGGAGCGCCGGGCAATGTGGGGAGTGAAGTGGTACACGAATTGCAGAAGCTGGGCATTCCTTTTCGCGTCGGGGTATTCGACCAGAACGCCGCGCGCTTCGACTCATCCCGTTATATGGAGCTTGTCCCCTTCGATTTTACGAAACCGGAAACCTATCAGGACGCCTTCAATGGGATCAAACGTCTGTTTCTGGTGAGGCCGCCTGCGCTCTCCAACGTACAGCGCGATATTGCTCCGGCGCTGCGGGCGGCACTGTCGTGTGGGGTTGAACACATCGTCTTTCTGTCGCTGCAGGGCGTGGAAAAGAACCATGTGGTTCCCCATCACAAGATCGAGCAGATGATTCTCGAAAGCGGCGTTCGCTATACCTTTCTGCGCGCCAGCTTCTTCATGCAGAATCTTTCGACGACGCAGGCAGCCGAAATTCGGGAGCAAAGCGAAATTGGACTGCCGGTGGGCGCGGCAAAGACCAGCTTGATTGATGTGCGTGACATCGCGGCGGTCGCGGTGCGCGCGCTGACGGAAGACCAGCACGCTGACAAGAAATACACCCTCACTGGCGCGGAATCGCTGGACTATTATGAAGTCGCGGAGAAGCTTTCGCGGGTGCTCAACCGCCGTATTCGCTACACAAACCCCTCTGTCCTGGAGTTCATCGGGCAGCAGCTTCGTGCCGGACACTTGCTCAATTACACGCTGGTCGTTGCCGCGCTCTACACCATCACCCGCATGGGCAATGCCAGGGCCATTACCCATGATGTTGAAACCATTCTGGGACGCGCGCCGATCCTATTCGACCAGTTTGCCCACGATTATCGCGCCTGCTGGCAGACGGGCTGACCAAGCGCTTGAGAGTCGTGGCGAATACGTTTAAACTTTCGCTGACGGCGGATCAACTTCGCCTCTTGACAGTTATGTAGACCAGTCTCTATAATCAGGGCTGAAAGTTGAGATACAGTATGATTTCAACGCGCGATCAGATCATCGCCACCACCTGCAACCTGCTGGAACTGCAAGGCTACCACGCGACAGGTCTCAATCAGATCATCAAGGAGAGCGGCAGTCCCAAAGGATCACTGTATTATCACTTTCCTGGTGGAAAAGAAGAGCTGGCGATCGAAGCGGTGAATCATGTTGGCAGGCTCGTCCTCCAGCGCATTCGCGAGAATCTGGCGCAGGTGGATGATTGTGCCGAGGCGATCAGCGCGTTTGTCAGAAATATCGCCCTGAATGTCGAGTTGTCCGGCTTTCGCGCTGGTGGCCCCATCACAACCATCGCGATGGAGACGGCATCCACCAATGTGGCACTCCGTGAGGAATGTCGGCGCATCTATGACGAGTGGCAGAATGCCTTTGCGGACAAACTGAGATCGGGTGGCATTGATGAGCAGCGTTCGCGGTTCATGGCGACCCTGATTATTGCTGCCATTGAAGGCGGTGTCATCCTGTGTCGCACAAGCCAGAGCCGAATGCCCTTGGAGCAAATAAGCGAAGAGCTGTATCGCCTGGTGTCTCATGCCCGCTAGGGCAGATTTTTTTGCCAGGTCTATAGAGACCGGTCTACATAAGTAATGGGTATCGCAGAAGGAGCTACGCGGTGAAACTAGCAATCTTTGGTGGGTCGGGCAAAACCGGACAACACCTCGTCCAGCAGGCGCTTGACAGCGGATATGAAGTGGTCGCGTTGGTGCGCACTCCAACAAAACTGGGTCTCCAACACGCCAGGCTCAGCATCATTCAGGGGGATATTCTCGACGCACAGCGTGTTGAAGAGACGGTACGCGCCGCGGATGCAGTCCTCAGCGTGCTGGGTCCGAGCAGCAACAAACCCGAATTCGCGATCAGCCGTGGAATGGATCATATCCTCAAAGCGGCGCAGAAATACAACGTTCGCCGTATCATCATCTCGGCAGGGGCGGGAGTACGAGCGCCGCAGGATAAGCCGAAGCTGATTGACCGTTTTTTTGGATTTGTGCTGCGTATCGTCTCCGGGAATGTCGTCGCCGACATGGAGCAGGTCGTCCACAAACTGAAAACATCCCCGCTGGACTGGACGATTGTGCGTGTTCCAATGCTGACCGATCAGCCTGCCCAGGGTCAATTCAAGATTGGTTACGTGGGCGACATCAGCCCGCGCATATCGCGCGCAGATATGGCAGCTTTCATGCTCAAACAGGTGAAGGACAGTCAGTTTGTCCGGGCGTTGCCAGCCATCAGCAATTGAGTTGCTGTCGCCGCGAGATGGGCGGATACGTTCGCCCATCTCAGACTGACCTGAGCGTCAGCTCACCAGCCCCTCCAAGCGCTTCCAGATGTCGCGCAGCGGTCGTCCAGCGAAAGCTGACCAAGCTTACATCGACGAGCTGAGACCACCGTTTATGACGGCTCATCCCTTCTCTTCGCGAACGTCCTTTCCATGCTCCGCGAACGCCTTGAAGTCCTGCATGTGCTGCAGCGACTGCTTGCGAAATGAGCCGGGCATGAGTAGCCCCACCAGCCGCATCAGCAAACCACTGAATCGGTATTCATTCTCGCTCACCCAGAGCGTCGTATCCGAACCAGCTTCGGTCAGCCGCTCGCGCCCGGCACTCCACATGCCCTCGCCGACGATCTCGCGCTCGAAGTGAACGACGCTCCCCTTCGGGATATCCCATAGGTCTGCTGGTTCCCTGCGCGTGATCGTCTCGGTGGCTTCAAACTTTTGCTGCCCCATCTCCATCACAACCCGCGATGTGGTGCCGACCTGCCCGTGCATTCCACTGAGCGGCTCGTGCAGCACCACCCCCCGAAGCCACTTCGGTATGTGTGCCGGGTCGGCGAGCAGTTGGGCCACCTTTTCCAGCGGCAGGGCGATCTCAATTGAAACGGTGTACTTCATGAGCTTATTGCCTGTCAGCGTCAATATCCCGTACATGGTTAAGAACAAGTTCTTTGATCAATACATCAGGCAGTGGGTTCTCTAATGTAAATTGAATCGAATGTTCCGTGATTTTGTAACCTTTTAGCTTGTCCTTCAATTTCTCAATTGCCCAGGAGGATGGCATGAAGCTCATATGTTTTTTAGAGGCAGTAAAGTACACGAGTGCTCGATTCTTGTATTTTAAAGTTGGCATGCTATAGCTGATAGCTTCTTCAACGCTCGGCACGAGTTCCTTGACCAATGCACGGATGCGCTCAAGCTCTGCCCTCTGTTGGGGCTCAACTTTACTAAGATACTCATCAATGCTTTTCGCTTTACGGTCCATGAAATATGCCATTCTGATATTTTGGCGCTTTATACATATGCCTCGCAAGTGGATTTATGCAGGAGGAATGAACATTTGTTCTGACTGAATGTTACGATTTAATCTCAGGTTGTCAATAGAACATAGTGTTAAAATTAAGTCAAGAAAGTAGCCGAAAACTGAGCATCCCCTTATCTGTTTCCTATCATGATGCCCGTGATTGACGCTGCCTGAAAGTTGTTTATAACTATATGTTGTTGATGTATCGAACCTAAAATGGGAATGGAAATCAATGATTGGCTATTAAGAATATTTGAAAACTGTTTGTGATGAGATGCGTGTGCACAGGCTGACCAGAACACTCTCAACCACCACAACTGACGCAGTCAGTTGAACAAGTTTCCGCAAGTGGTTTACAATAGGCGCCTACACAGCAACTCATGGATAACCGGTAACGAACCCAAATGATCTTTCTGACGAATAGCCGCCGAAATCATTTGGCTTTGGTTTCTGTTCTCCGTCAGTTCCCCAAAGTCTCCAGCCGTTTCCAGATGTCGCGCAGCGGGCCGCGCACCAGCGCCCCCACCACGACGGGCGGCGTCATCAGCGTGACCACCTCCGGCGGCAGTTGGCGGGTGAGCGCCTTGCCGAGCAGGTCGTGCATCGCCGGGTCTTCCATCACCCAGCGCACGCCGTTCAGCGCCCAACCGGGGAGCTGCGCCGGGCTGTAGAGGTTGTCGCGCACCTGCGCCAGCGTGCGGTGATACATGCCGTAGGTCTTGATGCGGAAGGTTTCATCGTACCAGGCCAGCGCCGCATCCCAATCCTTGTCGCCGCGCCGCCAGTCGCGAATTGCCCAGGCCAGCGCTTTGGCGCTGAACAGCGCGTTGAAGATGCCCTGTCCGTCGAGCGGGTCGTGCTGGTGATAGGCGTCTCCGGCCAGTGCCCAACCCGCGCCGCCCGGCTGGCGATACAGGTTGCCGATGCCGCGCATCCCATGCACCTTCGTCACCATCTCCGCGCCTTCGATGCGCTTGCAAATCAGCGGGTTTGAGCGCAGCAGGTCGAGGTAAAACTCGGTCACCTGTCCTGGTGCAGGATTGAGTCGTTCGGCCTGTCCCTCGAAGGTGATGGCCGTCGTGCCGTCGGCGCTGTCCATCACCAGGAAGCCGTAACCATAGCCGCCCTCGTAGGCCACCGCCGCCGGGCCGTGCGCGTCATAGGGCTGCACGCCGCGCCAGTAGGCGTAGTACAGCGACGTACTGTGTTCGTTGTGGACATCGTATTCCGCCGCACCGACCGCACGCGCAACCAGGCTGAAACGCCCGTCCGCGCCCACGACCAGATCGGCAGTCAGGCGTTCCTCCACGCCCTTCGCGGCGTGCCCGACAATGCCCACAACACGCTCGCCCTTCCACAGCAGGTCAGTCACGTTGTAACCCTGGCGCGCCTCGACGGTGGGCGAGCGGCGGGCGTGTTCCCACAGCGCGGCATCAAATCGCGCGCGGTCGATGGCATAACCGTAATCGCGACCGTGCGCGGGGGGCAGCGGCACAGTTGCGGCGAAGGCTTTGGACTGCGCTACCACGCGGCGGATGCGCGGCGTCCCGCGTGCGTATTCAGCTTCCGGCGCGCCAATCTCATCCAGTAGTTTCATCGCAGGCGAGTAGATGATCGGTGATGAGGCCGCAGGGGCGCTGGGGAAATTCGCCCGTTCCAGAAGCAGCACGCGCAGTCCTTGCGCGCCCAGCCGCGCCGCCAGCGTCGCGCCGGCAGGCCGTCCGCCGACAATGATCACGTCGTAGTGTGTCTGCATCCTGACCCCTCGTTTCACTAGCAACTCAACAGCATCAACCCTATTGTGATGGATTTTACAAGCGGCTGTCCAGCAATCCTCATCCAGCGTTCAGGCGGCACGAGGCGTGTCCGTCTGCGTAGGCGGAAAGCTGGTGCGCTGTGGCATAGAAAAGTATGGGGTTATGCGTGATGAGCAGAAGCTCTGCTTGCGGAAGCCCGCTAGGAAAAGCGGCTGAAGAACGACCGCTGCAAGAAGCGCATCGCTGCCAGCACTTGCTGCACGCGCTGCTCGGAGAGCGTGCCGATATACTCGCCCAAGCGCGCCTTACTGATGCTGGACACCTTCGACACCTCGATGATGCTGCGTTTCGGCAGGTTCGCTTCGCCCGCCTCCAGCACGATGCTGCCCGGCAGGTTTGCCCGGTTCTGATTGGTGGTCAGCCCGCAGACGACTACCGTCGGAATGCGGCTGTGGTTGAGAACATTATCCTGAATGACGAGATGCGGGTGAGGAATGCCCGCATCCAGCCCGTCGAGTGTATCGAGCTGCACCCAGTAGATCTCGCCCTGCTGGATGACCCGGTCGTTCGCCGCGTTTTCGTCTCCCATCAGTACATGCGCCTGCGTCTCGATCAAGCGCTTGAGCGCCAGTTCGATCAGATGTTCCGGGCTGGTGGCGAGCTGCTGTGCCAGGCGCTGCACCTGGGCGAACAGGCCGTCCGGCAGGTTAATCTGGTGGCTCACTGCCGGCGTCCCTTCAGCGTCTTGAGCGTGGCGGCGGCTATCGCGCGGACGGGCGGCTGCGAGTCAGTTAACAGTTGTTCAACGGCGGGCACAGCGCGGCCATCGCCAATGCCGCCCAGCGCCTCCACGATGGCGAAGCGGACGTGCCAGTCGTCGGTCACCAGGGCGGCGATCAGCGGTTCAACCGCGCGCGCATCGCCGCTCTCGCCCAGCAGGTTGGCGCACAACTCGCGCACCTGCGCCGACTCGCTCGCCAGCGCCGAGATCAACTGCGCTACTGCTTTGTCTCCGAATCGTTCCAGGGCTTCGCGCGCCGTCCAGCATACATCCTGAACCGGGTCAGCCAGTCGGGCGACCAGCGCGTCAATCGCGCGCGCATCACCGATCTGACCGAGTACATAAACGGCCTTCAGGCGCACGGATGTTTCTGCGTCCTGCGTGGCGCTGATCAGCGCGGGCACGGCGGCCGCGTCCGCGATCTTGCCCAGCGCGTGGACGACGTTATGCCGCGCGCGGGCATCAGCATGGCTGATCTCGTTGAGCAAGGCAGCAGTTGCGTTGGAACCGTGTCGCACGAGCACCCAGGTGGCATCTTCGACCACATTCAGGTCATTGTCATCGCACACGACGCGCACCAGTGCCGCAACAGCGTGGTCGTCGTTGGGCGTGCCCGGCTGCAATTGCAGCACGGCCTGGCTGCGCTGCTTCACATCACTGGATTGGAGCTGCAACTGTAGGGAGTCAAAGGCGTTTGTCATGGTTAGGTTCAGGTTACGTCAACAGGCATAATCTTGCTGGGAGTGCTGAGCTGCTTCATGAACTCGAGGCAGACATCCAGGTCAATGGGCTGGTATCCGCAGCAGGATAATCAATGATTTCACGCAGTATATCATGTGGATGGTTTTCGTCCTACAACGATAGGATTGATCGTCATGGGAGTAGAGAAAGTATTCACATCACGGAATCCCTCAGCCTCTAACTCTTGCTGAAGTTCCTGGATGCCAATGGCAGGAATCCCCCAAGCTCCAAATAGCACCCGATTACGCATGAACATCTGCCCCATGTCGCTTTCCAGGCGTTCATAAGCTAGTGATGGATTACCCATCACTGGGGCAATCAAATAGCCACCAGGCTTAAGCGCCCGAAGCGCTACTTTGATGACGTTAGAACGAGTTGCCGGGGGAAAGAAAAACTGACTCCACCACACATAGTCGAATTCACGCTGTGTTGTGAAGTTCTGCGCGTCGCCCTGCCAGAAGGTAACCCGGTCATTTACGCCGAGGCTGTGCGCTCTTTGTGTTGCTACTGCGATCAGATCAGGGGCAAGTTCAACACCAACTGCCATAATGTTGGCATAAGCTCGGACAGTACTCAACAATCCGCCGCCAACACCACATCCCAGCTCCAAATAGTTCCCACCATTGACCAATGCCGCATGAAGCTCTGGCAAGTTTGTCTCGATCATAGCCGCGATTATCTGTGGGCTGTGCGGTGATAACGGATCTATGGAGCCAAATTTCGCATTTGCCACGCGTTCAGCAGGCGCGAGTGACCAGAAATCTGCATCGCTTTGAACGGCGAAATACAGAGCTGTTGATCGAGCGAATGCGCCATCAAGCACATTCTGAAATGCAAATACAGCATCTGCCGCGGTCAGAATGCGCCATCTCTCCGCGAGCCGAAACTTGCCATCCTCTTTCACAAATACGCCATGTGCGAAGAGCGTATTACATAATTCCATGGCTCGTTGAGAGTCCATCTTGAGTAACGCTGAGACTTGTTCTTCAGATGTCGGTGTCTGCGTCAACTCAAACAGACCGGAACTGGCAAGTCCACGAAGCAATCCAAGCAGTTCGACGGCTGCGAACAATGGAACAAGGACATTTCGAGCTTCCCTGTACTCCTGCATAGCTTGTATAGCGGTTTTATCTACAGACACAATTCGCTCACTTTTTGACAACTACACCAACAATGCATTTATTGCTGTTCTAGCGCCTTATATCCTGCTTGACAGCATCTTAGCACAAACCCAGTCCGCTACCCTCGTTCGACCGTCACCGTCACGTCGCTGCTGGCGGCGTTGCCCACTGCGTCGAAGGCCACCGCGCTGAACTGCTCTTCTCCCGTGCGCGTGATCGTCCAGTCGAAGCCATACGGCCATTCCTGGTCGATGCCCAGCAGTTGGCCGTTCTGATAAAACTCGACGCGCTCAACCGAGTAATCATCGTCCACCTGTGCCTCTAAGGTGATTTGCTGATCGCTCGGCCAGCGATAGATACGCCCTGGCTCGCCCGCCGTGAGCGTCACCGTTGGCGCGGTGTTATCGACGGTCACTTGTACTGTCGCGGTTTCGGCGCTGTTATCCTGGCGCACCACGCGCAGCAGGATGTTATACAGCCCGCTGGCCGACCCCGTGTCCCACGTGCCGAGCGTCGCGCCCTGGGTGAAGCTGGTCTGCTGCTCGCCGATCTGAATCCACTCGGTCGGGTTTTGCCCCTGACCGACGGAAAGCTGGTAGTAGAGCAGATTAGACGGGTCGAGTGTGCCGCGAATATCCACGACGCCGCCGACGTAGGCGAAGGACTGCGGCTGCAAAATCTGCACCGTGCTGAACAACTCCGGCAGGCTGACGGTATCGTACTGCGTAGGCGGCAGCGGCAGGTTGTTCGCCCGCCACCAATCCTCGGCCTCCGGCGGCGGGATGAAGTAAGCGTTGGCGACGCGCAGTTCGCTGGGCGTGTTGGTCGTCGCGCGCTGCCCCGTGCTGCTGTTGATCTCGACCGTCTGCCAGTAGGTATCGGTCTGCGCGGGCTGGTAGCCGGGCAGGGCGATGAAGATTTCATTGCGCGCCGGACAAACGCCGTTGGGCAGCAGGCCAGAACGTTCGCACACGGGTAGCTCAACGATAGCCTCCGGGCGCGGCCACTCGGCGGGCGGTAGTCCGTCGCGCTCGTGGGCGTACTGCGTCAGTGCGCGCCAGACCACCGCCGCCCCATCGACGGCCAGCCCGCTCATGCCCAACGCCCCGCCGTCCGCGCGCCCAATGTGTACCGCCGTGACCAACTGCGGCGTATAGCCTACCGCCCAGTTGTCGGCGCGGTCGCTGGTCAGCCCGTTGACCAGCGTGGTCGGGCGCGGCAGATCGAAGACCGGGTTGTCACCGAGCATGGCGCGGCGGCGGTCACTGTCCGCCAGGATGTCGTTCATCAGGTAGCCGACCTCAATATCGAACACCCCGACCGCGTTGAGTTCGACCTGCTCGGCATCGTACTGCCACAGCACATTGCCGTCGGCGTCCTCAATGCGCAGCACGGCGACCGGGTTGCGCTGGCGGAAACCACGGCCGACCGGTTCGGTGGGCACGCCGCGCATCGCCCCCTGCGCCGCAAAGACGCTGTAGGCATAACCCATATCCAGCACCGAGACCGCGCCGCCGCGTTCCAAGAGCGAGAGGTCGTAGCGTCCATCTTCGCCCAGGCTGTTCAGACCGATGCGGTGGGCGTAGCGCAGAATCGTGTCCATGCCCTCGTTGTTGGCGACCTGCACGGCGGGCGGCAGCAGCCAGGCACTCATCGCGTCGCGCAGGTTGAGCGGCCCGCGATAGCGTCCATCAGGGTTGACGGGCGCGTAGATCAGCCCTTCCGCCGCGCCGGGGAAACGCCCTGGAATATCCAGCACCATGCGCGCCGGATTGAACCCCGCCCGCGCGTCCAGCAGCGCCGCGAAGTAGACGAACGGCAGCAGTGTTGGCCCCGGTTGGTCATCCAGCACACTGGCCGCGCCGACCATGCTGCGGATTTCGCCCGTCGCCACATCCAGCACGACCAGCGCTGCGGTGTCCGGCAGCCCTTCAGCCAGCGGTGTGACCAGCGGCATACTCGCCGCCGCGACGCAGGGCTGACCATTACGCGCATCCGGTGACGCAGCGCGCCCGGCGAGGCGTGCCAGATGGGTTTGCAGGGCGCATTCCGATTGATAGTACAGGTCGAGATCGAGCGTGGTGATGATGCGCAGATTGCCACGCGCCACCAGCCGCGCCCCGTCGCGACCCAGGTCATCGAGGATGTCCTGTGCCTGCCGCCGGGCATAGGCCACGAATTCCGGCGCGATCTGCTGGGGTTGGTCGGCAGCAATGAGGATAGGCGTCAGCGTTGCGGCGGCCAGATCGAACTCATCGGGCGTGATGCTGCTCGCCGCACGCATCTGCCGCAGCAGATCAAGCTGTCGCCCGCGCGCTGCCGTCTCGTTATCGAAGGGGTTGTACTGCGTCGCCAGCGGGATAGCGGCCAGCAGGGCGGCCTCGTCCACGCTCAGGCTGCGTGCCGATTTACCCAGGTAGGTCTGCGCGGCGGCCTCGATGCCATACGCGCGGTTGCCATAATCATTGGTGTTCAGATGCCATTCGAGCAGTTCGTCCGGGCTGTAGCGCCGCTGCAATTCTGCCACCAGCGCGATCTCGCGCCCGATGTAATCCGCCGTGATCACCTCTGGCGGCGGCGCGACTACATTACGAACCAGCCGCCCGGTCAGCGAGGCATCCAGCGCCAGAGGGCCGAACAGCAGATTCTCCCACAGGCGCGAGAATGTACCCAGCAGGTCAAAGCGGGCAGTCGTGCGGAAGTCTGGATCTTCGCTCAGCAGCGTGGCTTCGACCAGGTAGGGCGGCAGTTCTTGCAGCGAGAGCCACGCCCGTTCACTATCGGCTTGATCGACGAGCAGCAGCGTTGTGCCGCCCCGGTCGTAGAGTTCGGTGCTGCCCAGGGTGGGCGCGGCAGCCAGGCTGTCTTCCGGTGCAGGCAGGTCGCGCACAGCTGCCCCGTAGGTCAGCGCCGCGCCGCCAACCGTGACACCCGCCGGAATGCCGACCAGCAGCACGAGCAGCGCCAGCAGCAGGTATAAACGAACCTGCCCGCGTGCTTTCCGTTCGGCCAAGCGCGCGCGCCGTGCCCGTCTGCGGCGGATGATGTGTGCGACAGATGCCACCGTGCAGTCCTCATGCTCATGAACCGATCACACGGTGATTATAGAGCAAAAGCCACGCGGGCGTGGGGCGCTGTTTAATGCGAGGGTGTATTTCATTTTGATGTTGATAGTCTTCAGTCGTCAGCGGGATGCTGGTTTGCACGGCTAAGGGCTTGTTTCCGTATCGATGATGAAACCGCATTCCTGGGCTGCACTTATCCACCGATAGCGCCACAGCAGTCCTTTGGATCATCCGAGTGCTGTATAATCAATCCTATGCATGGTTATCATCGCCGCACATCTCCTGCCTGCATATTGGTATCGACGTTTATTCCTATCAATTGTTCGCTTCCAAAGTATCTGTGACACTCTAAAGGACTACCTTTTATGACCCTGTTTGACACCCTGCCGCATGACAGCGCGACATTTATCACCTGGCAATGGG
>JAEUQX010000742.1 GCA_016788625.1 Anaerolineae bacterium
GCCTCCGGTGCGGCCTTACGATCTGGCTCAACATCGACCGATGGGTCAAAGATCGGCCAATCGGCCATGCGCTGGCACTTCATCCAGGGCAGCAGCAGCGGGTTGCCGTCGGGCCGCGCAGGTTCGGCGCTGGCTGGTTCCGCACCCGTCACGCCGCCGTCCGCCGCCAGCAGCCCGGCGATGTAATCACGCCACGTTTGCCAGCCGGGGTAGTTCTGTTCAATCCCGGCGAAGAACTGCTCTGCCCAGGCTACCTGCCGTTCGATGGCGGGCAGCACTTTCTCGGTGATCTTCACGGTTGGATTGTCGAAAGCGTTCCAGGTCACCTCTGGGTGGTTGCGGTAGGCCTCCAACAGACCTTTCTTGACGACCAGGTACAGCGTCGCGATCAGTTCCGCCGTGTTGGCGGCGTGGTCGAGTTCCTTCGCCAGCTTCTTCAGGCGCGGGCTGATGTTGCGTTCCGGCTGGTAGGTACGCAGCTCTCGCAGCCGCGAGTAGATCAGGTCAACCGAGTCGGCGCTCTCCCAGGTGTGCAGGCCGATCTCGTTCTTGGCCTCCCACTCCGGCACGCCCGGCAGCCAGCCCGCCAGCGTGCGCATACAGGCGCGCTCCAGGAAGGCGTAGCGCTTCAGATACTCGGTGTTTTGTTCAATCGTGATGTGTTTTCTCTCAACCGCCATTGCTATCCTCTCCACATCCAATAACTCGAACCATCTTGGCTCATGCTTAAACTGAGCGGTCGGGCACGATGTATCGCGTCCCTACGATGCCCATGTTGTGAATAAGAGCCGCCATCTTATGCTGTCTGTTTCCCTCTCGCGCGAACACCGCGCAACCACGCAGGGGATGCGCTGCTTCACTTCACAGCGCCGCGCGCCAGCCCCGCGATGATCATGCGCTGTCCAAACAGGATGATCAGCAGCACCGGGATGATCATCGTCACGCTCATCGCGCTCATCATATCCCAGGGTTTCGTATAGGTCGAACCTGGATCGGTCAATTCCGTCAATCCAACGCTCAATGTCTTGACGCTCTCATGATGCGCAAAGACCAGCGGGTACAGCAGTTCGTTCCAACTGATGATGAAATTGATCAGAAACATGGTGAACAACGCCGGGCGAATCAGCGGCAGCACCACCCGCAGGATGATTTGCAGCGTGTTCGCGCCGTCGATATAAGCCGCCTCTTCGATCTCGGCGGGGATCTGCTTGATGAACGAAACCAGCGTCATGATCGTGAAGGGCAGCATCAGGCTGCTCATCATGATGATCAAACCGTGATGGGTATTGACCAGCCGCGCCGCCTGGAACGTCTGGAACATCGGCACCAGCACGGCGATCTGCGGCAGCGCGACCGAGAGGATCAGCGCGATGTAGATCACGTTGCTGCCGGGGAAACGGATGCGCGCCAGGGCATAAGCCGCCATCCCGGCGGCGATCACCGAGAGCGCGCTCGAGCCGGTGGCGAATACCAGCGAGTTGCGGAAGTAGGCGACGAACGGTACACCCTCCGCCATCTGGCTGTAACTCTCGAAGGTGACCTCGCTCGGCCAGTAATTCGGCGGCACCTCGAACAGCTCATCCTTCGGCATGACCGACGAGACCAGGATGAAGTAAAACGGCGCGCAGACGATGAACACGAAAATAGCGAAGCTGAGATACATCAGCACGGTCTGCACGTACTGCCCAAGCCATTTCGAACGCCGGGTCTGCACCACCAGCGGAAGCTGCGGGCGGGTGGCTGTCTGCGTCGTCATCTTCGCAACCTTCCTACTCCGACACATCGAAGCGGCGGAACAGGAACAGCCCCACCGCGCCGACAATCGCCACGATCACGACCATCACCACGCCGATAGACGCGGCATAGCCGTAATTGAGCGAGTTGCTTTCCAGGTAAATCTTCTGCGCCATGACCGTCGTGGAGAAGCCGGGGCCGCCGCCCGTCATCAGGAAGGGCAGATCGAACACCGCCAACTGCCAGACGAGCATGAACATGCCCGTCGTGATGATGATCGGCATCAGCATCGGGATGGTCAGGTAGCGCAGCGAGGTGAACCAGTTTGCGCCGTCCACCCTGGCCGCCTCGTAGAGATCGCGCGAGATGCCCTGCAAGCCCGCCAGCAGCACCAGCGCCACGAACGGCGTACTCTTCCAGATGTTCACGGCGATGATGGCGACCTTGGCGTTTTGCGGGTCGATCAGCCAGCGCGTATCCATGCCCAGCACGCGCCGCAGCACATCCGGGATCATGCCGAACTGGTCATCGAACAGCCAGCGGAAGCCGAGCGCCGCGATTACCATCGGTATTGCCCAGGGGATCAGACTCAATGTGCGCGCCACATTGCGCAGCCGGAACGGAGCGTTGAGCAGGTGTGCCAGCGCCAGACCAAAGACAATCTGGAAAAACGTCGAAACCACCACGAACAACACCGTAAAGCCGATGCTGGCCTGCACCACCGGGTCATCCGCCAGCCGCTCGAAATTGCCCAGGCCGATGAACTTCTGCGGCGGGTAGGCCGGGTTGAAGCGCTGCGTGCTCAGGTAGAGCGTCTGGATGAAAGGGTAGAACGAGGTGAACACCCGCAGCGCAATCGCGGGCAGCAGCAGCAGCACGGCGATCAGATAGAAGCGCTGCCGGAGCGTCATCCCGGCGAACGGATTACGGAAGCGTGGTTTTGACAAAACTTGCGTGGTCATGATCTGGCTTCCCGCTCTTGGGCAATATGGCCGCACGAGGACGGATATACGGCTGCCAATCATCGGGCTGTGCATCAGCATATTCGGCTGTGGCAGCCTAATCCGCCCCTACACGGAAGCTGTATCGTAGAGGAGGATTAGCGCATCCCCTATCCATGTTCCTGTCGTAGGGGCGACCAGCCAGGCCGCCCCCACAACGATGATTTTTCTACGCGGAACTATTCATCCAGCGCGGCGATCAGTTCCTTGCCCTGTTCCAGCACCTCGGAGAGGGTGGCCTGCTTGGTCAGGAACAGCGACGCCATATCGTCCACGACCGTCTGCGCCTCGGCCACACGTGGGTGGAAGGCGCGCGGCGCGAACACGTTGTTCTCGGCGTACAGACCCATCGCGGCGATCAGTTCGTCGCCCGAGTCCTTGAGCGCGTCCAGGATCGAGTAGCGCGGCGTGAGCAGGAAGCCCTGCTGTTCCGCCAGCACGGGCGCGACTTCCGGCGAGGTCAGGTACTGGATGAGCGCCTTCGCTCCATCGGGATTCGGCGCATAAGTCGGGATGGAGAAGCCCCAACCGCCGATCCAGCTCTTGCTGCCCGCTGGGCCAGCCGGAGGCAGCGAGATGACCATCTTCTCCGGCGCGTACCACTCCGCGTTGCCTTCCGCGACACCCTGGAAGAACGGCCACTGGCGCATGAAGTACACCTTGTCGCCCATGTAGAGTTCATTCTGTGCGGTGTAGTCCTGGTTGAGCGCCGTCTCCGGGAAAATCTTGTGCGTATGGATCATGTCGTAGAGGAACTGGAGCGCCTCGCCCGTCCCTTCGTCGAAATCGAACACCTTACCGCCCGTCTGCGCCGTCAGATAGGCAACGTAGACATAGAGCAGCGCGGGCTTGATCAGGGCGTCAGTCGTGCCCCAGATGTCATTCTCAGCGTCGGTAACTTCCTTGCCAACCTCGACCAGTTCTTCCCAGGTCGTCGGGATCGCCAGACCCTTTTCATCGAGCAAGTCCTGGCGGTTGAAGAAGTAGCCGACCGCGAATTCGTGCGGGATGCGATAGGGCACATCGTCGATGCTCAGGAAGCCGCGAATGTGATCCTGCATACTCGGCGGGAAGTCGTCCCAGGTTTCCTGCGGGATGATCTCGTCGAGCGGCATGACCCAGCCCGCGCGCATGAAGGTGGGCGAGCTGTCGTCGGCATCGCTGAACAGGTCAACCGAACTCGTGCCAGAGGCGAACTGCGGGCTGTAGCGGGTGAGCATATCGTTGCCGCTCACCGGGCCGCCTTCTAGCTGCACTGTCAGCCCGGTATCAGACTCGAACTTTTCCAGCACCGACTGAATCGCGGGCTGGGCGAATTCCTGAATGGCGAAAACAACCGTGTTATTTTGCTGAATGAGTGCCGGAGCATAGATGCCCTGGGTGAGGAACTTGCCAGGGCCGCTGGAGGCCAGCGCAGCCGCGATGCTGCCCGCCGTGCCTTTCAGGAACGTCCGGCGCGACAGCCCCTTCTGAACAATCTGCTTCTCTTTTTTCATGACCTTACCTTTTCACTAAATTGGCGGGCAATTTTCTGCGATGCGTGCTATGATTGAATTGTCTAAACAACATCAGGTTAAATATATAGTCAACAAGGCCCTTTGTCAAACCAGTAAAGGTTCTTCTTTATGGCAAAACTACAGGCCACCCTGGTCAGTCATACCCATTGGGATCGTGCATGGTACTGTACCTTTCAGGAATTTCGTATCCGATTGGTACAATTGGTAGACAACCTGCTGGACATCCTGGCAGACAACCCGGATTTCCGCTGCTTCATGCTCGACGGGCAGATGAGCGTGCTGGAAGACTACCTGGAAGTCCGCCCCAGCCAGGCGGCGGCGCTGCGGGCGCACTGCCAATCCGGGCGCATTCAGGTCGGCCCCTGGTTCGTGCTGGCCGATGAATTCCTCGTCAGCCCGGAGTCGCTCATCCGCAATCTGCGCCTCGGTCATCGCATGGGCGAAGCGTTCGGCGGCGTGACCAAGATTGGCTACGTGCCGGATGGATTCGGACATATTGCCCAACTGCCACAGATTCTGCGCGGCTTCGGCATCGATAACGCCTTCTTCTGGCGCGGTATGGGCGGCGATGGCGACCGTCTGGGCACAGAGTTTATGTGGCGCGCGATGGACGGCTCGACCGTCACAACCATTCTGATGCCCTGGGGCTACCATAACGTCACCAACCTGGGTTACGGCGTGCACTGGGGCGATGTCTCGCAGATGAACTTTGACATGGAGATGGCGCTCGACAAGATCGAACGCGCGATCAACAAGCTCACGCCGATGGCAAATACCGATGCTATCCTGCTGATGAACGGCATCGACCACGCCGAAGCCGAACCGCGTATCCCGACCAT
>JAEUQX010000017.1 GCA_016788625.1 Anaerolineae bacterium
CATCCGCAGCGCTGGCGGGCAGCGGTGTGCCCAGGAATGCCTCGGCATCGGCCAGGCGGTAGGCGCGCCAGCCGAACACGTTCGTCGCCCACAGCACAGCGACGATCAGCGCAGCCAGGGCGACCAGTGCAGTGATCAGCAGCAGCGCGCGTCTGGCAGAAGGGTTCATAGTTGGCATTGATGCTTCTTCCCCACTAAGCTGTAGTCGATAGTCTTTAGCCGGCAGCCTCTCGCCAGAATGCGAGTTCGTCAACTGTTGGAAGGCACAGCTTATCCACATCCACGCCGACTTGCGGCTAACAACTATGCGCTAACGTCTATTGGCCTAAACCGTCTTGATGCGCTTGAAGCCGCGCCCATAGGCAACATGCCCCTGCCCGATCACCATGAACGCGTTCGGATCAACCTCCTGCACCAGCAGGCGCAGCGCGTTGACCTGTGCGCGCGACACGGTAACGAACAGCACAGTGTGACTTTTCTCGGTGAACATGCCCGTACCCTGCCAGGCCGTCACGCCGCGCCCCATCTCGGCCATGATGACCTCGGCAATCGCGTCCGCCCGGTCGGTGATGATCGTCGCCGTGCGGATGACGCTGGGGCCTTCCAGCACGTAGTCCGAAGCCACGCCGCCGACGAACAGCGCGACGATGGCGTACAGCGCCCCTTCCCAGCCGAAGACCAGCCCCGCCAGCACGACCACGCCCGTATCGGTATACAGCGTGCTGGTGCTGAGCGGCATTCCAAAGCGCATTTGCAAAATACGACCGAGCGTCGAGGTGCCGCCCTGCGTCCCGCCCGCGCGAAAGACCAGCCCGCCGCCGACGCCTTGCAGGATGCCGCCGAACAGCGAGTTCAGCAGCACATTCTGGCCGACATCGATATTCTGAACATATGGGGTGATCACATCAATCGCTGCCGAGTAGATGACGAGGTAGAAGATCGTGCCGATGATCACGCGCCAGCCGCCCAGCGTGCGGAAACCCAGGATTTGAATGGGGACATTGCCGAGCAGAATCATCAACCCGATGGGCAGGCGCGGGTCGAGATGGTTGAGGATGACCGCCACGCCAGAGACACCGCCCGGCGCGATGTTGAACGGGGCCATGAAGATGATCACTGCCGCCGCCGAGATAATCGCCCCGCTGATGAGCAGCAGCAGATCAGCGAACAGTGACCGCCACTCCAGATTGCGAATGTGCCGCATAGCATCCCTCCGATGTTGCCGCGCGCGAGACGCCCATTGTAGCAAATCGGAGGGATAATCTGCTGCGGGATTCAGTCGATAGCTGATAGCGATTAGCTTTTAGTCGATAGCGCTTAGTCCGATCTGCTGAAATTGACGGACGCGACTCAAATCTGTCGCTGGATGCGCGAACTTCAGCGAACCGCTAAAGACTAACGGCTTGCGACTATCAGCTATCCGCTCAGATGCGTTCGATGCGCTTCTGGCCGAACAGGCCGTCCGGTCGAATGACCAGCACGATCATCAGCACGACGTAGGGCGCCAGTTCCGTGCCCGCCTGTGTGCCGGGGAACAGCAGGTTCGCCCATTCCTGGATCAGACCGATCACCAGCCCGCCGACCAGCGCGCCGCCAATCGACTCCAGCCCGCCAAGCAGCACCGCCGGGAAGGCCAGCAGCGCCAGCAGCGGCATATTCAGCGAGAGCGTGGTCGCGCCGCCTTGCAGCACGCCGCCGACCGTCGCTAGCAGCGCGGCAATCGCCCAGGCCACCGCCAGGATGATGCGCACGCGCAGGCCAATCGCCTGTGCCAGCCGCTGGTTCTCCGCACTGGCGCGCATCGCCAGGCCGACGTTGGTGAACTGGAAGAACAGCACGAAGGCGACGAAGGCCAGCAGCGCCAGCCCGAACGAGAACAGCAGCCCTGGCTGGATGATCACCGTGCCGCCCAGCGCGTCCTTCAGCGAGTCGAGCTTGATCGTGCTGAGCGATGACCCGTCGGGATTGCTGAACACCTGAAGCGGAATTTCCACGCTGCCCCAGGTCAACTGTGTCACGCCGTTGAGCAGTTCGGAGATCGCCAGCGTCATCAGCACCGTCGCGAAAAGCGGCTGACCAATCAGCGGGCGGATGGTGAAGCGCTCCGCCACCAGACCGAGCAGCACCGCCCCGGTGAGCGCGCCGACAATCGCGCGGACGTACTGCCAATCGCGCCCCGGCAGCGACATCACCGCGGTGAGGACAACCGTCACGACAACGGCGATGATCAGATTGCGCGGTTCGAGGATGGCGCGCCAATTGGTCATGGTGATCGCCATGACGACCGTCAGCGCCGCCAGCCCGCCAGCCGCCAGCAGCGAGATCGAACTGGTCGAAAAGAAGCTGTAGAAGATCAGACCGCCAAGCAGCATCATCCAGCCGTGCGCGAAGTTGAAGACGCCCGATGCCTTGTTGATGATGACGATGCCCAGGGCGATCAGCGCGTAAATGCCGCCAATCAGCAGGCCGCTGATGGTGGACTGCACTAACCGCGACGGTTTCTTCTCTGCGATGAGCGGCCCCAGCCACAGCAGCAGCAGAAGGGCGATGAGGACATATGCCGCCCAGAGGAAGTACTTGCGATTTTGCTCGAAAAATGTGGTCACGACAATAAGCCTCGTTTCGTACTAGTTCGATGAATCAAGTTTTTCTCGCTCACGCACGGCGCGAGCACGCTGCATCGCCTGTTCCAGCGTATCGACGATTTCATAGTTGAACTGAATCGTGCGCGCGACCAGGTTCAGCACCGTCTTGGCCGTGATCGAGGGATTGATGATGATGACGTACTTAAGGCGCTTGTCGTAGTTCGCACCCCAGATCGCCAACCGGAAGTTGATCGACTTCACCGCCACGCCTGTGATATCCATGATCGTCACATAGGACTTGTCGCCCTGCTCATCAGCCAGTTTCTTACGATCCAGGACGGACTGTTTGAACTCGGCTTCAGTGAGTGTGCCTGTCCACTTCAGGAGTTGGATACCCGGTTCAGGGCGCTCAAGCGTATAAGTCATCCTGCATCCGTTTCAAGAGATAATCTGCGTACTCTGCATTCAGGATGTCGTCGGCCTGCTCAGCGTCGATAGGATGATCTGTCGCAACTGCCATCGTATCAGCAATGTGAGCAAGCCATGCACCCGAACCGGGCTGAATAGTGCCCTCGACCACATCCTGATCGTGTTCTCTATCCTGAATCGTGATCATGCTCACACCTCCACCACTATCCCCTTACGGTAACGAGCTTCTGGCTACAGGCTATCGACTTATGACTAGCGACTCCAGCCTCACACGGTGCCCACCTTCACAGCCGTTTCGACCATACCAGTACGCCCGTCGCGGTATTTGACCTCGGCACTGACGACCACCTGCTCTTTGTTGGTATACATCGCGTCCAACATGCTCCCGTACTTCTGCTCCAGCGCGCGGCGGCGCAGCTTGCGGGTGCGCGTCAGTTCGGCTTCGTCCGCGTCGAACGCTTTGTGCAGGATGACGAACTTCTGCACGCGGGCGGGTGGCGGCAGCGTCTCGTTGACGCGCTCGATCTCCCGCTTGATCAGCGCGTAGACCTCCGGCTTTTGAGACAGGTCAACGAACGTGGTGAAGACGATGCGGTTCTTCTCTGCCCAACGCGCCACATTCTCGAAGTTGATGTTGACAATGCAGGTGACGAAGTGCATGTCGAAACCGCCGACGGCCATCACATCCTGAATATACGGGCTGAACTTCAGGCGGCCTTCGATGTATTGCGGGCTGAAGCGTTCGCCGTTCGCCAGCTCGATCATGTCGGTCGCGCGGTCGAGGTAAATCAGGTGGCCGTCCGGGTCTACGTAACCCGCATCACCGGTGTGATACCAGCCTTCAGCGTCGATGGCCTTGGCCGTCGCGTCCGGGTCGCCGAAGTAGCCAGAGAACATCGCCTCGGTACGCAGCAGGATTTCCTGGTCGTCCGCGATCTTCAGTTCCACGCCGGGCATGACGATGCCGACGCTCGCCAGTTTGACATCGCCGGGCAGGTGCATCGTCCCGGTCGATTCGGTCGATGCATACAACTGGCGCAGTTCCACACCCACCGCGCGGAAGAAGCGAATCACGTCCGGGCTGAGCGCCGCGCCCGCCGTCAGCGAGTTGCGCGCCCGCGTCAGGCCGATCTTGTCGCGCAGCGGCTGGAACACGGCGAACTCGCCCAACAGACGCAGCAGGCGCAGATGCGGCGGAATCGGCTTCTTGGCGTCCTCCAGGTCGATGATGCGATAGGCGATGGGCATGAACGCTTTGTAGAGGAAGCGGTTGATCGGGCTGGAGTCGTTGATGCGCACCTGCATCATGCTCGACAGGTTTTCCCACACGCGGCTGGGGAACAGCAGCCCGGCAGGCGCAACTTCGCGGATGTCGGTCTGCACCGTATCGCTGCCCTCCGGGAAATGCACGATGAAGCCGTCCATCAGGAACGGCGTGAAGCCAAACGCCTGCTCGGTCAGCCAGGCCATCGGGCTGAACGACAGCCAGTGATCAGTCTTATAGGTCGGCAGGAATTTCTCGAAGGCGTGGGCGTAGCCGAAGATCAAACGCCAGTTGGTGATCTCCGCCAGCTTGGGCAGGCTGGTCGTGCCGGAAGTCATGCTCAACAGCACGGTATCGTGGCGCTCGGTCGTCGCTACCAACGCCTCGTATGCGCCGGGGTGCGCCTTGCCATATTCGCGCCCCAGAGCCTCGATCTCGTCAAAGCTCGCCAGCAGCGGGTCATTGTAGTTCCACAGGCCGCGATCATCCCAATAGATCACTTTGCGCAGCTGCGGCACCTTGTCCTTAATCGCCAGCGCCTTATCCACCTGCTCCTGATCCTGTGCCACCAGGAACACGGACTGGCTCTTCATCAGGCCAAAAATCAGCTCCTGCGCCCCGGCATCGCTGAAGATGCCGAATGACTTGGCGCGGGCGCTGTGCGTGGCGATCTGCGCCCAGTAGAACTCCGGGTCGTTGTCGCCGATAATGGCGACCGTCTCGCCCTGCGTCAGGCCGAGCGAGACCAGCCCCAAACAGAAATCGCGCACATGCTCATAAACCTCATTCCAGGTGTATTCCTGCCAGATGCCGTAGCGCTTCTTGCGCATCGACACGCGGTCGCCCAATTCGCGCACGCGCAGCAGGAAGTTCTTCGGCAGCGTGTCGCGGTCAGGCCCGATAGGCGCGGGGTTGGTCTTCAGCGGCGAGGTGTAAACTTTGCCGGGTTTAGTTTCAACCATTTCAAGCGTCATAAGGTTTTACCTGTAACTTCATTCGATCTATGTTTGCAAACATTTTCTCTGTATCTGCCGGAGAATATTCGGGCACGGCGCACACGATATGTCGTCTCCCTACAAATCACTGCCCTCTGTGTTCTCTCTGCGCCTGCGCTGAAAAACTCACTTGGTACATCGTCTCGTCAACGGGCGGATATACGCGCTTCGCACTAATCCTCCCCTACAAAGCCCAATCCCCTGTGTCTTCCTCTGCGCCTCTGTGGTGAAGTCTTCCGTCTTTGGTCTAGGCTTCCTGCCCCAGATACGCCTTGATCACCGCCGGGTTCTGCTTGATCTCGTCCGGCGTGCCCTCCGCGATCTTGCGCCCGAAGTCCAGCGCCACCACGCGGTCAGAGATGTCCATCACCAAACCCATGTCATGCTCGATCAGCATGATCGTCATCCCCTGGCGCTCGTGAATATCCAGGATGAAGCGCGCCATGTCCTCTTTTTCTTCCACGTTCATCCCGGCCATCGGCTCGTCAAGCAGCAGCATGGTCGGTTCCAGCGCCAACGCCCGACCGAGTTCGACGCGCTTGCGCAGGCCGTAGCTCAGGTTGCCGACGATGGTCTTGCGGATGGCTTCCATTTCCAGGAACTCGATGATGTCTTCGACGACTTTGCGATGTTCGATCTCTTCGCGTTTGGCGGGACCCCAGAAGAGCGCGCCCGTCAGCAGGTTGGCCTTCATGTGCAGATGCCGCGCCGCCATCAGGTTATCGAGCGTGGTCATGTTGGTGTAAAGCGCGATGTTCTGGAAGGTGCGCGAGATGCCCAACTGCGCGCGTTTGTAGGCGGGCAGCGCTGTGATATTCTGCCCATCGAGGATGATCGCGCCTGTTTGCGGCGTGTAGAAACCGTTGATGCTGTTGATCAGGCTGGTTTTGCCCGCGCCGTTGGGGCCGATAACCGCCAGGATTTCGCCCTTGCGGACGCGGAAATCCACCTCGGTCAGCGCGCGGATGCCGCCAAAGCTCAGGCTGATACTCTGGACATGGAGTTTAGGGGCGGGTTGGCTCATCAATTAGTCTGCCTCAAAAAATTATCTTTGGAGTGATATTATTACAACTTAGGGTGATTCTAAACCATCTGCGCGCCTCGGTCAAGAAACTCATACACTTTTCATCCGCCGCCGCACGCGCACATCCAGCAGGGCCCCAACCACAATGCCGACACTGTAGCTGAGCAGATCGACGGGCAGGAAGGTGAAGCCGAGAATCAGCCCGCCCAGGCGCGTGGCGCGGATCGCGTTGATCCAATCGGCCTGGTACAGTTCGCTGAACTCGATGCCCCAGGTGATCAGCAGCGCCGCGATGAGCAGACGGTGAGTAGGCGCACGCGGCAGCAGCACGCCCAGTCCCAGGAAGATCGCCAGCGCCCACAGCGCATCGCCCGCGTAGTGCACCATGAACGGCGGCAGCGCCTGCGGGATCAGCCGCGTGGGCAGGCCGAGCGCGAACACCACGATAATCGCCAGCACATAGCGCCAGCGCGAACGCGGCGGCAGCGCGCGGTTGTCAAACAGGTTGCGGAGCGGTTCCAGCATGTTCATCGTCAGCACAGGTCAGCAGTCAATAGCCTGTAGTCGTTCGCAG
>JAEUQX010000078.1 GCA_016788625.1 Anaerolineae bacterium
CCTGATCACCGTCGTGGTGGACGCTGACCCCAGCGCGTACTTCTCGACCAGCATCAGCAGCGCGAGCGCCTACTTGCAGCCGCTGGCGAGCATCCGCGACGCGAACGGCCAGACGCGCGAGCTGTTCCTGGTCGGCACGCCAGGCCCGTATACGCTACAGCTTTCCGGCGAGGGCAGCTACGCGCTCTCGGTCACGGCCTTCAGCGCGGCGGGCGGCACGCTGAGCGGCGGCAGCAGCACGTCGGGCAGCGCAAGCGTGGGTGAGGTGCTGGTCTATACCCTCGCCAATGTGCAGCCCGGCGACGCGATTGCCATCGAGAGCACCAGCAATCTGCAACCGAATGTCGCAGACAGCAGCGGCGAACTGCTGATACCTGCTGGCACGGAGTTTGACAGCGCGCGCGGTCTTTCCATCACGCGCTACATCCTGGATGGCACAGCGCCGTACACGCTGGCGCTCATGCCCGAAGGCGCGTTCACGGTGGCGCTCAACGTCGCCAGCGGCGCGGGCAGCGGCAGCGTCGTCGTCATGCCGGGGCAAACGGTGGACGGCCCGGCAGTGGGAACGCCGCTGGTCACCTACACGCTGGACGGCGTGAGCGAAGGCCAGCAGGTCACGCTGCGGCTGGATGGCGAGGAAATCTGGGCGCGCGGCCTGCCGCTGTTTGACCTGATGCGCGGCGCGGACGATCTGCCTGTACTGCTGAACAGCGACAGCTTCACCGCGTCGGTGGAACGCCCGCAAGCACTCGTCGGGCTGTATGACCTGAATGTGCCCGGCCCCTATCGCATCATACTGCCGGGGCTGGACATTCCCTACACGCTGACGGTCAGCGCGGGCGATGCGCTGCGGGTCTACAATCCGGCTATCGCGCCGGGCGACAGCGTTTCGTTCGACGCAGGCGATGGCACGATCATTCCGATCTATCCGCTCAATCTGCCCGCTGGCGCTGATCAGGTCACGGTGCAGATCGACGACCCGGCACGCCTGCTGAACGACACGATCCCCTCACTGCGCAACAACACACAGGTCTTCCTGCGCGATGCCGACCAGCAAATCTACGAACCCGTGCTCCGGCAGGATGATGAGACGCGCCAAGGCTTCGTGTTCGAACTTGCCGGTTCACGCCCACCCTACCAGGCCGTGATTCGCAGCATCGCAGGCCGCTTTGATCTGCGGCTGAGTGAAGGCGCGGGGCTGCTTCAGTATGTGCTGCGCCCCGGCGACTCGGTGAGCCAGCTTGTGCCGCCGCCCAGCGTGACGCATTACTATCAGGTGCAGCTTGACGAACCTGCGGTGGTCGGGCTGCTGCTCGAACCGGATGACGGGGTCGGGAATGTGCTGGCGGGCGGGGATGCCTTCCGCAGCTACCCATCGCTGGAGAGCACAGGCGCGGCGGCAGGCGGAGCGCTGGTCAACGGGCGTCAGGTTGACTTCTACAGCCTGAACGCGGGCAGCTATCTGGTACAGCTTTCCAACAACCCGCGCGGCGCAACCAGCGGCACCTACCGCCTGACGCTGGTGGAACGCGATGCCTTCGAACGCGGCGAACCCGTCGCGGCGCAGGTGCTTGATCTGAGCGGCGGCGTGACACTGCCCGCCGACCCGCTGCCGACTTTAGCGCCGGGGCAAACCGTGAGCGGGACGCTCAGCACACGCACCGATCTTCAGCCTGGCAGCAATACGCGCGACGGCTATCTGCTCGAAGGCTTCAACGCGGGCGACAGCATCGATGTGTTCGTCAGCGGCCTGCCGAGCCTGGAGCAGCGTATCTATCTGTTCGCCACCAGCAGCGACCAACAGCCCGGCATCATCGAGAGTGTGACGCGCGCGGGCGACGGCATGATCTACCGCATCCAGCTTGCCGGACAAGGGCCGCACCAACTGGCGGTCGAAGGCGCAGCGGCCTATACCCTGCGACTGGATGGGCTGAGCCAAAGCGAACTTCCCGGCGTGCTGCTGCTGCGGCCAAGCGATGCGCGCTACATGCGCTACATTGCTGAATCGTCTGCGTCCTTCACGCATACGCTGGAGGCTGAAGCGGGCACGACACTGGTATTGGAGGCGCGGGGCGAAAGCAGCATCGACTTTGTATCCTCCGTCGTCGTGCGCGACGCCCTGGGCACGGTGATTGCGACGGAGGAGGCCACCCCGAACGCGGGCGACAACCGCATCGGGCGCGTGCGCGTCACGCTGCAAGGGAGTGGGCCGTATCAGGTGGAATACCGCATGACCAGCGATCACCTGCTCTGGGTGCTGCCGCTGTAATCAATGAAAAAGAGGGGCACATGATGGTGTGCCCCTACAAAATATCCTAAGCTTACGGGTACTGGTTACAGCAGCATCCCGATGGCAACATCATACAAGCGCCACAGGAAACGCTTGGCCGGATCTGGCCAGGTGCGCCCCGGCAGCACGGGCGGAAACACAGTTGCGCCTGGCTCGTCGAACGAGTTGTTCCAGCCTTCGCCCGTCCACATGATGTCCGCGCCGTCCAGGCCGAGTTCTTTCACCAGCCCCTGCGCGTCATAGCCGTTGTTCTCGAACGTGTTGTCGTGAATCCAGTTGTTCTCCGGCAGCGGCCCCAGGTCGAACACGGTGTCGCGCCCGTAGAGCGTGTACAGGCTGGTCAGCGCTACGCCGAAGGTCTGGTTGTTGCGGATGGTGTTGCCGAAGACCTCGGTGTTGTCCGCCGTCATGATCATGATGCCAGTGCCGGGCGGCACTTTGGCGACGGTCGAGTTCGGCGCGCCAAAATTGGGATGGTTGTTATCTTCGATCAGGTTGTTGTAGACGCGCGTGTTGTAGCCGACCTTTGAGGGGTTGTTCGGCAGCAGGAAGACCAGGATGCCGCCTGTATTGTTATAGGCGTGGTTGTCATAGACCTCGGCGTTGGTGCTGTTCTCGATCTCGATGCCGGTGACATTCTCGAACACCACGTTGTTGCGCACGATGATCGGCCCACGGCTCTGCCCGACGTAGATGCCCGCGTCGGCGATGCCGCTCACCACCGTATTCTCGATGAGCACATCAGTGGTTTCTACCGGATAGAGGCCGTACAGCCCCGCGTCCTGAACGATGATGTCGCGATAGACAACGCGTTCCGCACCAGTGGTCAGCACGCCGTTGCCGATGTAGTCACGAATGCCGAAACCTTCCAGCGTGAAGTCGTCGCCCGTCGTGTTGAAGCCGTCGCTCAGCACCTTGCCCCCGTCCAGCCAGGGGCGTTCTTCGCCATTGACACGCCCTTTGATCGTCAGCCCGGCGGTATCGACGTAGACCGTCTCGTGATATTCGCCCGGCTCGACCAGCACGGTGTCACCCGGCATCGCGCGGTCAACTGCCGCCTGGATGCTCTCGCCCGCGCGCACGATGATCGTCTGTGGTTCACGCGCCGCGCCAGCCTCGAACGGCGCTGCCGCTGAACGTTCGACCAACGCCCGCGCCGAGTTTTCCTCGGCGGTCACAACGGGCAGTCCCGATGGCACCGATTCGGGGATGCTGATCAGGTCACTCGGCTCGTCGGTTAGCGCGTAGAGAAAGGCCACCAGATCGCTGGTCTGCTGCTCGGTCAGCGTGAAGCCACGAATGAACTCGTCCGGCTCGATGTCCACGCCGAAAGCCGGGCCGCCGCCATTGGCGTAGAAATCCACGACTTCTTCCAGCGTGGCGAAGATGCCGTTGTGCATATAAGGCGCCGAGAGCGCGACATTGCGCAGCCCGGGCGTCCTGAACGCGCGCGTCGAGTCCGGCCCATTGACCACCTCGACCTGACCGAGATCGGGGTTCTCCGGGTTGGTATCCGGCACGCCCAGCGCCGCGAAAGTGTTGTTGCTGAAGGTCGGCCACGAATGGCACTCGAAGCAGCGAGTCTGCGCGCTGCGGAACACATCGAAGCCGCGCCGCTGCGCCGGGGTCAGCGCATTAAAGTCGCCCTGGGCGAAACGGTCAAACGGCGCATCCTGGCTCAGCAGCGTGCGCTCAAAGGCCGCTATGCTGGCCGCGACATTCTCCGCCGTCACGCCATCCGTGAACGATTCGGCAAAGCGGCGTTCATACTCCGGTATTGCGCGAAGCTGCTCGACCATCTCATCGAGGTTCGCACCCATCTCGTCGGCATTGGTCAGCGGCACGAGCATCTGCTCTTCCAGCGTCGCCGCGCGTCCGTCCCAGAACAGGCTGGTGGCATAAGCCACATTCCACAGCGACGGCGCGTTACGGCGCAGCGCCTCGCCGTGCGCCCCTTGCGCGACGGGCAGGCCATCGCTGAAGCCGCGATCTGGATGGTGGCAGCTCGCGCACGAAAGATCATCGTTGGCCGAGAGAATCGGGTCGTAGAACAGCAGCTTGCCCAGCGCGGCCTGCTGCGAATCCGGCGCGGTGACTTCCGGCCAGGCAGCCTGTAAGCCCGTCGTGGCGCGTTCGCCCTGGCGCGCCCCACCACCCTGGAGTTCGAGCGGGATGGGCGTGTCTTCCGGCGCAGGCAGGAATGCGAAGGCCGTCGAGATGGCACAAATCAGCAGCAGCGGCACGCCGAGCAGGATACGCCACCAGCGCCGACGCCGTACAGGTTGTTGGGTCATAAATGTTCCACCTGATCGTCTAAATGAAAATGTACTTGTGTTCTCTTTGAAATGCTGCGTTGGGAGGATACGTCAAATCATCAGTACCTGGAACGCGGTCTATCTGGTCATCGGCGGAATTGTAGGGACGGGATATATCCCGTCCCTACAAAAATCCATTCAATATTGATCCAACGCCATTCGTCACCCTCTGTTCCCAGCTTCAAATTGCGCTGGGGTGACGACCTTCACCTTACTGCACGCCCATCACCGCGCCGAGCGTCGAGCAGGCGTTGCAGGTGTTGTTCGGGCGGATGATGGCGTACCCGGCCTGCGGATCTGCGCCGTAGGTCGTGGCGTCCACATTCCAGACGATGAACAGGCGCACGCGGCGGCTGTTCTTGGCGAGGGTCGCGGCTTCCGCCAGCCACACGGCCTGATCCTGCGCCTTCACGTTCGCGGCCCATTCCCAGCCCGGAGGCAGCGGCGCGTAACCCTCGCTGGAGAGGTAGCCGATCTCCGTGAAGCACAACGGCTTGCTTGGGAAGACGCTGGCATACAGATTGACCATCGTCTGATAGTAGCGCGTATAGTGGTTCGGGTTGCCGCGCGGGTCGCCGCTGGTCTGGCTGGGCGAGAGGATACCTTCGTTGTAGTGGATGCCCACGCAGTCCATCGCGTTGGCCGCGCCCGCCTGAGCCATCTGGCGCAGGAAGATGTCGTCATCGCAGCCGTTGTTGGCGCACTTGCCGCCGAAGAAACCCGTCGGAGCGGGCGCGCCGCTGACCACCAACACATTGGGGTTGGCCGCCTTGATGGCGCTGTAGGACGCGCTCAGCATGGCCGCGTAGTTCGCGCCGTTGATCTGGCCCACAGGCCATTCGCGATCAATGTTCGGCTCGTTCCAGACTTCAATCGCGTCCGGGTTCAGCCGAGCAACCGCGCCGAGGAAGTTGGCGAAGCTCTGGTAATACTGCGTCGGGTTACCCGCGATTTGCGACGGGTTGCCGACGATGCTCAGCATGATCTTGAAGCCGTTGCTGCGCGCGGCATCAATCGATCCCTGCACGATGCTGGCGGGCGCGCTGCCATCCCAGCGAATCTGCGTCTTGGCCCAGGTCATGCCCGCGCCGCGCATCTGCGCTGGATACGAGAAGCTGAAGACATGGCCGCCCAGTTCAAAACCACCCGCGACGGGCGATGACGGCGTACCGACGGGCGCCTGTGTCGGCTGCGGGCCGGGTACTGTGCCACCGGGCAGCTTGAGCACCTGCCCCACGCGAATCAGGTTGACATTGGCGATGCTGTTGAGCGAGGCCAGCACCTGAACGGTGGTATTGAAGCGCCGGGCAATCGAACCCAGGGTATCACCGCGCTGCACCGTGTAGGTGGCGGGCGTGCCGGGCTGACTGGGCGGCGTGGTCGGCACAGGGCCGGGACCAGGATTACCACCCGTTGTGCCGGGGATGATCAACACCTGGTTGACGTAGATCAGATTGTAGTTGCTGATGCCGTTGCGCGCGGCGATAGCAGCCATCGAGACGCCATAGCGCAACGAGATACGGAAAAGGTTCTCACCGGGCTGCACAGTGTGACTGACTTCCGCGGCGGCTGTCTGCTGCGCCAGGACGGTTGTCCCCATCATGAGCAAGAGCGCCAGCAGGCTGATCACGAGGATAAAACGACGCATACAGACTCCTTTTCTATCGGGTAACAAAGGCCATATTCGCCTGAACTAGCGTGATTGTAGCATGAACCACAAAAACGCACAGCGACCTGGGCAACAGGGGTGCATTTCAAAACAGGTTGAGATAACTCGCGCATGGGAGGATATACGCCCTTGCGAGCTAATTCTCCCCTAGACACGACAATTTTCGCAGGGGAGGATCAGGCGCTTGCTCCGTACATCCTCCCGCTGCCCAAAATGAAGTACACCCGGCAAAGGCGGTACTGAGGGTCAGACAAACAATGTCCTCATTGGTCACCGTGACACCTGCTGCCGCACGGCGAAGTGCTGCGCCAGCCGCAGCACGCCCCACGTCAGCCCCGCCCACAATGCCGCGAGTGCCAGTGTCAACAGCAGCATTGCGACGCTGCTGTTCGCCTGTGTCAGCACCAAGAGCGCCACACACAACGGCACGAGTATG
>JAEUQX010000122.1 GCA_016788625.1 Anaerolineae bacterium
GGTTGGCAGGTGGCTGGGCGGTTATGAACTGTTGGAACGCATCCGCCCCGGCAGCATTGGCGATGTCTACGAAGCGCAGCAGCCCAGCCTGAAGCGCCGCGTGGGGCTGCGCGTGCTGCGTCCTGCTTTTCGCGAGGATGATCATTACCGCAATGCCTTTCTGCGTGAGGCGGAAATCCTGGGCGCGCTCGAACACCCGCACATCATCCCGGTGCACGATTCCGGCGTGCAGGACGGCATCCCGTATATCGTTATGCGCCTGATGAAAGGCGGCCTGCTGGACGAGCGCGTTCAGCAGCAGGGCACGCTCTCGATTCAGGAGACGGCGACGATCATCGGGCAGATCGGCGGCGCGCTCGAATACGTCCACGCTGCCGGGTATACGCACGGCCCCACGCCGCGCAACATCATCTTCGATCAATGGGGCAGCCCGTACCTGGTCGGCTTCATGAACGCCAACCTGCCGCCCGAAGCGATCCTCGCCAGAGGGTCGCGCGCCTACGCCCCGCCGGAACGCTGGCTCGGTCAGCCGGAGACGCCCGCCACCGATCAGTACGCGCTGGCCAGCACGGCCTATACCATGCTGACCGGGCACACCATCCTGGGCGATGCGCTCAACCTGCCCGGCAATCTGCTGTACCGCACGCCGCCGCAAAGCTACAACCCGGATGTGCCGCTAGCCGTCAACGCTGTCTTCGACCGTGCGCTGGCTCGCAAGCCGGAGGAGCGCTATCCAGGCGTGATGGACTTCGCCCGTGAATTTGAGCAGGCGCTGCGCGCAGTACCGCAGCATGTCTTCGTCTCCTACAGCCGTCGCGACAAGGATTATGCGGGGCAGCTGGCCGATCACCTGCGGCGTGGCGGCTTCAAGGTGTGGATTGACGACCAGATTGATTATGGTGATGCCTGGTTTAACGAGATCAACGAGGCGATCAAGTCGTGCGCCGCGTTCGCGCTGCTGATGTCGCCCGACTCCGAGCAGTCCGAGTGGGTGCACAAGGAAATCCTGCTGGCGAAACGCTACAAACGTCCGATCTTCCCGCTGCTGCTTTCTGGCGAAGAATTCCCTATTGTGATCGACATCCAGTTTGCCGATGTGCGAAACGGCGCGCTGCCGGACGCGGACTTTCACCGCCGTTTGCGCCGCGCGGTGTATGGCGAGGGCTGACTCATCATACAGGTTTGGCCGGATGGTGATTCCTGTCACTTTACGGCGGGCGTCGATTCGGCTTATCATGGCAATAGAAACCGTAATCGTCCATAGAGGTCACAAATGAACAAGAATGCGGGCCTGTGGATTGATCATCGTCAAGCTGTGATTGTCGTCCGAACGGGCGACCAGGAACAGATCAGGCATGTTGAGTCGCATATGCCCAAGCGCGTGCGTTACTCTGGCGTCTCGGAGGCGCGCGGCAAAGGCATCATCTACAACGACACCTCCGAGGATGGACGCGACCGCCGTTTCCACGATCAGGCGAACCGCTACTATGACGAGGTGATTGCCGCCGTGCGCGACGCGGAGTGGATCCTCATCCTGGGGCCGGGCGAAGCCAAGATCGAACTGCAAAAGCGAATGGAAACGCACGGACTCAGCGAACACATCGCCGCGGTCAAGCCAGCGGACAAGCTGACCGAACCGCAGATTGCGGCTGAGGTTCGACATTTCTTCGAGCACGCATAGGGCGATTTCGCGCCGCGTCTGGCAGGGTGGTGTGCTAAACTGATGATCGATGAGCCGTTCGCGGAGTGACGGGCGGCAGCAGAACTACATCACTGAACAAAGGCAGCCCCACCCATGCCAGAATACGACCTCGAAGGACAAACACTGGGCGAGTACGAAGTGCGCGCGCGGCTCGCGCTGGGCAGCATGAGCACAGTGTATGAGGCTTATCAGCACGCGCTCGACCGTCTTGTCGCGCTGCGCGTGCTCAACCCCAAACTGGCCGAAAACCCGCAGTATGTTAAGGCGTTCCGGCACGAGGCGGCGCTGCTCGCCCGCCTGGAACACCCGCACATCCTGCCGATTCACAGCTACGGCCAGGAGCACGGTTACAACTACATGGCGCTGCGGCTGATGCGCGGCGGCTCGCTCAAGGACAAGGTGGGCAGCAGCGGCGGTTTACCCCTGCCAGAGTGCAGCACGCTCACGCGCCAGATGGCGAGCGCGCTCGATTTCGTGCACCAGCAGGGGTTGGTCAACGGCGAACTCTCACGCGCCAACATTCTCTTCGACGGCTGGGGCAATCCGTACATCGGCAATCTGTTCTTCGCCGGACTCACGGCCAGCGAGGA
>JAEUQX010000139.1 GCA_016788625.1 Anaerolineae bacterium
GCAGAAAGTCGCGCATCCCTTTCGGCAGGCGGGGCGTTATCTTGGTCGGACTCATGCTGTTGCACCTCGTTCCAGAAATAAAAAAACGCAGACCAACGTCTGCGCTCATCCACACTGCTTCAGCCGCTGGTTCTTATCGGAATCGATTCAGGTGATGATGGTTGACCAGGGCGACGAACATAGCTGTTTCCTCTACATCTTGTAATGTCAGTATAAACCAGAGTGGGCGCGTTTGCAATCGGGTGGCAGTGCCCGAATCTGCCAAGCATATCTGCCTTTTGGCGGATGTTAACCGGGCGGTTGAGGTCTATTGTATGAATGCCTGAGCAGCATATTGATAGGAGGCTGTGCGCCGGCTATGAAGCGGTTTTCGTTGAGTCGTGGGTTCGTATTTCGAGTCGTTGTAACACTGGTTATCGTGGTGATCGTCGCGCTGTATATTGGGATGCCGCTCGTCATGGCCGTCGCGGCTACAGCGCCGGACGGCGGGGCTGCCGGGGAACCGCCGCAAGGCTTTAGCGAAGTCAGAGTGCCGACGGACGATGGCGCGGAACTGGTTGGATGGTACGCTGAACCCGACAACGGCGCGCTGATCCTCGTCGTGCATGGTGCGGGCGGCGGACGCGGCAGCACGCGCTCCTATGCGGCCATGCTGCGTGAGCGCGGTTTTGGCGTGCTGGCGCTCAGCGTGCGCGGATATGACGACAGCACGGGACGCATCAACCGCCTGGGCTGGAACGGCACACGCGACATTGCGGCGGCCATGCAGTTCCTACAGAAGCGCGAGTCGGTGCAGGCTGTGGGCGGGCTGGGCTTGTCGATGGGCGGGGAAATCCTGTTGGGCGCGGCCTCAAGCTTCCCGACTCTGCAAGCCATCGTTGCTGACGGGGCAACCTTCCGCGCGGTCAATGACTATATCGAGCTGCCGATGAACCAACCCTGGTATCGCAATTTCACACACCACATTTTCTCGTTCATGGTTGGGGCGATCAGCGGCGAGACGCAGCCTTCGCCCACGCTCGTGAAATCGATAGCGGATGCCCAAACGACATCATTCCTGTTCATCGCCGCCGGAAATGATGACGACGAGGGGCTTTTCAACCAGATGTTTCATGATGCCGCGCCCGACCGCAGCAGTCTGTGGATTATCCCGCAGGTCAATCATACGAGCGGCTTCAGCAGCGATCCGGCGGCTTATGAGCAGCGGGTGATCGAGTTCTTCAGCGCGGCACTGCTGGACAACTGAACTATCCGAAGCGGGTCATTTCGCGGTCGCGGCGAATCTTCGGTGCCGCATGAGAAGGGTGGCGATATTCAGGTGCAGCGCCACTCTTTTTCGTCTAATGAACTGAATGGGCGTCATGGCGTGCGACTTGCCTGACTCACGGCAATACCAACGCTCTTCCGTCATCATTCGTTTCCCCTCTAACCATTCGTTTACGTCCATGTCGTATAATAAAAGGTCGCATTGGACAGAATACCAACAGGTCAACCATGCAACTTTCTGGACTGCTTGAACTGCTGCGCGGCAGCAGCGCGTACCGTGATCTGCTCGCTCGCCTCGGTCAGGGTGCTGCTGTGCCCGACCTGGGCATCATCCGCGCGGCGCGCCCCTACCTGCTGGCGGCGCTCGTCCGCGACTGGCCGGGCGCGGTCATTTATGTCACCGGGCGCATCGACCGCGCGTACAATGTTTCTGAGCAGCTCCCCGTCTGGCTGGGCGACCGCCCGATATACCGCTTTGCCGAACCGACGCCGCATTTCTACGAACGCGCGCCCTGGGGCGAGAGCGCCGTGCGCAACCGCATCGCCACCTTGAGCGCGCTCGTGCCGCCGGACGAGTCCATCCCCGCCGAGCCGCCCGTCATCGTCACCTCGGCGCGGGCGATCATGCAGCGCACCCTGCCTGTCAACACCTTTCGCAAGAGCACACTGCTGCTGGAGGCCGGACAGCGCCACGCCCTCGATGCGCTGCTGGCGCGCTGGGTCGCGCTGGGCTACGAACCGGCCAGCGTGGTGATCGAGCCGGGCACGTTCAGCCGTCGCGGCGGGGTGATCGACATCTTTCCGATTGCGGCGGATAAGCCCGTGCGTATCGACTTCTTCGATGACGAGATCGACACGCTGCGGTTGTTCGACCCCTCGACACAGCGTTCGGCGGAGAAGATCACGCGAGTGGTGATTCCCCCCGCACACGAGGCGCTGCCCGAACAGACGCCGCCCATCGCGCATCATCTGGAAGGCTGGTTCGCCGCGCTGCCCGCCGCTGCCGACGACCCCACCAGCGCCGCCGCCGACCTGGATGCGCTGGCGCAGGGCGCGAGCTTCCCATACCTGGAATACTACCTGCCGTATCTCTATCCGCAGCCAATCAGTCTGCTGGACTACGCGCCGCAGGACGCGCTGATCGTCGTCGAGGACTGGGCGGAACTGCGCGATACCGTTGCCAGCATCGAGGAACACGCGATTCAGGCGCGCGATGAACGCCAGGGCACGAAGCAGCTTCCCCCGGATATGCCGCTGCCCTACATCACCTGGGACACGCTGGCGGAAGAACTGAGCCACCGCCACACGCTGCACCTGGGCAGCATCGCTTACAGCGACGAGGCGGGCGAGAACGACGAGGCAGCGAGCGATTTGGCGCGGTTGTTTGCACCTGGCGAGCGCTTCGGTGGGCAGCTCAAGCCGCTGCTGGCGCGGCTGCGGGCGGTGCGCCGCGCGGGCAGCAGCGTGATCGTCGTGACGCAGCAGACCGGGCGCGTGGCCGACCTGTGGCAGGAGCAGGAGGAGTTTATCCCCACGCTGCGCGATGTGCTGGAAACGCCTACCTCCGCCTCATTGACCCTGATCGATGGCGCGCTGCAAGAGGGCTGGCGGCTGCGGCTGCCGGAGCGCGAACTGCACCTGCTGACCGACGCGGAGATCTTCGGCTGGAATCGGCCTGAACCGCGCCGCCGCAAGACTACGCCGCGCGCGCGCCTGCCCGAATCCAGCTACGCCGACATGGAGACGGGCGATTACGTCGTGCATGTTGATTACGGCATTGGCCGCTTCGGTGGGATGCGCCGCCGCACCATCGAGGGCAACGAACGCGAGTACCTGCTGATCGAATATGGCGGCAACGACATGGTGTTCGTGCCGATTCACCAGGCTGACCGCCTGACGCGCTACGTTGGCCCGGATGACCGCCCGCCCGCGCTCAGCCGCCTGGGCAAGCCGGACTGGACGCGCGTGACGACCCAGGCGCGCAAAGCCGTTGAGGAGGAGGCCAGGGAGTTGTTGCAGCTTTACGCGCAGCGCCTGGCGACGCCGGGGCACGCCTTCGCGCCGGATACCCCCTGGCAGCATGAATTGGAAGCCGCCTTCCCCTACGTCGAGACCGAAGACCAGATTCGCGCCGTCCGCGAGGTCAAGGCCGATATGGAGCGTTCGACGCCGATGGATCGGCTGATCTGCGGCGAGGTCGGCTATGGCAAGACCGAGGTGGCGCTGCGGGCGGCGTTCAAGGCGGTGATGGGCGGCACGCAGGTGGCGCTGCTCGTGCCGACGACCGTGCTGGCGCAGCAGCATTACGAGACCTTCAGCGCCCGGCTGCGCGCCTTCCCGATCAAGGTTGAGGTGATCTCGCGCTTCCGCAGCAAGGACGAGCAGCGGCAGATGCTGCCCAAGCTGGCAGCGGGTGAGATCGACATCATCATCGGCACGCATCGCTTGTTGCAGGACGACATCACCTTTAAGCGCCTGGGACTGATCATCATTGATGAGGAACAGCGCTTCGGCGTGACGCACAAGGAACACCTCAAGCGCCTTCGCACGCAGGTTGACGTGCTGACGCTGACGGCCACGCCCATCCCGCGCACGCTCTACATGAGCCTGACCGGGGTGCGCGACATCACCATGATTCAGACTCCGCCAGAGGAACGGCTGCCCATCATCAGCCACGTTGGTGCCTACGACGAGCGCATGGTGCGGCAGGCCGTGCTGCGCGAACTCGAACGCGGCGGCCAGGTCTTCTATGTGCATAATCGCGTTCAGTCGATGGATCTCATCCAGGAACGGCTGGAACAAATTGTGCCGGAAGCGCGCATTGTCAGTGGGCATGGGCAGATGGACGAGCGGCTGCTGGAAAAGGTCATGGCGGCCTTCGGGCGCGGTGAGTATGACGTACTGCTTTCGACCTCGATCATCGAGAACGGCATCGACATCCCC
>JAEUQX010000235.1 GCA_016788625.1 Anaerolineae bacterium
GCTTCACACGAAAGGCTATCGTCACCGCACAGGTCGTCCTTTTGTAGAAGTATCAGCGAATGGCAAGCGGAAACACAACATCAGCACACTTTCCAATACATTTCATAACTGGACGTATGCGGGTTGGGTCGTGAGTTTGAAGAACAACATCCCTCCCAAAACCATACGTGGAAATTGGGAACCACTGGTTACGACGGAAGAGTTTGAGCGTGGATTAGAAATCCTTGCACGGCGCATCCAAAATCGTGATGCGCGTCGCAGGCAGGATTATCTGCTCAAAGGGATGATCTTTTACCGTAACAGCGAAGGTAGCTGCCTCGTTCGGCTGACAGGATCAACTTCCAATGCAGGGCGCGCCAATGGGGGTACACCGTATTATCGGGTGGCAAGTGCTGGGGGTGTCAGCTTTCTGTGCCGTGATGTGGATGAACAGATTCCACTCGAACTCATGCGAATTCAGGTTGATCCTGAATTGATTCCATTGATTCAGGCAAGCTACACACATGAGCTTGCTCAGAAGCTGGGGCACCTGAAACCTGATGAAAAGTTGCGGATTGAAGCAGCATTGAAAGCTGTTGACGAAGAAGAAGCGCGGATGGCGCGGTTGTTTGCTTCGGGGAAAATCACGGATACCGTATGGGACAATCTGTGGGCAGAGTGGCAGGATCGACGAACCAAACTGCGCCAGAGTCTCGAAACAGTCCAACAAGAACAGCAATTTCACATCACCAATTTGGATGCAGCGCTTGGAATTATCGCAAAAATCGGAGTGCTGTATAATAGTTTAGAACGCAGCGACCAGAAAGAACTGCTGCGTCAGGTCGTTGAACGAGTTATCGTGAATGCTGAGGGAATTGTAAAGTTGGAGTTGCGGACTCCATTCGCATATCTCAAGGATTTGACCGACGAGAAATGCGGTGTGAACCGCCGCGAAGGGTTCAGACCACAAATGAAAATCGGCGGGTTTATTTCCGCCGACTTTCACCCAGAATGTTCGAACTGGCTCCAAGTGAGCTGGGGGACCTGGATTCGAACCAAGATTAACAGGGCCAGAACCTGTCGTTCTGCCGTTGAACTATCCCCCACTGTTGGGTGCTTGAGAGGCAGTGGTGCTGCCTCTCAATGATGATCATGTTAACAGAGGCTCAGCCACATTTCAAGACTGAACCAGCAAACTTTCGCCCGCTAATTTCAGGCGCTCCAGCGATGTATCCTTACCCAGGATGTCCATCGTCTCGAACAGCGGGGTGGAAACCTGCTGCCCGGTGATGGCAACGCGCAGCACGCCGAACAACTGACTGTTGCTCAGCCCCAGTTCCTGCGCCAATGTTTCCATCGCCAGCTTCTGCGCCTCAATCGAGAAATCGGTCAATTCGCCCAGGCGCGCAGCCGCAGCAACCAATGCATCGCGAGTCTGTCGTGCGTCCATCTTCTTCTGCGGCAGCTTTTCCGGTGCGGCAGGAATGAACGTCTCGCGGAAGAAGAAGCCCGCAATCTCGACCACGTCGGAGAGGCTCTTCATGCGAACCTGCACCAGAGGTGTGACCTTCAGCAGCACTTCGACATTAACCTCAAAGCCCGCGGCTTCCAGAACAGGTTTTAAGCGACGCGCCAGCTCCTCAGGCGACAGCAGTCGAATGTGCTCACCATTCAGCCAGTCAAGCTTCTCGGTAGGGAAGGCGCTGTTAGCCGGGTTGATGCGCGTCAGGTCGAAACGTTCAATCGCCTCAACCATCGTGAAAACCTCTCGCTCGTCACCGAAATTCCAGCCGATATTCGCCAGGAAGTTCAGCATCGCTTCCGGGAGATATCCCGCACGCATGTAATCATGCACCATCACGGGGATAGTTTTGCCGTGCTTATCCACAGGCGGATGGCGCTTACTGATCTTACCCTTGCCATTCGGGTTGAGCATGACGGGTAGATGCGCGAAAACAGGCTTCTCCCAGCCGAAAGCATCCCAGAGCTGCCAGTGCAGTGGGAACGATGGGAACCATTCTACGGCGCGCATAACATGCGAGATCTGCATCAGATGGTCATCGACGACAACTGCCAGGTGATACGTCGGGAAACCATCGGATTTCAACAGCACGGCATCCTGCTGGTTTGCGTTCTCGAACACACTCTCGCCGCGAATCCAATCCTGAACAACCGTCTGCCCATCGAGTGGCGTCTTGAAACGCACCACATAACTCTCGCCATTAGCCGCGCGCTGCGCCGATTCTGCAGGTGAGAGTGAACGGCAAAAGCGGTCGTATCCCGGCGGCTCTTTACGCGCCACTTTCTCCTCGTTAACCTGCTTGAGTCGTTCGGACGAGCAGAAGCAGCGATAAGCTTTGTCGTTATCGACAAGCCACCGCGCCCACTGTTGATAGTGCGCCAACCGTTCCGATTGCACATAGGGGCCAAATTGACCGCCCACCTCTGGGCCTTCATCCCATTGCAGACCCGCCCAACGCAGCGCTTCGACCAGCGTTTGGAGTGCGGTCGCGTCGTAGCGTTCCTGGTCAGTATCCTCGATGCGCAGGATGAACGAACCATTGTGGTGGCGCGCGAACAGCCAATTGAACAAAGCCGTCCGCAGCCCGCCAATGTGCAGGGAACCGGTAGGGCTGGGTGCGAATCGAGTCCGCACCGGGCGCGAGGTCGCGTCGGTCACGAAATACTCCTCTAGATAAACCGTGACTGGTTATCTTACTGCAATCAAAGGATGAAAGACAGGGTTAGACGCGCCGCCCACGCATGATCACGCTCTGCGCCAGGCCGATGCCCGCCAGAATCGAGAGCAGCGATGTGCCGCCCGAACTGATGAAAGGCAGCGTCAAGCCCGTCACGGGCAGCATCCGCAGATTCATGCCGATAGAGACGAAAGTCTGGAAGAAGATGATGGCCGCCACGCCATAACAGATCAGACTGCCCAACGGATCAACCGCGCGCTGTGCCCCGCGCAGGATGCGCAGAATCACGACGCCAATCAGCCCCATCACCACCACACCACCGATGAGGCCAAACTCCTCGGCAATGACGCTGAAGATGAAGTCTGTGTGACGCACGCGCAGGAAGCGCAGCTGGCTCTGCGTGCCGTTGGCGTATCCCTTGCCAACAACACCGCCCGACCCCACCGCGATCTGTGATTGCAGGATGTTATAGAACGAATCGGGATCGCCCTGTGGGTTGATGAAGGTCTCGATGCGGTCGCGCTGGTAGTCTTCCATCTGCGACCACAGCAGCGGCGCGGCGATCAGGCCGATCAGCAGAAACATACCGATATGTTTGAGCCGCAACCCTGCCGCCCAGATCATCACAAACCAGATCACCATGAAGACAATAGTCGTACCCAGATTCGGCTGCAGAAAGATCAATCCTGTGGGCACAGACATATGAATCAGTGAACGGGCGACTGCACCCAGACCGTTGAGCTTCTGATAATTCTGCGCCAGGTGATAACCCAGCGTGATAATGATCAGAATCTTGCCGATTTCCGAAGGCTGAATGCGGATGCCCAAGTTAATCCAGCGCTGCGACCCTGCATCACCTTCCACGCCCAGAAAGCGCACCAGCACCAGCAGCGCTACCATGATGATGTACAACCAGATGTGCAGCCCGCCCAACAACCGGTAGTCAATAGCGGCCAGGACGAAAACAACTACGATACCAATGACAGCATAACGAATTTGATCTGGAACGCGGCCAATAAGGTCGGGATCAATCGCGCCAATCGTCGCGCTGCGAATCATGAGAATGCCGAAGACGATGAGGACAAGAGTAGTGCCGAAGAGGACAAAATCGAAATGTCGCCAAATGCTGCCAGTACGACTCATAGATGACTCAAACTCTAGACCGTTAACCAGCAACAATTATAGCGAAAGTGTCAAGTGCAGGTCAGCCATCATCAAAGTCTGCATCATCCGGCAGAGTATCACGTGAGTTGTCCTTCGCCAGACGCCGTCGCGCTTCATCACGATCCAGCACATCATTGGTGAAAGGAATTTCAGCGACAATCAGGCTGTCGCGCTCTCGCTGCTGCAAGGCCACTTCAACGTTATCACCGTCCACCTGCACATATTTCGAAATCACTTCCATGATTTCGGCCTTCATCGCTTGCAGCTTTTCCGGCGGCAGATTGATGCGGTCGTGAACCAGGATGAATTGCAGACGCTCTTTGGCTGTGGAACCGCTCCCCTTGCCGGGTGCCCGCCCACGAAATCGGTCAAACAATCCCGACATACCCCACCCCTCTTATTCCGATTGGCCGCCAGAGAACAACCGCGCGATCCGCTGGAAGAAGCCGCCGGTTTCGGTCAACTGCATGAACGGGACATCTTCACCCGTCAGCCGCCGCGCGATATTGCGGAACGCCTGGCCCGCGCGCGAATTCTCATTCAATGTCACCGGCACACCGCTGTTCGACGCCGGAACGACCGTCTCGTCTTCTGGCACGATACCGATCAGCTTAATCGCCAGGATATCGGTCACGTCATCGGCAGAGAGCATCTCGCCCTTGCGCACCATCCCCGGTTTTACACGGTTCAGGATCAGCTTAGCTGGCCCCTTGTTGTTCGCTTCCAGCAACCCAATGATGCGGTCGGCATCACGCACCGCCGAAACCTCAGGATTGGTGACAATCAACACCTCGTCCGCCGGAGCAACAGCATTGCGGAACCCACGTTCGATACCTGCGGGTGAGTCCACAATGATATAGTCACACTCAGGGCGCAGTTTATCGGAAATTTGTACCATGTCAGCAGGGCTGACGGCGGTCTTGTCGCGCGTTTGCGCGGCGGGAATCAAATACAGATCGGGAAATTGCTTATGCTTGATCATCGCCTGCCGCAAGTTACAGCGCGATTCGACCACATCCACAAGATCATAGACAATGCGGTTTTCCAGCCCCATCACAATGTCCAGATTCCGCAGGCCAACATCCGCATCAATCAATACAACCCGTTTACCCAGTTTGGCGAGCGCAATCCCCAGGTTCGCGGTCGTGGTGGTCTTACCAACACCGCCCTTCCCGGATGTCACAGTGATGACCTTTGCACCCATTATGCCCCCTTAGTTCGTCCATGCTTCTACGATAATCTGCCCCTGCCGCACGGAAGCCATCTCCGGTTTGGGCTGGCGGCGACGCTTGTCGGGCGGTGAAGTTGTGATATATCGCGCGATGCGAAGTTGTGTCGGCGTCATGTCCAACGCGCACACCACCGCGCTCTCGTCGCCATCTGCACCCGCGTGAACGCTGCCACGCAGTTTTCCCCACACAATCACATCGCCCGTCGCCACAATCTGCGCACCCGGATTGACATCTCCCAGCACGATGACATGCCCAGCGCTGTGAATCGTGCGACCGGAACGCAGCGTGCGCCGAATCATCAACCCAACCGTACCCTCTTCTTCCGAGGTGGTTTCCGTTCCCTCGCTCTCATCACGGCCGGGGATACGGTTGATCGTGCTGGTCTTCAGATCAAGCGCCTGCGCTGCCTCAATCGTCGTCTGGCTGTCACTCAGCACCGTCCAAAGCGACAGGCCGCGCCGCTCGAGTAGCGCCTTCAACGAACTGAGTTCATGCTTAGGCACTGGACGTTCACCCAGATCAATGGTGATGCGAGCGCCGGCAAAAAAGCTGCTCTGTTGATCGATCCGTGCTGCTAGATCAGTGGTAATCGCCTGCCATTCTTCGGATACACTCAACGAAACCAGCAGGCCGTCTTTGATTCCCTTGATGACCACCATCTGTTCGGCCATGCACTTTTCACCTGTTGGGGCAGAAGATGCTACTTTTCTTAATCATACACGGTTTTACATAACGCGCTATAAGAGGCCGAAGATGCGAAACAGCATCAGCAGCGGGGCAAGGCTGAAGGCCGCCGGCGCCAACCAGCGCACCACACTATCCGCCTGTGAACTGCGCTGTAACCACTGTCCCAGGCTGTAAACCGCATACGTCATCCAGAACACCTGAATCATGAACAAGGGCAGCAGCAGCACAGCACTATCGCGTCCGAAATACACCAACCCAAAGAGCGCGTACCCAGCATAGGCGATCATGGTAATGACACCAAGCGGCGGATACCAGCGCGACAGACGAGCCAGCCCTAACGCGCCAAGCGCCAGACCGCCAGCGGTAAACTGCCCCAGCACCAGCCCAGTCAGCACCAACCAGCGAGAAGCTTCGCGCCATCCATCGGACATGACATATGGCACGCGGATGCCCAGCGCCTCAGCCTGCTCTGCCGGATAAAGCCACCAACCGGAGTCGAGATACTGCACCGCAATGCCGCGCGCGCCAATGACGATGGTCAGAATGACAACTGCCCAATACCAGCGCGGCAGCGCCGTCCGGCAGACGATCAAGCTAACGATCAAGGCAGGGGCAAGCAGCGTGAACAGGGGGTCATTGACCACGCCGACGACGAGCAGCAGCAGCAGCCCCATCGTCTGGTACGACCGCAGCGGCGCGGGAGGCGGGCCGTCCGGTCGTGGATGCGCCGTGAGTAATGCGTCAACCAGTAGAAACAGTGTCCAGGCGCTGATGAGCGTGGTGATACGCAAACTGCGCGGCGTTCCAACAACACTCCAGAACAACAGGGTAAAGACCAGCACCCCAACCGCCAGGCCCAATCCGGGGCGCTTCGCCAGCCAGACCGCAACTGTGGCCGCCAGTGCCGCGATGGCGAGCAGCAGCGCCACTGTCGCCAGAGTGCCGTTATCCCCCCCTCCCGTCTGCGACCAGAAGGCCGGACTAAAGCCCAGAACGAGTCCACCGCTGAAAGCCAGCAGCGCGCCAAACCGCCGCAAGGTCGCCGCGATACCGGCCACCGTCCCCGCCAGCGCCAGCGCACGTACGGGCGGTGTGTCCCCGACCAGCACAAAAATCAGCAGCGCAAGTATGCCAGCGGTGATAACAGGCAGCCAGTAGCGCACAAACACGCGCTGTGTCTCGCTTATTGCGACCATGGTCACTAGCCTCCAGGAGCTGCTTGAGTCGGCGAAACGGCGGTAGGCGAAATGTCGATTTCGTCAATGGGAGGCGGAGGCAGACCACCGCGCTCATTCTGCAAGCGGAAATAGGCGGCCATTGTATCGACGACGACTGGCAGCGCCCAGCGCGACCCTTCAATCCCGTTGTAGACAAAGCCGATGATGACGATTTCGGGATTCTCGTATGGCGCATAAGCGGTAAACCAGGCATGGGCAGGCCAGTTACCCGGCACACACAAACCCAGCGGTCTAGCGATGTCGTCACAGTATTCCGCCGTCCCCGTCTTACCTGCCACTTCCACAAACCGGAAATTAGCAGGTTTGGCTGTGCCGACGGTCACCGCTTCACGCATCCCCAACTGTACAATGTCAAACGTTTCCTGGGTGACAAAAGCCGGGCGGTAGCTTTCATCAAAGCGGTTTGGGCGGCAGACGCGCCCATTGAACACATAGTTGGTAGGGATATGCACCATGTACTCACGCACATCCGGCGCCATCGAGTCGCTGCTTACATCGACCGTATTGCGGTAGGTCTCCGGACTGCACCGCACCGGGTTATAATATGGATTGGTATCATCCGGCTCGCACGTGCAAGCCAGACTGCTCGGCCCTTTCATGATCATATCTTCGACCAGGGTCAGATTCAGCGTCCCTTGTACATCGGCCAGATCGACATTTCGCAGCACCTGTGGGGTAAATGGTTGCAGCGGGTTGCCTTGTGGGTCAAGGTAGCTCTCGACCAACGTCGGTTGATAGAGCGTTCCGCCGTTCGCCACTGTCGCTACCATGCTGGCGATTTGCAGTGGTGTCACGGTCACATAACCTTGCCCCAGTGCCGCATTATACGTGTCACCCGTTGACCAGTTCTCACCATAACGAATGCGCTTCCAGTCAGCGTCCGGCATTCGCCCGGAATTCTCGGAGGGCAATTCGACGCCCAATTCGCTGCCGATGCCAAAGGCCGTCGCATAGCGGAACAGATCGGTGATGCCGAGACCGCCACGCCGCAGCGTGACCTCCGGCACTTCAGCATTGCCGCCGCCTATCTGATAAAAATAGACATTACAGCTTTGTGCAATACCTTCGAGCATGGTTACCAGTTCGTGCCCTGCGCGATTCCAGCAGACAAAGGTCTGCGCTGCCGCTGGGTCATTAGGCGCATATCGATTTTCGACCACCAACCGCCCACCATCAAACAACTGGCTCTCCGCGCGGATAACCCCTTCCTGAAGCGCACCCGCCGCCGTGATGAGTTTCCAGACCGAACCAGGGGGATACAGCGAACGAATGGCATTATTTACCAGGGGCTTAAGAGGGTCACTGACAACATCCAGGTAATACTCAACATCGATGGCACGGGCAAAACGGCTGTTGTCGTAACCCGGAAAACTGACCATCGCCAGAACCTGCCCATTGCGCGGATCCATAGCGATGACCACACCCTGCTGGCTGACAATTCGATTGCTGGTCGAATTAAGCAGGTTCAGGCGCGTTTGCAGGGCATCTTGCGCAGCACGCTGAAGTTCAACATCTATCGTGAGGCGCACATTCAGACCGGCCTGGGGTTCAATCCGTTCAAGCTGGCGAATTTGCTCACCGGCCACATCCACCTCGCGCAAGACCGAACCACGCCGACCGGAGAGTAGTGGCTCAAGCAGGAACTCTACGCCGTCAACGCCAGTACGGTCATAAGCTGGGTCGTAGCCCTGCTCGATCAATGCCTCGGCCTCTTCCGGAGAAATCGGCGCCATATAGCCGATGATATGCGCCGTCAGCGCACCTGTTGGATACTCACGCACATACACCGGGAACACGTCCACGCCAGGCAGTGAAATACGCTCCTCGTTGATCTGCAGGGCGACACGAAACTCCACATCTGTCGCAATCGTCACTGGGCGAAACGGCGCGATACCAGCACCCTCAACGACCAGTTCCTCAATACTTCGCACGCGACTGCCTGACGCTAGGCGGATCGCAGCGGTTGGCGGCACACCCGTTAGGGCGGACAAGCGGTTGAAGATGTCCAGTTCGGCCTGTGAATCTTCAGGCAGTTCCGCCGGGACAACCGTAACATTGTAGGCGGGCACATTCTTCGCCAACGCCACGCCGTAGCGGTCGAAGATCACGCCGCGCGGCGCAGCCAGGGGCAAGCGGCTCAAGCGGTTTTCATTGGCCGCAGCCTGGTAAGTATCATATTGCAGCACTTGCAGGTCATACATTCGGATGGCAAAAAGTGCAAACACAGCAAACATGACAGCCTGAAACAGTGTCAGCCGCCAGCCTTGAAATGGCAGTAATCGACGTTCCATCGATTGAACCTTCCTTTCCTTCCGCCCGTCAGGTGTAGAGACGAGCGTTCTGGTTGAGCCGCCGCTGGGTGAAGCGAACGAACATGTATACGGGGAGGATCAGCACGAGATTGTAAAAGATGGTCGGCAGCAAAATGTAAGATAGTTCTTCGACAACCACGCCAAAGCCCAGCTCTGGCTGGAAACCACTCATCAGCAATATCGACATACTGACGAGCTGTTGAAAAATCGTCCCGCCGACGACCACCCAGATCAGTGTGAACAGTCCCACACTGTAAAGCTGCCGACGAACCGCATGAATTCCGAAGATCAGGATCACCATACCAAAGCTGGTAGTTCCAAGAGGCGCGGCAGACAGCAGGTCTTTGACGATGCCGCCGACGAACGCCCAAACCACCCCCTGTTCCAGGCTTACGTTCAATGACCAGGACAGAACGAGCAGCAGCACCAGGTCTGGCCGTCCGCCCAGGATGCTCATCTGCGGCATAAGCGATACTTGCAGCGCCGCCGCCAGTATCAGAATTGGAAGACTGAGGAAATTACCCATCGTTTAGGGGCCGGTTGGCTCGTCAAAAACTGAGAGGTCAACAGGTTGGAAGTTCGTAATCACCAAGACAATTTCAAGTGTATTGAAGTCGTTCAGGTTGCGGACAACCGCTTCCTGAAATAACTCGTTTTGGAGCTGCTGTACGCTGATTACCTGTCCCAGCACCAAGTCAGCGGGAAGGTTTCCGCCCAGGCCAGACGTTACCACAATGTCACCTTCCTGCACATTGGCATCCAATGGAATGAAGGTCATGCGCAGGTCACCGGAGGGCTGCCCCACCACGCTGCCTTCAGCGCGTGTCGTCTGCAAACGACCACTGATGGCACTCGATGGGTCAGTAATCAACAAAACGCGGGAAGCGCTGGCAGTAACATCGAGGATGCGCCCAATCATGCCCAACTGTGTGACAACAGGCATCCCAACTTCGATGCCATCACGCGCCCCCCGGTTGATGACCATCGTCCGCAGCAGGCTGTTTGAATCGGCATTGCTGATCACGTCAGCGGAGACGAATTCCTGGTCTTGTGCGGCTGTTGTGTAATCCAGCAGTCCCGCCAGGCGTTGATAGTCACTGGCAATTTCACGCAGATCCACCAGCTCAGCCTGGAAGCGCGCCAATGCCTCTTCCAGATCGGCATTGCGCTGACGCAAGGTCTCGACATCCGCAAAATTGTCCGCCCCATTGACGACACCCAGGGTCAGTCGGTTGAATACACCTGTAATCAGGTTCAGAGGAGCGGCAATCAGGCCACGCACTGGGCTGAGGATACCTAGTTGACTCATCACAATCAGCGCAGCGCAGGCCAGCAAGCAAACGCCCAGAAACCTCAAACGATTTGACCGCCAACTTCGCAATGCATATCCCCTGTCACCTTCCAACAGCGCTGCATTATAGCAAACCCGGATGAGCGGGCGTCAAGCGGTGCCAAAGCGCGCTGGCGGCGAATGGTAGATATGACGAGCATAGAACGAGTGATCTCACTCGAAAACAACCGCTGATGCTCTAGCGCATTTTGAGGCTTTCGCCCCGTGCGTGGACGTTCAGGTAGTTCAGCCAACCGCGCGCCGAAAGCAGTCCCCATTGGTTATGCAGTACCCGCTGGTCGCGCGGATCTGCTGCTGCGATACGGTCGATGAGCACCAGGGTCTGCGCCCGCGTCTCGTGGAACTGTGCACGCAGTTCTGACCAACTGGCCTCTCGTGGTGGCCGATGGATATTGTATTCCTCATCCACGAATGGCTCGCCCAAAAAGACGCTCAACCGCCGCTGCCCCCAGCGCTCGATCCCGACGATGTGGCTCAGAATGCGGCGATTCAAATCGCTGTCTGTTCGTCCAGCAAAGCGCGATTCAATCTCAACTGCACTGCTTGCCAACCGAGACTTGATGTCACTCCAGGGGAGGCGGGCAAAACGCCGTTCAATATAAAAAGGCGATACAAGCCGAAGCAAGGTTTCACCAATCGACATATCTATCCCCCGTTTCCCACTGCGAATTCGGCATCCATCATGAACATGCCGACTCATGTTGTGCTGCTGAGCAGACGTTCAACCATCCGAGTCAGTTCAGAGGGCGAAACGGGCTTGGAAAAGAAGAGGTCAATGCCCATCTGACGGCATAAATCACGATACTGCTCTTCGGCAGAGACAACCACAACCTGTGTTCGCTTCTCCTGAAGAAACGCCTTCTGCTCAACAAGCAGGTCAATCCCCCGCTCTGCACCCAGGCGCATATCGCAGATGAAGACATCAAAACGAGCCTTGCTGAGTTGCTCGCGCGCCTCCTGGAGGTTAGTCGCTTCTGCGACTTCGTAGCCAGCCTTACGCATCACCTTGCCATACAGCCGAATGAGGGCGAGATCATCTTCCAGTATCAGGATTGTCGCTTCTGTCATCACAATCTCCGCGCACTGTACAGCATCAATATTACCCCATCGGCGAAACTTGTGCGCGATCACCATCCTGCCAGGCTGATCATAAGGCAGCCTGGGTATTAAACATGAATGCCAGGAAGTTAAAGCGCTCCTCGGCGTTCATCGGACGCGGGCGCGCATTGTCGTCGATAATACCGGTGAACAGGTCAATACTCACCAGTCGTCCTTCGTAGACCAATAGCCGATCCATGAAAAAGCGCATGTTGCCCCAGAAAGGCTGATCAAAATACAGATTCCCTAACCCGTAATGGATGAAGCGCTGCGCACCTGTCGCAGCATTGTAGAACTCCATCGTCTGTGGTTTATGTGCCTGCGTACCGATCACCACATCTGCCCCCAGGTCAGCCAGCCCGCGAAAGTCAAGCTGCTGCTGCGCGGTGGGCAGGTATTCCTCATATTCCTGGTACTGTACCGTGACCACGACAAGATCATTCGCAGCCGACAGCGCGGGCAGTGTCGCGCGCAGCCACTCCCATTCACAAGCGGCCGCGCCAGGCGACTCGGCATCCGCCAGCGCGTAGTACGGACCTGCCCAGTTACAGGCGACGAGCGCGATACGATTGCCATTGTGGTTGAGCAGCAGCGGCTGCCGCGCCTGTTCCAGCGTCTCACCGCCGCCCACCGTCAGCATCCCCTGCCCACGATACCAATCGAGCGTCTTCAGATAGATCTCGGTGCCGTAGTCATTGTTGTGGTTGCCCGTCAGTTCTACGATGTCTACGCCGAGCCGCGTGAACAGCTCAAAGTGCGCTTCGGTCGAGCAGAACGCGCCCAGTGTCGGGCCATCGCTGGCCGGACAACCAGGCGAGAATGATACTTCGTTGCTGATGTGGAAGAAATCCGCCTGCTGCGTATAGCCTTCAATCCCCCCCGCCGCCCACTCAATACCATTCGCGTCCAATGCCTCGCGCGTCAACCGGGTCAGGGCCGTCACGCCGGAGAACAGCACGCGCGTCAGCCGGGTCGGGTCGTAGTTGGATGTGCGGCCGGCGAAAGCAAAAGGATAACTTGTCAGGTCGGAATCGAGGGGATGCAGATCATCCACCAACAGCACCCGGTAGCGCGTTTCCAGCCGTTCAAACGGCAGCAGGGTGTAACGAGTACGGTCGCGCCAGAGCGTATTGAGCAGTGCATCGTCCAGCACGACCTGTGCGTCAGGCGGCAGCGCCACGCCCAGCCCGGCGAGTGCGGCAGCGGTACTGGTATCCAGCGTCAGGCGTGCGCCGCTCTGCCCGGAACGCAGCGCATCCAGTTCTGCACGCGTGATTGTGGTCTGCAAGCTGGGAAAGGCCGTTACAGGCAGGAACAGATACACGCCCGATGAAGGGGCGCTAGGCTGCGGCGTGTTCGTAGCAAACGTGATAGCGGGCATCGCGGCGACTGGGGCGCTGTCTAGCCAATCTGCCGCGTAGAAATGTAGATAATCAGCGACGTACTGCCGCCAGTAGCTCGCGTCGTGCTGTCCCTGGGGATGCACGATGTATTGATGGGCAATCCCTCGCGCGGACAAGCGCTCAGCCATCAGGTCAAGACCGGGAGCGGCGAAGTCATCCTTGCCCCGGTCAAGCCAGATGCGCAGCGTGTCGAGGCCGGGGGCATCCTGCGCCAGCCGCAGCGGATTGTACTCCGGCGGAGCGTGATAGTCATCAAAGAAGGCGCTGTGACCGCCCACTGCGCTGAACAGGTCGGGATGGCGAAAGGCGATCTCGAACGCCCAGAAGCCGCCGCGCGAGATACCACCAATTGCCCGCAGCTCGCGCCGTGCATCAATGCGATACTGGCCTTCCACCAGCGGCATGAGTTCGTTGAGAAAGACATTCTCCCACGATACGGCGTCGAACTGATTCTGATTGGCAAGCCATTCACCAAATGGCATGACAACGATCATCGGCGGCAACGTGCCCTCGGTGATACCCGCATCGAGCAGCGCTTGTATGCCCAAACGCCCCCACTGCCCGTCATCTTCGTTCGAGCCGTGCAGCAGATACAACGCGGGATACAGCGCCTGATTTTCGTCATAACACGGCGGGGTATAAACCGAATACCACATGGTCGTGGTGGCGATGGCGCTGCGGTAGCTGCCGCGCGTGATCGTCCCGGTCGTTTTGCTGCACTGCGCGATGACCGGGTTTTGTATGAGCATAGGAAGGCACAACAGCATGATGAGCCATGCGAATCCCCAACCGTTCCAAAAGCGTCGCGCGAGTCTGTTCTGCATCACACCCTGCTTCTTCATCACAAATCCGCGTTCCCATATCTCGACCAGTATCCAGTGGGTACAGCGCCTTAAGTACGTTCTCTGTCCGTTGCGTCTGTACGGTGAATTCTTCATGCTCAAGCCGTATGCAAGGCCGCATTATATAACATCGGCGGGTATGCAAATGGATTGCCGCTTGTTCGCAGCCCGTTTTCGGGTTAATTTTAGGGTGTTACCAGACGACCACAGGACACAATCAACTTATGGGTACACTGAACCCCGATTTGCTTTCAAAAGACCTGGACGCCATCATGAACGAGGCGACGGCGCTGAAAGATCAGTACCGCAAATCGGTCATCATACCAGAGATGGTTCTGCTGGCGCTGCTGCGCCGCCCGGACACAGCAGCTATGCGCCTGCTTGATATATTCAAAAATGGGCGCGGCGCGGACATGAAGAAACTCGACCGCCAGGTACATCTCGCCATTGAAGGGCGCGGTGACCAGAATGGCAACCTGGACTTCGTGGCGCATGGAAACCGCCAGGTACCGCTCTCGCGCCAGACCGTCATTCTGATCGACGACGCGCTCAGCCTGGCCAACTCGCAGGATGAGATGCGCGTGGATACTGACCACGTCCTGACCATCATGGCCGAAGCCTCGATGCCGACCAGCGGGCTGCTGCGCCAGCACGGCATCACGCCGAAAGCGATTGGCGACATCCTGATGGACAACAGCCAGATTCGTCTGCGCACCGATGGCACGACGCAGGATGTCGTCGCTGGGGCGAAAGCAGGCAAGCTGCGTGCGGTCTACTTCCGCGAAGGACTGCTGCGTGACATGGTGAACATCCTGTCGCAGTCGGTCAATCGCCACATCATCCTGATGGGGCCGGACGGCGTGGGCAAACGCACCCTGGCCTACAGCCTCGGCCTGCTGATGTCCGAAGGCAAGGGGCCAGTTGGCCTGAAGAACCTGGTGCAGATTGACGAAACCGCGCTGCTGGACAGCGACCAGAAGGCCGTGCGCGCCGGGCTAAGTCAGGCGGCGGGCGGCATCCTGTTCATCCCGCACCTGCACCGCTTCTTCGGCGGCCCGATCAAGGCGGAGTTCACCAAAGCGACGCCGCTGATTCAAAAGGCATTCCTCTCGGACGAAGCCGTAATCATCGGCACGACCACCGAGGTCGAGTACAACCAGCGCATCGCCCCGGTCAATGCCATCGCTGAGAACAGCCAGATCATCCGGGTGCCGGAAGCGACAGCGGATGAAACGATTGAAATCCTCAAGATTCTCAAGCCGCATTTGGAAGCGGATTACAAACTGACCGTCAGCGATGAGGCATTGGTTCTGGCCGTCCGCATGGCGAAACGTTACCTGAGCGCCACGCCCCTGCCCCGCAGCGCCGAACAACTCATCCACCGTACTGCCGCGCTGGTCAACATGAGTCAGCAAAGCCAACTGCCGTTCAAGAATGACCGTGCGAGCGACGCCAACCTGGACACTGAAGATGTCACACTAGCCGCCAGCCAAATGACGGGCATCCCGGTCAACAAGCTGGGCGAAGACGAGCGTGTGCGCTATGCCAGCATGGTCGAGCATCTCAAAGAGCGCCTGATCGGCCAGGACGAAGCCATGATCGCCGTCAGCCGCGCGATCAAGACGGCGCGCGTCGGCCTCAAGGATGCCAAACGCCCGATCGGTGCGTTCCTGTTCCTCGGCCCGACGGGCGTCGGCAAGACCGAACTGGCGAAAGCGCTGGCTGAGTTCATGTTCGGCAGCGAAGACGCCATGCTGCCGCTCGACATGAGCGAATTCAAGGACGAGAGCAGCCTGAACCGCCTGATTGGCTCGCCCAGCGGTTACGTGGACAGCGAGGCAGGCGGCCAGCTCACCGAACGCGTCCGCCAGCAGCCCTATATCATTGTGCTGTTCGATGAAGTGGAAAAAGCCCACCCGCGCATCATGGACATCCTGTTGCAGGTGATTGAGGAAGGCCGCTTGACCGACGGACGCGGCAACCTGACCTACTTCAGCGAGGCCGTAATCATCCTGACGAGCAACCTGGGCGCGGAGCACTTGGCCGTGCCCGCCCTCACAGACGAAATCCGCGAGGAAGCGATGGAAGAAGTGCGGACGTGGTTCCGCCCGGAATTCCTCAACCGCCTGGACGAAGTGATCATGTTCAATGCGCTAACGAGCGAAGATCTGGCGCAAATCCTGAAGCTGCAACTGAAGAAGGAAGGCAAGATGGCCGACGAGCGCGGTCTGAAGCTGGAATTCACCGATGCCGCGCAGGTCTGGATGCTGGCGCAGAACGATGAACCGGAGTATGGCGCCCGCCCGCTGCGCCGCATCATTCGCCGTTACGTGCGTGAACCGCTGGCGGACTTCCTGCTGAAGGTCAATCCGCCCGCCGGCACGCTGGTGCGCGTCGACGCGCCGGATAGCAACGGCCTGAAGTTCACTGCCCTGGTCGATGGCAAAGAAGTCACAGTAGAGCAATAAATTATGCGACTGATCCTGCAATTATTGGGACTACTCGCGGCACTCGCGGGCATCCTCATCCACACAGCAGACGAGGAAGATGAAAGTGCGCGCCCGCTGAAGGTCGTCGTGAACGAACTCTCGTGGGCAGCGGTGCTGCTCGGCCTGGTCGCGGCCGTATTCGGTCTCTTGCTCAATCCGCGCACCTGGGTCGCCGTCATTAGCGGGCTGGCTGGCGCGGGGCTGGCCGCTGTTCCGTTGACCACCTACAAAGCCGCGGCCGAAGACATGCACTCCTCGATGCGCGCCGCGCTCGGCAAGACCTACGAAGACCGCATCCCGCCGTCCATGTTCCCACGCCTCGCCCAGCATACCTGGTCTGTGCCCAACGCGCTGGGAGCACGTGAACGCACGTCCCGCGCGCGCGTCTGGCGCAACGTCACCTTCGCCACGTCCGCTGGACAGGCGCTCAAGCTCGACATCTACCAGCCGTTTATCCCGCCCGCAGCAGGCGAGCGCTATCCGGCGATCATCGTCATTCATTGGGGTGGCTGGCGCAACGGTGACAAGGGCGGTTACATCGAGCCGAATAATCGCTACCTCGCCAGCCAGGGCTATGTCGTCTTCGACATTCAGTATCGCTTCTCCGGCCGATTCCCCTGGCCTGCGCAGCTTGACGACGTGCAAAGCGCGCTCGCCTGGGTGCGGCAAAACGCCGCTGAGCACCAAGTCGATCCAGCACGCATCGCGCTGATGGGTCGTTCGGCAGGAGGGCACCTTGCACTGATGGCAGCGATGTGCGACGACGCGGAACTCCCGCTGCGCGCTGTAATCGCGATCTACGCTCCCACCAAACTCGATTGGGATAACCTCGCGCCGGACTCGTCCATCACGCAGCTCATCGGCGTACCCTACAGTCAGAAACCGGATGTATACGCCGCCGCCAGCCCGATTCACCACGTGCGCGACGGGCTGCCCCCTATACTGCTGGTTGAAGGGATGATGGACACGATTGTTCCTAACTGGCATGGCGACGAACTGAGTAACCGGGTGTCATTGACGAATACGCCGTTGGTGCGACTGCGTGTACCCTGGGCGCGGCACGGGTTCGATGCAGTGACGTTCGGCCTGGGTGCGCAGCTTACACAGTATCATATCGACCGCTTCCTGGCCTGGAGTCTATACGGAGATCCGCGCGATGCCTGAGACGATTGCCTCCCGTCCTCTGCCCAAACGCCCCGAAAACGGACTGCTCGCCTGGCAGGCTACCATCGGTTATATCAGCAGCCAGTACAGCCTGGACGCCATGCTTACGTTACAAGCCTTCCCCCTGACAGATGGCGCGGTCGTTTGGGCCGCCGCCGCCAGTTGGGGGCAGAACCGCGAGCAAGTGCAGGACATGCACTCGCTGCCCGAAGCGCTGCGTGATCTGTGGAAAGAAGTAGACCGCAGCCATGTGATCTTCGAATCGCGCGAAGCGGTACTGAAGCGTCCCTCGAACTACAGCGATAACGAATGGCTCGACATCGACACCGCTACCATCCTCGAACGGCTGCTCCAGGTGTCCTACAGCGTGTATGGCGACAGCTGGCAAATGGTGCTGGTATATCAGCCTGTCGAAAAACCAGATGCTCGCTTTCAGGCGCGGCTGCTCGTTCCCCCGCGCGGTGTGCAAACCAGCGGCCAAGGCGCGACGCTGCGCGATGCCTGCCGTGACCTGTATCGCAACGCAGCGCAGTTTTTTGTCGCCCATTCCGGCAAGAAGCTCGAAGACCTTTAACCAGAAACATTGACCCCGCAAGGAGACTGTTCATGACACAAATCGATACCTCGGTATTCCGCAAGTATGACATTCGCGGCACGGTCTCCGGCGAAAAGCCGCAGATTACGCCCGATCTGGCACGACTCGTCGGGCGCGCGCTGGGCACATATCTGCCCAAGGAGTTCGGGATAGAGCGCGTCTTCGTCGGCTGCGACAACCGCCAGTCGTCGCCGGGTCTCAAGGCCGCCATGATCGAAGGGCTGACTCAGGCTGGCGTGAATGTCACCGACATCGGCGCGGTGCTGACGCCCACGTTGTACTTCGCCTCAGCCAGCTATGCAGGCAAAGGTGCGGGTGTGATGATCACGGGCAGCCACCTGGATGTACGCTACAACGGCATCAAGATGGCCTACGGCGCGCTGGCGTTGGCCGACCAACAAATTCAGTCGCTGCTTAAGATCATCCAGACCGACGCTTTCGCCTCTGGCAGCGGCACGGTGACACAGGACTTCGACATGATTCACCGCCATATGGCGACCATCGGCAGCAAGGTCAAGATGGCGCGTCCGCTGACGGTGGTGCTGGACGCGGGTAACGGGCTGAGCGGTACCTACGTCCCCGCGGTACTGGAAAAGCTCGGCCTGAAGGTACACGGCCTGTATCTCGAATCCGACGGCACCTACCCCAATCATCTCCCCAACCCAGAAGACCCAGAGATGACCAAAGATCTGGAAAAGAAGGTGGTCGAGGTCGGCGCGGATCTGGGCCTGGCTTTCGACGGCGACTCTGACCGCTGCGGTTTCATCGACAATCACGGCCACCACATCGCCGCTGACCGTCTGCTGGCGCTGCTGGCGCGCGACCTGCTCAAGCGCAAGCCGGGTGCGTCTATCGTCTTCGATGTCAAGGCCTCGCAGGCGCTGCCGGATGAGATCAAGAAATACGGCGGCGTGCCGGTGATGTGGAAGACAGGTCACAGCCTGATGAAGCTGAAGATGCACGAGATCGGTTCCCCGCTGGGTGGCGAGGTCAGTGGGCATCTGTTCGTGGGCGAAGACTACTACGGCTTCGACGACGCGCCGCTGATCGCCCTGAAAGCGCTGGAGATCATCGCTGCGTCCGGCAAGACCATCTCGGAACTGTTTGACGATATTCCCAAGCTGGCCGCGACGCCGGAAATCATCCTCTCCGCGCCGGATGCAATCAAGTTCACCATCATCCAGGAAATCACCGACGTGCTGTCGAAAGACCACGAGGTCTTCACGCTGGATGGCGTGCGCGCCAAGTTCGAGGGCGGTTGGGGGCTGGTGCGCGCCAGCAACACGCAACCCGCCATCACGCTGCGCTTCGAGGCCTACACGCGCGCGCAGGTGGTCGAGTATATGAACATCTTCAAGGCGCTGCTCGACAAGCACCCGGAGGTTGACCAGGGCAAGCTGCTCGAACAGATCGCCGCATTCAGCGCGCCCGCCGCCGGGCACTGATTTCGCTGTCGTGGGAAGGGGCACAGCATTATCCCCCTTCCCATATGCAAAGACATCAGTCGATAGTCGTTAGTCGGTAGCAGGAGAATAGGTAGCCGAGCGTTGGAGAGCCACATTTGCTCCCAGGATTGCTCGCTGTTCAGTACGACAGCAAAAGCTCATCGCTAAAGACTATGAGCTACCGACTTCAATCCACCCGCTCAAATTCTATCCAGTAATGATCGGCGAAGGCCGCCAGTGCCCCCCACTGCCCGAAACGCTGTTCCAGCCGCAGCAGCGTTCGCAGCAGCGCCGGGCGTTTTTCGATCACCCCATAAACATCGCTGGGCGGCAGGAACAGGCCGAGCGGATACACCGTCCGCCGGATGAAGCGCGGGTAAAATTCGCGCGCCAAGCGTCGGATGCTGGGGTAGCGGATCGTGATCGCTTCCGCGCTGCCCGCGACCTGAAATGGGGTCGATTTGCGCCAGCGCCGTGTGGCCGTATTCAGATCGCCGTGCAGTCCGTGCCAGAGCGGTTCCCACAGGCAACAGGGACTCATCATGCCAAACGCGACAATGCCGCCCGGCTTGATGAGCGGAGCCAACCAGCGCGCCAGAGGCAGGTAACTTTCGAGGCAGTTCAACGGGCCGAAGTTTGAGAACGCGCCGTCAAACTGCCACTCAATATTCTCCGCGTCAAGGCGTGGATCCGTCACAGTCCTCAAGTCCAACTGCTTCACGCGCACGAGTGGATTGCCCGCCGTCTTCTCCCGCGCGCGCTGCAACATGCCCTCGCTGGCGTCGGTCGCCAGGACGCGCACACCGCGTTCAGCCAACCGCAGCGCATCCTCGCCTGTGCCACAGCCGAGTTCCAGCACATGGCTGCCAGCCGGAAAATGCAGTGTCAAGCGTTCATGTACGCGGTCACGCAAGTAACGCCCGATGACAGACTGCGTGAAATCAGCGTCGTAG
>JAEUQX010000300.1 GCA_016788625.1 Anaerolineae bacterium
TGTCCGCCCGCAGATACGGGGGTGAGGTACGCCCGCAGCAGCCGCACGCCGCTCCACGCCACAAACGGCCCAGCCATCGCCACCCCGGCCAGCGGTCGATTGATCGCCGTCAGTCCCAGCGCCGCGCCTGCCACTAATCCCCACCACAGAGCGCGTCGTCCGCCACGGCTCATCCGCCAGTAGGCATAAACGAACAGCATCCCCGTCGCCATCGCGGCGGTGTGTCCCATCAGCGTGCCGTTCAGCAGCAGCGCCATCGGGGAAAAGGCTGTCAGCGCGGCGGCAATCAGGCCGACATCTCCCGAGAAGATTTCGCGTCCCAGGCGATAGACCAGTGCCACTGTCACGCTAGCCAGGAAGGCATTGACCACCCAGGTTTGACCGAGCAGCACGCCGATGGATAGCAGCCCCGGCCAACCGAGCGAATACTTGCCGAAGCGGTTTTCGCCCTGCACGACGACGAATGGCTGCCAGAAGGGGCGGCTGGGTGTCGGCGCTTCCAGCACGGGCTGTCCGCCCGCAAGCGCGCGCGCCTGCCATAGATACGTCACCTCGTCTTCAAGGTGCGGCATCCGCTCGAATACGCTGCGGCTGACCAGCGCCGTCAGCAGCATACTCAGCAGTACCAGACCAATCGCCAACGCCTGATGTGGTTTCACGGTGTCATTTGTCCTCTGTGCAGTCAAACGCGGGGCATTATAGCGCATCCCGCACTTGAATAAAGCTCGCCGTCGCATTTATAATGTGCGGTCTAAAGTGAGCATAGATCGCGTTTTACGCGCGTATGTTTTGATGAAGGGCATTGAGCGATGAAGGTACTGCTCCTTTCTGATGTGTACAAACAGGGTGTCGCGGGTGAAGTGGTCAGCGTGAGCGATGGCTATGCCCGCAATTACCTGATCCCCAAGAAGCTGGCCGTCAAAGCCACGCCCGCTGAACTGGCGAAGGCCGAGCAACTGCGCGAGACTTCTGCCGCGCGTAAGGCCGAACTCGAAGGCCGTCTCAATGACCTGGCGCGCCAGATCGACGGCGTGGAACTGGTCTTTGGCCGTCGCGCTGCCAACACGGGTAAGCTGTTCGGTTCGGTGACGACGACCGATATTGCTGAGGCGCTGCACCAGAAGACTGGTGTGGACATCAATCGCCGCCGCATCAGCCAGCAGGCTATCCGTGAACTCGGCACTTTCGACATGCCCGTGCGCCTGGGTTCGGAAATCTCGCCCAGCCTGCGGATCGTCGTACTGCGCGAAGAAGAGGTACATGCCTACCTGCAGCGCTCCGCAGCAGGTGAAACCGCCGCGGCGGAAGCTGCTGTCGAAGCGGTCGAAGCTGCGCCGGCTGAAGAAGCTGCTACCGAAGCTGCGGCTGAGTAATCCCGCGTCTGAATTGATGATGATCCACCAGCCCCGCCGGTTACGCCGTGTTCGGGGCTGTTTGTATTGTGCCGGAGCGCGATGCTGATGGATGCCCAGGCGCTTGGTCGCTACCTGCGCGAATCGCGCGAGGCGAAAGAACTATCGCTGGAAGACGCCGAACGGGCGCTGAAGATTCGGCGGCGTATCCTGGAAGCGTTCGAGCTTGGCGAGTTCAACCAGGCGGATTTCTCAACCGTACAGATACGCGGTTTCATCCGCAACTACGCGCGCTTCCTCGGCCTTGAGGAAGATCGCATCGTCGGCTATTACGAAGCCGCCCGCCGTGAGGCCGAAACGCCCGCCCGCCGCACACGCCGCACCACGCAGTCGATACCGGTTGTCGCGCCCGTCGCCCCCCGTAAAATTACGGATACCAACCCTTCGCTGCCTGCTGTGCCGGTTGTGGTTGATGGCCGCCCACGCAGCGGCCTGCTCAACACGCTTGTGCTGCTGCTGGTCGCGCTGGCGTCGCTGGCGGTGATCGCTTTTGTAGTCTTTCAGTTGATTGGCCGTCCGGTGGGTGAAGAGTCGCCGGACGATACCGGATTGGACATCCTGGGGCAGCTCCCGCCCACGCCCACCTTCACGCCCATGCCGACGCTGACACCGCAGCCGACGCTCACGCCCGTGCTGGGGGTACAGCAAAACTACGCTGGGCAGCCTGTGCTGGTGACGATTGAACTGGCGCAGCGCACCTGGATGCGCATCGCTTCAGACGGGGTACAGCGTTTTGCAGGCATCGCGCGCCCCGGCGAGGTGTTGGAATTTCCGGCGCAGGATAACGTGACGATCAGCGCGGCCAACGCTGAGGCGCTCCAGATCGTCTATAACGGGCAGCAGCAGCCGATCTTCGGTGGGCGCGGCCAGCAGGTGGACATCGTGTTTCGCCCAGGCGGAGCGATACAGGTCAGCGCGGGTCCCGGCTTCGAGCCGACCTCGGAATTTACCCCAACACCCTTCCCGACATCAGCGGTGGATGTTGGCGCGGCGATTGCGGCGCTCACCCCGTCGCCCACGCCCGGCCCCAGCCCGACGCCAACGCTGACGTTCACCCCGTCGCCAACCGCCAGCCTGACGCCAACGGTTACGCTCACGCCGTCGGTCACGCCCACGCCGTCCGATACGCCGACGGCTACGCTGACACCGACCATCACGCTCACGCCGTCACCGACCGCGATTCTGCCGCCGCGCGTGACGCAGGAAGGTCTGCCGCCGACCAAAGCGCCGGGGTAGGGCACTGCGCCGGAGTGTGCTATAGATCGTTACGATGCGGGAGGCTCGATTGTCATTGGCAGATAGACGCGGAATAGCGAGCCGCTGCCCAATCTGCTTTCGACCTCAATCCGCCCGCCGTGCCGTTCCAGAATCTTGCGCGCGATGGGCAGTCCCAATCCGACACCGCCAAGACCCGCCTGACGCGCACGGTCCGCTTTGAAGAAGCGCTCGAAGATGTGCGGCAGGTCGTCGTCGCTGATGCCGATGCCTGTATCACGCAGGCTGATGACGACATGATGGCTGGTGTAGGTTGTTTCCATCGTGATGTCGCCCCCGTCTGGCGTATACAGGATGGCGTTTTCCAGCAGGTTGTAGAGCGCGCGCCCAAGCTGCCCCTCATCGGCATCAATCGTTGGCAGCGGCGTGTGCAGCTTCAGGGTGCATTTCAGCCCTTTGGTACTCAGGCGCGTTTCCAGCCGTTCCACCAGATTTCGGATGAGCGAGTTGATCTCCAGGCGGCGCAGTTCCAGGCGTTTCACCCGGTCGATCTGTGACATCTCGAAGAGTTCATTAATCAGGCTCGTCAGTCGAGCGACCTGGTCTTCGATGCCCTTGACCTTGCGTTCGCGCGTGTCTGGATCGGTGATGCGGCGCAGCAGATGCGCGTTGGTCGCGATGATCGTCAGTGGGGTTCGCAGGTCGTGCGAGGTGCGCTGAATGAAATCGGCCAGCAGGCGCATATGCTCGTTTTCCAGCGCGTGTTCAAAACGGTCGGCTTCCAACTGCTTGCGTTCGCTGATGTCGCGAATCGTCACGCTGATCTTACGCGCGCCGTCGTCGTCTTCGTAACGGCGCGAGGCGGTCTCGGCTGGAAAGGTCGAACCATCACGGCGGCGCATTCGCACTTCAGCGCGGCTTTCGCCCGTGCTGCGAATCTGCGCTTTCATCGCTTCGATGGTCGGATCGTGCGAATCCACCAGCAGCGCGTAACCACCCTGCATCAGTTCGTATTCGCTATAGCCGAACATCTGGCAGGCTACACTGTTTGCCATCAGAATGCCGCCTGTTTCGTTGGTCATCAGGAAGGCATCCATGCTGTTGTCAAGGAAGTGGCGGAAGGTCGCTTCGGAATGCCGCAGCGCTTCGATTGCGATCGCGTGCTGCTGCAAGGCAACACCCAACTGCTGATTCAGCGATGCCAGCGCCTCTGCCATCTCAAGAGACTGTTCTTGAGTGGACATTCCCGTTCTCCGCTCAAGTATTCTAGAATATATAGATTTTATCCAGGTTTTGCACGAACAAGCGTTGAGGTGTTTAACGACGCACGGATTGCAGCAAAGTTAACATCTCCGTGTGCAGGTGGCCGTTGCTGGCGACAAGCTGCTGCCCTTCATAAAGGGCCGCCGACTGCTCGCCCGCGTAATCGCTGATGCGCCCACCGGCCTCTTCGACGATGATCAGCCCGGCCATGATGTCCCACGAGTGCAGTCGCTGCTCCCACAGCCCATCGAAGCGCCCGGCGGCGATGTAGCTCAGTTCCAGCGCTACCGAGCCGAAGCGTCGCAGCCCGCGCACGACGCGGTGAAAAGCATCCCATTCACGCAGGTTGTTCTGTTCCAGGTGCGGGTAATCGTAGGGGAAGCCGGAGCACAGCATGGCTTTTTGCAGCGTGTCCGTGGCGGAGACGCGCAGCGGTTTGCCGTTGAGCGTCGCGCCCAGGCCGCGTGCCGCGCTGTAGAGTTCGTCCGAGAA
>JAEUQX010000339.1 GCA_016788625.1 Anaerolineae bacterium
CAGCACATCTACGGCGCAATCCAGGAATACGGCGGCTTCGACAAACCAGAGTGGTTGTTCTAACCCTGCTACGCCATATCCTCCCCAACCCCGAACCGGTGTTATAGTAGGGGATGTCCAATAGTTGAGAGCAGCCCATGCCCGACACCATCCTGCTGGTAGACGACGAACAGCACATCATCGACCTCGCCAAAATGTATCTGGAACAGGACGGTTTCCGCATCACCAGCGCTAACGATGGCGCGACTGCATTGCAGCGCATCCTGAGCGAAAAACCGGCGCTGGTCGTCCTCGACCTGATGCTGCCGGAACTGGACGGCTGGGAAGTCTGCCGCCGGGTGCGCGCGCAGTCCGATGTGCCGATCATCATGCTCACGGCGCGGGCGGACGACATCGACAAGATCGTCGGCCTTGAACTTGGCGCGGACGATTACCTGACCAAGCCGTTCAACCCGCGTGAACTGGTGGCGCGCGTCAAGGCCATCCTGCGCCGCACCGAGAAGCGTTCGGCAGCAGCGAACGATGCGCCGCTGATGATCGACAACCTGCACATCTACCCGGAACGCCGCCTCGTGCTGGTGAACGGAAATGAAGTCGAGCTGCGCATGAAGGAGTTCGACCTGCTGCTGACGCTGGCCGAGAATCGCGGTATCGTCTTCAGCCGCGAGAAACTGCTTGACGTGGTCTGGGGCTTCGACTTCGCCGGGGAGACGCGCACGGTTGACGTGCACATCGCGCACCTGCGCCACAAGCTGGATGGGATGCACGCGCAGATCGAGACGGTCTGGGGCGTAGGGTACAAGCTGGATTAACGCCATGACCCTGCGTACCCGCCTGCTGCTCTCCTACCTTGTCCTGCTCAGCATCACGCTAGCTGTAATGGTGCTGGCGCTGATCGTCTTCCTCTTTGCGCAGCCCGTAGCGCCTGATGCCACTTACGAGCAGTTGGCGACGATTGCCCGCGATGTGATCGCCGACAGCGGACTGCGTGACGGCAGCCGCCCCACCCTGGCTGAGCTTCGTGACCTGCGCCTGAGCCTGCCCCAGATCGCCGCCGACAACGAGGTGCGCATCCTGATCGCCAACTTCGCAACCCAGACCGTAAACTTCGACAGCGACCAAACTTTTACGGATGGCGCAGCAATTACCATCGACTCCGAAGTCTATACCCTGCCCACCTACCTGCGGCGCTCGCTTGGCCTGCTCAGTGAGCCGAGCTTCGGGAGTTTCCGCGATGCCGATGGGACACGATGGCTGTTCACCGGACTGAGCTTGCTGCGCGACAACGCCGTGCTGCTGGCTGAACCCGCCCCACGTCAGACGCTTGCCAACGTGCTGGCAACCTTCCGCCGCGAACTGGCGCGCCCGCTCATCCAGGCAGCGTTCATCGGGCTGGTCGTGGCCGCGCTGCTGGCAGCCTGGATCAGCAGTAACCTGTCCCGCGTATTGGCGCGATTGGTCAAAGCGGCGGAGGCTGTGGCAGCGGGCGCGCCAGACACAACCGTGCCGCTGCAAGGCCCGCCAGAAGTGCGCTCGGTGGCTGCGGCCTTCAACCGCATGAATGCCGAAGTGCAGGATGCTCAGCGCTCGCAGCAGGACTTCCTGATTAACGTCTCGCATGACCTGAAAACGCCGCTCACGTCGATTCAGGGCTATTCGCAGGCCATCATGGACGGCGCGGCGCGCGACCCGGCCAGCGCAGCGCAGATCATCCACGAGGAAGCCGGACGCCTGAACCGCATGGTGACGGAACTCACCGACCTGGCGCGTCTGCAATCCGGGCGCTTCTCGATGCAGAGTGTGCCAGTCGACCTGGGGCAGTTGGCGCGCGCCGTTGGCGAACGGCTGGCAATCCTGGCGCAGGAGAAATACATCACGCTGAACATCGAAGCCGCCTCGCTGCCACCCGTCGCGGGCGATGGTGACCGACTGGCACAGGTGGTGACCAATCTGGTCAGCAACGCGATCAAATACACACCAGCAGGCGGCAAAATCTGGATGAAAGCGGGTGTAAACGGCAGCGGCGTCGAGCTGACGGTGCGCGACAGCGGCATTGGCATCGCGCCGCAGGATTTGCCGCGCGTGTTCGAGCGCTTCTACCAGGCAGATAAGGCGCGCGGCCCACAGCGCGGCACTGGGTTAGGGCTGGCGATCACCCAGGAGATTGTGCAGGCGCACGGCGGCAAGATCAGCGTGAACAGTCCCGGCCAGAACCAGGGCAGCACGTTCACGGTCTGGCTGCCGCTGGCGCAGTCTAGCACGGTGACACGGCGCAAGGCATAGGTGCTATGGAAATCGGGTTCTATGCTCCATCATTTCCCGCTTCATCTCACATCGTTCGTCGGGCGCACACGCGAGATTGCCGAAGTCGCTGCACTGTTGCGACAGAAAAACTGCCGTCTGCTCACGCTGGTTGGACCCGGAGGGGCGGGCAAAACACGCCTGGCGCTGGAAGCAGCCCGTCAGCGCGCGTCGGACTTACGTGACGGTGCAGTCTTCGTCCCGCTCCAGTCGATCAACGCCGCTGAATTCGTCATCCATGCCATTGCTGCTGCCCTCGGCATCACCGTTGTTGAAGGCGAATCAGCACAGGATGCGCTGCTGCAAATCCTCCACACCCGCGAGATGCTGCTGGTGTTGGACAATCTCGAACATGTGCTGGATGCCGTGCCCCTACTGCTTGAGTTTCTCGAACGCATTCCGGCGCTGCAAATCCTGGTCACATCGCGCGAGGTACTCAATGTTGCAGGCGAACAGATCTACGAAGTCGACGGATTGGCGACTGACGCTGAACCGGGAGCTACTTCCGACGCCGTGAGTCTGTTCATCACCCGCGCTGCACAGGCGCGCCATGATTTTGATCCCACCCGCGAGTCTGCGACCATCGTCGAAATTTGTCAGTTGGTTGACGCGATGCCGCTCGCGATTGAACTCGCTGCCTCCTGGACGCGGAGCTTGAGCTGCGCTGAAATCGCTGTGGAAATCCGGCGCAGCGCCGACTTCCTGGCGACGCGCCAGCGCAACATGCCAGACCGCCATCGCAATTTACGCTCAGTGTTTGAACAGTCGTGGGTTCGTCTTGACGAAACGCAGCAGCGCGCATTCAGTCGGTTAGCCGTCTTTTCCGGGCATTTTACGCGCGAGGCAGCGGCAGCAGTCACGGGTGCATCGCTGCACAGCCTCTCGGTACTGGTGGATCATTCACTGGTACAGCTTGGAGAGGATGGGCGCTACAGCATCCACAGCCTGCTACGGCAGTATGCGGAAGAAAAGCTGCGCGAGGCTGCCACAGAATACGATCAGATTCAGGCTGACCATGCAGCCTACTACCTCAGCCTAGTGCGCCAGCTAGACCCACAGATCAAAAGCCGTGGGCAGATTGAAGCGCTGCGCCAGATCGATCTACTTCAGGATAACATTCGCCAGGCGTGGCGTTACGCCGTTGAGCAGCACCGCGCCGACTTGATCGCACCTGCTTTTGAAGCGCTGGTGCTCTACTATCAGATGCGCTGCCGTCTGCCCGAAGCCTACGACATATTCGCTCTGGCGGCGGAAGCCTTTGCGGCAGACGACAATATGCTGGCAGGTATGCTGCTGCTGGCAAAGAGCTGGTTCACCATGTTCAGCGGCGCGCATTCCGACGAGCAGGTATTGGCAACGGTGCGTCAAGCGGTGGCAATTCTGGCAAAGCAAACTTTACCAGGCCTGGGCGCGATGCTGTTGTGGGGGAGTGGGGTATCTCATGTTGCGAAGCAAGAAATGCCACGCTTCCTGCGCGAAAATGAGGCTGCCTATCGGGCACGCGGTGACGCCTGGGGTTTAGCGTGGACGCTTAATCAAGGCATGGTTGATGAGATGGGAAACCGCGTACGTACACGGGAGCAGCTTGAAGCCAGCATCGCTATAGCCCTGCGCGGTGGCGACCGCTGGGGTGCGACCTGGCCGCAAGCGCATCTGGGGTTGATAGCCGAACGGGAAGGGCGTCTTGATGAGGCTTTTGACCTTTATAGGACTCGTCTGGAAACGTGCGAACAGATTGGCGACAAAGGCGGGGTTGCCTGGTCGCTGCACCAGCTTGCCAAGGTTTCGCTCGAACGCAATGACATCTATCAGGCCATCCACTACTGCCGCGAGTCACTGCGCGTGGCGCTGGAGATCAGCAGCGGCAATTCGGTCATCGAAGCCATCTGGCGCATCAGCTTTGTTTACCGTCAACAGGGAAATCTGATGCGGACGGTCGAACTGCTGAGCGCGCTGCATTACGCCCCTGACCATTTCATCAGGCACAACATGGCGCTGCAAGTTGAACAAGAGCTTCACGACGCACGGGCGCTGTTATCGCTGGAAGATTACAACAGCACCCTCGAAACCGGCAGGCGCTGGACGCCGCGCCAGTTGGGTTATGTCCTGCTGGACGAACTCGGCGCACTGTTGGCGAGCACTGCGCCCGCGTCGCGACAATCGAAAGCCGCGCTTCCCG
>JAEUQX010000370.1 GCA_016788625.1 Anaerolineae bacterium
TTGAAGGCATCCAACTGTTGGAGATGTTCGCTGTCGGCCAGAGTGTAGGCGCTGTTGGCATCCAGCATCAGCAGGATGTCGGGATAGACTGCCCGCACCCCGCGCGCCAGTTCCACATCCCAACCCGGCTTAATCTTCAGCTTGATGCGTCCATAGCCTTGCTTGAGGCGCTTTTCGATGATAGCCAGTGTCGCCTCGACAGTAGGCTGAATGCCGATGCTCACGCCGACCGTCGCGTAGCCGCGCGGCTGATGCTCCGGCGGCAAATGGTGCGCGAAAGCGGCCGCCATCGAGAGACTGTTAGTCTGCGACCAGGCATCCCATACGGCTGCCTCGACCGCGTGCTTTGCCAGCGGGTGGCCGCGCACCGCGCTGAGCAGTTCAGGCACTTCAACTGGGTCTGCAATGGTCTTGCCTAAAACTGCCGGAACCAGAAATTCGCTGAGGACATGCAACGAAGTCCCTACAGTTTCGTAGCTGTAGCCGGGGTTAATCTCCGCCGAAGACTCACCCCAACCGGTGATGCCTTCGTCAGTCTCCAGCTCGACCAGCACCGCCGCTTTGAACGGTTCTTCTCCAAAGCTGGTTCGCAGCCGCTCAACCAGCGTCATCGCAATCGGATACAAACGTATGGCGCGTATCGTTATGGCTTTCACAAATCCCCCTTCGTTGTAAGTTCAATCAATGCGGCTGCCCGCAGAATCAATTCTGGCTGAAGTCGATCTGCTCGAACAGCTTGTCCGGCTGGCTGAGCAGGTAAAAGGCACGGTCATGCCCTTCATAGGGTTCATGAATAAAATCCGTCACCACATAGCCGAGTGCGAACAAACGCTGGAACAGGTCGCGCGTATGCAGCCGCCAGCGCTGCGCCAGCATCGGGTCATCGCGCACAATGACCGGGTAGCTGACCGGAATTTCCATCAGGCACAGCGATGTATTCGGCATCCAAATATCATCCGGCGACACAGGCAAGCCCGCCGTGTTGAACGTAGCGGGATTGGCAATGACCGTCTCGGCCTCCAGGTAACGGCTCAGCATCAAATCGCCGCGCGTCCCGCCGAAACGTTCCTCAACACGGCGGCTCGTCACCCACCACTCCGCCAGTAGGCGATCTGATGAGCCAAGCGTCGTCAGGCCACCATCGTCGGATGTGCCGTAGTAATCCGGGAGGTATTCGTTACTGATCGCGCCAAGCTTGCGAATATTCAGGTGTGCATTGAGCGCCAGCAATGGGTCGAATGTCCAGGTAATCAGCCGCACGCCTTGCTTCATCGCGATGCGGCGCTGCTCGCGCTTGAGGTGATAGCCGATGCCCTGCCCGCGATACTCCGGCAGCACAACCATACGCTTGGAGACATACTGCAAATTCGCCATCGCAGGACGGTCGGGTTCGTTCCCGCTCGTCCCCAGGAAGCCAACCAGAATGCCCACCAGGCGCTGTCCATCAAAAGCCGCCAGCACATGACCGCCGTAATTCGCCAACGAAAACAACATGTGTGCGGGAATAACGGATTCGGGTTCGTCGCCCCAGTACTGCTTCTGTAGATCAACTGCCTGACGCATCTCATCCAGCGTCGCTAACGGCCTGATTCGTAAATCCATCGCCTTCCATTCTTTCGTCCAAGAGCGTGACTTAAATGCTGCGCGGTCTGCGCCGCAGCGTGTAACGCAGCATCGGCCACCAGTAGCGCTTTTCCGGCATGTATGTCAAAAGGGTATCTTCAAAACGCCTGGGCTGAATGGCGAAGTGATTGAAGATATTGCCCAAGGGAGCGGTGCGGTTGGTCGCCAGCAAATCCAGCCACTGCGGCGTAATCAGTGAGCGCGGAAACACCCGGCTGTAAATGATCGAAAGCCAGCGCAGCACATAGGGCGGCAGCGGCACAATGATGCGTGGCGACCCGGAAACACGCATGACCGTGCGGATCAAGTCCTCAACCGTCAGGTACTCTGGCCCACCGATATCAACGGTTGTATCAATCGAATCGACCAGTTCGAGCGCGCGCACCAATGCTTTCACCAGGTCAGTGATATAAAGCGGGTGCAGCACCACCTCACCGCGACCGGGCATCAAAAACACGAACGGGGTCGCACGCAGCATCATGGCTATGTGGTTCACAAAGGCATCATCTTCGCCAAACACGACCCCCGACCGAATGATCGTGTAGGCCAATCCACTGGCGCGGATCGTTTCTTCAACCATGCCCTTGATGCGCAAAATCATATAGGCCGACGATACCGACGCCCCCAGATGACTGAGCGCAATCACCCGCCCCACACGTGCCGAACGTGCGGCAGCCAGCAGCGTGCGCGTACCCACCAGCTCGATACGCTCCAGATCGCGCTGCCGCCCCCACCACTGTGCACTGTCCAGGTGATAGATGGTATGCGCACCTGTTACAGCCCGGAAAACAGCTTCTTCATCGAGCAGTGTCCCGGTCACAATCTCCGGCGGGTTGGCCCAGGGCAGCTTTTTCTGTTTGTAATCCGGCAGCAGCAAGCGAACCGGACGACCATCGGCCAGCAGTTGTTCCACCAGATGTCGTCCGATAAAGCCTGTCGCGCCAGTTACCAGAATCAAGGTAGCCTCCCATGCTCGGCGGGCATTATAACATTCGTGTTCATCGGCATAAATCCCGCAAAACTGCAACCGATGCCCTTGTGAGGGGTTAATTTGAACAGATATAATCCACTTGATTTTCGAACAACGTCTTGTGGGCGTTACAAGGGCGTTCACTTGCTGGAGGACTGTATTGTGGAACGACGACGGGTTGTCGTAACAGGGATGGGCATCATCTGCCCCACAGGAAACACGGTAGAAGAAGCCTGGGCGAACGCCGCAGCAGGCAAAACAGGCATTGGTACGATCACGCGCTTCGACACCTCGCACCTCGAAAACCACTTTGGCGGCGAGGTCAAGGGTTTTGACCCTAACGAATTCCTCGGTCGGCGTGAAGCGCGGCGCACAGATCGCGTCACGCAGCTAGGCCTGTATGCAGCCAAGTATGCCTTTGATGACTCGGGGATCGAAGTGACGGACGAAAACCGCTATGACATTGGCTGCATCATGGGCAGCGGGATTGGCGGCCTGACTTCGATTTTTGAGAGCGTCAAAGCCTTCATCGAACGCGGCGCGAAAGCTGTCAGCCCGCTGATGGTGCCGATGATGCTGCCAGATAGCCCATCGAGCAAAGTCTCGATGACCTACGGACTGCGCGGCCCCAATTTCGCTATCTCGACAGCCTGCGCGACCGGCAACAACTCAATTGGCGAGGCGACCGAAATCATCCGTCGCGGCGCGGCCAAGGCCATCCTGGCGGGCAGCACGGAAGCCGGGTTGGCGGACATCGCCATTGCCAGCTTCAATAACATGACGGCCATCTCGCGCCGCAATGATGCGCCCGAAAAAGCCTCGCGTCCATTCGACATCGATCGCGATGGCTTCGTCGTCGCGGAAGGCGCGGCCATGCTGATGCTGGAAGACCTGGAACACGCCCTGGCACGCGGCGCGAAAATCTACGCCGAAATCCTGGGATACGGTCACACGTCCGACGCCTATCATGTTACCGCACCGCTGGAAACGGGCGAGGGCGCGGCCAAAGCTATTGAGATGGCGCTGCGCGATGCGGAACTGAAACCGGAAGACCTGGATTACATCAACGCACATGGCACCAGTACCCCGCTGAACGACAAGAGCGAGACGCTGGCGATCAAGACCGCCCTGGGTGAACAGGCCTACGAAATCCCAATCAGCTCTACCAAATCAGTCACCGGTCACCTGATGGGCGCGGCAGGCGCTGTCGAA
>JAEUQX010000388.1 GCA_016788625.1 Anaerolineae bacterium
CACGCCGCCCAGCAGGATGCCCCAGTGCAGCAGTCCTCCGGCTACCAGGGCGGCAAGCAGCGCCACTCCACCAAGATGCAGTGTCACCGCAGGGCGCGCACTCACCGCCTGACCGCGTTCAACGCGCAAGCGAGCGCGCACATAAATGATCGAGGGAACAGAACGCAGCGCCAGCGCCGCCCACAATGCCAAAGCCAGGGGCAGGGCAGTGCCGCCCGCCAGCGCAATGGCCGGAGCGAGCGCGCCGAACGCCACCGCGCCCGCGAGTTCCGCCAGCATCTCGCGGCCTTCATTCTGGAACTCGTGCCACAACTGCACCAGCGCGAAAGGCAGCGCCAGCAGCAGCACCGCCCAGAACGACTGCTGCGCCTGTGCCAACGCCAGCGCAAAGCTGACCAGCGTCACCACACCGTACAACGCGACGAAACGCCACGCCCAGATCGTGCGGGCGTAACGCTTGCCCTTAAGCGTATCCTTGGCGGCCAGGCGCAGCGGTTGGTGCAGCAGAAACGCGCCCAGCCCCGCCAGCGCCAGCCAAAATCCAGCCGCCGAGGGCGCGACCAACAGGCCGACCAACACAGGTTCGAGCCAAAAGCCCCAACCGCCATGCTGCACGGGCAGCGCAATGCTTCGCAAGTTTACATTTACGTCCATTTTCGGGCGCGCCTGACTCATCTACTCTCCCCTGAAGCGGCTACCCGCGATTTGCTCTGCCGGGAACACAGCGCTCACAGGCAGACTGAAGCCCCGCAGCAGCTACCGCTATCCAATGTGCCATCGCGTGTGCACTTCTGAATCAACAAGCTGCCATCATCTGTCAGCCAGCACACATCAATGACCTGCTCGCGCGGATACAACACCTATTCCATATTCTACTTCTTGCGTACGCCAAATCACTGTATACTAGCTTAAATGTTCGAATGAAACAGGCTTATAAGTACGAGTGAAGTGCTATGAATTTCTCCCCAGGTGAAATCAATATCATTTGTACTGACATTCAGCGTTCTTTGCATTTCTATGTTAACGTTCTCCATTTTGAAGTCGTAGCAGTAGAAGATGATTGTTACCATTTGCGCTGTGGCAGTTACGTATTTTTGCTGCTGCCAGTTGCCCGCCAGCCTTTGGAAGTATCACCTTACTGCTCTGTGCCTACCTTTTCTGCTGACTTGCTCACTCCTGACTTGGAAGCTGCATATCATTACTTTCTGACCCACAAAATCGCATTCGAGCGTCCGTGGAAGCCTGGAGCGCGCAGCTTCATTATTCGTGATCCCGATGGTCTGGTATGGGAGATCATAGAGAGCCAAACCGGTGCCCGCTAACGGTTGGTATGGGGTGGTCGCGCAGCACCATAGTCATCACACTGTTTAGTGTATCCCAAAATGGCCGGGTGTCAGAAGTGCCCGCAACGGCCAGCCGGTATCGCGGCCTCAAGCATCATCCTCGCTCCGCACGGCGTGTACAGACTTCCTGAGCAGCAGCCATAGGGTGGGAGCAAGGGCCAGCACGGCGCTGAGCAAGGCAGTCTGGAGCGATGCAATGCGCCCAATCCAACCAATGATTGGCAGTCCGACAATATGACCGAGGGCATTCAACTGCCAATACATCGAGATTGCGGTAGCTCGCACGCGGCTTTCCGTGATCTGACTAATCCAGATGATGATCAATGGACGAGTCGTCGCGCGTAACATCTGGCTGAACCAGTACGCCACGACCGCCAACCCGAACTGCCCCGCAAACACAAAGACGAGATTGCCCAGAATCGTCCCGCCGTACAGCGCGGCAATGAGGCGCGGAACACTTTCCGCCGACAGCAGCCGGGCACGCCTGCGAATCCACTCCAGCATGACCGCCGATGATAACGAAACCACCGCGCTCAGCAGGCCGAACCAAACGACTGGCTCCAGCGGCGGATCAAAGTTGAGCAAGAAGTGCGGCGTGAACAGCCGATCGTAACCGCCGAGCGATAACCCCACCACAAAACCAACCAGCACTACGGTGACAAAGCGCGGGCTAACCCGCAGCAACTGGAGGCTGTGCTGGAAAGTCTGCGATAACTGCTGAAACACTGGCTGCGGCGTATGTGGGGGATGAAAGCCTGTCTCGGACATCAGGGCGCTGAGCAGCAGCCCAACAACCATCATGCCAACCCCGGCAACGACGAGCGGCCACTGCAACCCGCCCTGTCCCACTACGATGGCGCTGAGAATACCAATCTGGGTGCTGAGCTGGCTGAACTGCGTGCCGCGCATAAATACGCTCGCAGCAGCGGAAGGGCCGATCTCATCTGCTAACCAGGCATCGTTGGCGCCGCTATAAAAGGTAAACCCCAGTCCGCAGAGGAACTGCGCCAGCAGCACGGTGAGATAGATGGCGAACGAACCCTCCAGAAGATAAGCTGCACCCATCAGGATCAGCCCGATGACAATTGAACGCTTGCGACCGTATGAGTCGGCAACAACGCCCGTAGGCACTTCGAAGATGAAGGTGGTTCCCTCTAACACCACACCGAGCAAGACCAGCAGCAGCGGATCGGTTGTCACAGCTGTCGTGTGATACAAGAGGGTCACGGTTAGCCACATGCTGTAGAAAAACGAGACGCCGCTCCGCATGAGGTAGTACGTGGTTTGCGGCTTCATTCGTTCTCTGTCATCGCGGCTGGCACGCCTCGCTACTCAGCAGTCTGACGGGGAGAATCAGAAGATCAACAGCGCCCAATCAGCAGCATTATGGCACAGACTCACCCGGCTTGCAGTAAGGCCAGATGCACAACACCCAGCAGCGCCGCGCCGTAAATCCACAGGCGCGAGACGCCATTGTTGAAGGTGATCAGCGGGTGATTTCGCAGCAGCGTGTGCAAAACTGCGTGAACGATCAGAAAGAGGTCGAGGCCGATCTGCACGCTGCGCGTCTGGAGATTGGCGAGGATGGCGATGAACAGCGGGACATGCAGCGCCGTGAACAGTTGATAAGCTGCTGCGTCGCTCAAGCCTGTCCAGGCGAAGAAGAAGCGCCACTCATGCTGCTGAATGGCGTCCAGTTCGTGGACGAAGAGAAAGGCAATGGCAGCGAGAAACACGAGGTTGGTAAGGTCCGGCATGATGCGTTTGCTCCATATGTGAATGCTTGTGACACACTCACAGCCTATCCCCTGCGCCGCTGCCAGCGCCATACCATGCACTGCCAAA
>JAEUQX010000411.1 GCA_016788625.1 Anaerolineae bacterium
TTCCCCGCCAACAATCAAGCCATTACATGGACAGAAATGTGGTTCCTGCACTTCACGGCGGAAGGTCTGGTGGATGTTGCCTGGCTCTTGGCGGAACCCGCATTGATGTTCGGGCAGATGGGCATGTTCCCACCGACCGAAACATCGCGCACCGGAACGCCGATTGAAGGTGCAGTGGGCTATCAGACCCTCAGCGCCGATGAACTCGCCGCCTCGTTCACCAGCGGTATGGAAGCACGCAATCTGGCGGTGTTTGCCGACATGGTAGCGCGGGGACTGACTGGCGACAACACGTGGGCCTATGCCGATCCATATGTGGCGTGGGGTTTCGGCGGTGCGCATTCCGTGACGGCGGAACAGGCTGCGCAAGAAGCCGCTTTTCCGGCGATGCTGGCGAGCGCGATGCCGGATGTGACCATGGTTCAGACCGTGATGGTGGCGGAGGGCGATTGGGCCGCGACGATCATCACCCTCAGCGGCACTTTCAGTGAAGACATCGAGTTCTTCGGGATGCCCCTGACGGCGACCGGTGAAACCATCACCTGGCAGTTCGGAGCGATTGACCGCTTCGATGCCGATGGCAAGATCGTCGAAGAATGGATTGAAGGCGATGCCACCCCGCTGCTGATGGGACTGGGGATCATCCCGCCGATGGGTGGCTAAAAACGTTATACTCTCAAAGAGTAAGAAATCCGAGGACGACATGAGTCGTCCTCATGCCGTGTTATCGTCAGGACAGAACCTATGGCAAGCGCAATCCCCCTCGATAGCAAAGACAACGCACCCGCTGGCAAATGGCTGATCCGCGTTCGTGCGGTTTGGTTCGTGCTTGCCGGATTCTTGTTCCTAATCTTCCTGCGTGCAATTCCTGCGACCTTTGAAATGCTGCAAACGCCGTGCCTCCTAGAATCCCGGGATTGTGGGAGTTGGGCATATCCGACCCCCGAATCGATTGCGATATTGGAGCAGTCGGGCATATCACTGCAAGCGGCGGCACTGTATCTGGTCGGATTATTCACCAGCGTCTCCTTGGTCTTCTGGGCAGTTGGTCTGCTGATCTATCACCACCGTCGTAACCAATGGTTTGCCCTGCTGGTCGCGCACTTCATGATTCTCAATGGCGCTGGCGGTAGCTCTTTGGTGTTCACCAGCGGGCTAATCTTCACCGATCTGCCAGACTGGATCGGGATCACCGTTGGACTACTGACCGTCCCCATGTATCAGTTTCTCTCATTGTTCTTCCTGTTGTTCCCGAATGGCCGATTCTATGGGCGCTGGAGTGTCATCCCGTTCATTCTGATCTGCCTGAATACCTTCTTCTGGATCGTACCCAGCCCGGTTCTGAACATCCAATACTGGTCTCCCATAGCTTCGGGCATATGGTTAATGCTCGTTTTTGGGAGTCATCTCCTTGTCCAAATCATCCGCTATCGGAAAATGTATAACCATAGCGAACGCCAGCAGACCAAATGGGTCATCTACGGTTTTAGTGTTCCCATCGTCACACTTCTCATAGCGGGCGTATTGGTAGGCGACACACCGGCGCACGAAGTCCACCCCGTCCTCAATGGCACACTTGCCAGCTTGGTTTACCTGCCAATTGGCTTATCCATCGGCATCGGTATCCTGCGCTATCGCCTGTGGGATATTGACGTCATCATCAACCGCACGCTGGTATTTGGCGCGCTCACGGCGATTCTGATCGCGGTCTATGCGCTGGTGGTCACCAGTCTCAGCCAACTCCTGCATGACGAGGGTAATTTCGTGGTTTCACTGCTGGGCGCGGGCATCATCGCCGTGTTGTTTCAGCCATTGCGGCAGTGGCTTCAGAATGCCATCAACCGTCTGATGTTTGGCAAACGCGACGAACCGCTGGCGGTCATGACCGAACTGGGCAGCAGCCTGGAGAAGATGCTCTCGCCAGACGCCGCACTCCTGCACCTGGTCGAGACGACCGCAAGAACGCTCCGGCTGCCGTATGTCGCCGTCGAATGCGCCGATATGCCCGAACGAGTAGCGGTCGGCACCCTGCGCGGTGAGCCGGTATGCTTCCCCCTGGTCTATCAGGCACAGGTCATCGGCGCCCTGCTGGCCGCCAGCCGTTCGCCGGGTGAACTGCTCAACGCCGCAGATCGGCTGGTGCTGGAAGGCGTAGCGCGTCAGGCAAGCGCTGTCGTTCATGCTGCTCGCCTGACCCACGATCTTCAGATGTCGCGCCAGGAAATCCTGACGACCCGTGAAGAAGAACGCCGCCGCCTGCGCCGCGATTTACACGACGGGTTGGGTCCCGCGCTGGCAACGCTGACGCTGCAAGCCGAGGCCGCCCGCGAATGGCTGCCGACGAACCCGGACAAAAGCAGCGCCCTGCTGGGTGAGATCATCGCAGGGGCGCAAAGCACGCTGGCGGAGATTCGGCGCATTGTCTATGCGCTGCGCCCACCTGCCCTCGACGATTTGGGTTTGCTCGCGGCAATCCACGAGCAGGCGCGCAAGTTTTCAGATCATGATCTGCATATCATCGTCGAGACGCCAGAGAACCTGCCCACACTGCCTGCGGCGGTCGAAGTGGCGACGTACCGCATCATTCAGGAAGCGCTGACCAATGTGACTCGCCACGCCAGAGCACAAACCTGTAAAGTCTCGCTGTCCATCAATGGGCACATGGACATCACCATTGTGGATGACGGCATTGGCATTCCGCTTCCGTACCGCGCGGGAGTCGGCCTCAAGTCGATTTATGAACGTGTAAACGAACTGGGTGGCTCGTGCCAGATCGAGTCGCCCCCTGGCATGGGCACGCAAATCAGAATCTCGCTGCCGAGACGATAGGAACACTCAATGGACACCATCACCGTGCTGATCGTGGACGACCATCCTCCCTTCCGTGCCGGGCTGCGCGCGCTGCTGGAATCCACGCCTGCGCTGGCGGTAGTGGGTGATGTAGGTTCCGGGGATGAGGCGATTCGGCTTGCAGCCAAGCTCCAACCGGATGTCATCCTGATGGATATTCAGATGTCAGCGATGAATGGCATCGAAGCGACACGACACATTCTCACCACGAGTCCACACATTGCCATCCTGATCCTGACGATGTTTGAGGATGATGATTTCGTCTTTGCAGCGCTGCGCGCCGGAGCACGCGGCTATCTGCTGAAAGGGACTATGAAGGCTGATTTGCTGCGGGCGATCCAGTCAGCAGCCAGCGGCGAGGCCATCTTCGGTGCTGGTATCGCCCGACGCGTCATCCAGTATTTCGCCGAGGCGCGTCCCACGAACGCTGTACCGCCCTATGCTTTCCCGGAGCTGACGCAGCGCGAACGTGAAATCCTCGACCTGATCGCCAACCACGAGAACAATGCCGAGATTGCTGAACGTCTCAGCCTGAGTCTGAAGACGGTGCGCAACCACGTCTCGAACATCTTCAGCAAGTTGCAGGTGGTTGACCGGGCACAGGCGATTCTCCGCGCACGTGAAGCGGGCATCGGGCATCACGACACCAGTGAGCACTGAGCAGTTGACCATACCCGATACACACTGCGGAGACGCCTGACAGCGTACATGTCCCTCACGACGATTGATAAATCTTGCTCTGACCTTCGTCGCCGGGCTGCGCCGCGCGTACAGGTATGTCCGCCACGTGCGACGCCAGCGACAGCGCGATGGCACACGGCTTCGATCTGCTGGTCGATCATGTGACACAAGCCTGTTCTATGCGGCTTCCTTTCGTGTCACTGCCTGAGAATCGTGCTATGATCACCGCAAGAAACCCCCGAGATCCCCCTGGATTCGCAAATGATGATGCAACTCAACCTACTAGAATCCCAACTTCTTCAG
>JAEUQX010000417.1 GCA_016788625.1 Anaerolineae bacterium
ATGACCGTGTACGCGCCGCCGAAGGTGAGCAGCCCGCCGCGCAGTCCCGACCCAAACAGAGTTAGCGCCGAGGGACTGCTGCGCATCAGGTCAGAGGTGTCGGTTAAGCCAGCAGATCCGGCGTTCAGGGTAGTGATTCCCAGGGCAATACACAGCGCGGCTGCAACCAGCAAGGACGCGGCAGCAGAACGCGTATACTTGCGCGTAACCAGCATATAAATCAGCCCGGCAGTCAACAGTGTCACAAGGAACGGGATGCCCAGCAGTTGTGCTATGAACGCCAATCCGGCGATGCCGGACAGCCAGCGGTTATGCAAGGCGTGCCCGCCAATGCGATGTACCGCGCGTACGATCAGCGCTCCTACAACCGCCTGCATTCCATAGAATACGCCCGCGAACAGAGGCGTGTTGATGCCGTAGGTGATATAGAACCACGACAACAGCAGCATCAGCAAGAAGCCGGGCAGCATGAAACCCAACCCGGCCAGCAGCCCGCCGATGCGCCCGCGCGCCTGCATCCCAAAGTAGACACACAGTTCGTGGGCTTCCGGCCCAGGCAGCACCTGATACACGGCCAGCACGCGGTTGAAACGCTCGCTGCTGACCCAGTGTTCCTCGTCCACAAGTTCCTGGCGAATCATGCCGATCTGCGCCACCGGCCCGCCCCAGGCCAGCGCCCCAAAGCGCAGGAAACGCAGGAACAGGCGGGTGTAGGACTGCTGCGGAATGGCGGCATCAGCCGTTGGAGGTAATGTGACAGCCGTCATTTTGCCGCTCGCAGGTCGTCGATCAGCATTTGGACGTGAGCGCGAATGATTCCCCGTGCCCGCTCCGGCTCCTGGCTGACGACAGGTATATCCGGCCACACTTCGACGGTTGCGGCGGATAGTCCCATGTCACCCGGTGTGCAGCCCAACGCGATGATGCGGTGCGCGCCGCGCAGATCATCGGGCGTGATCTGGCGCGGTTGATGCTGCGACACATCCAGCCCTTCACGCGCCAGCAGCGAGACGACAGCAGGCGACACAGCCGCATCAGGCTCGCTGCCCGCTGAATCCGCGACGAAGGGCAGTCCGGCTTGCCGCGCAAGTTGATCGAAGTCGGCAGCGGCGATCACGCTCTTGGCGGCGTTGTGTGGGCAAAGGAATAGAATGGTCTTATTCATGCAGACTGTGCTTTCTTCGTCACGCGTTCCTGACAGACGGCATACAGACAATCATAGAGCGCGAAGCCGAACGCCAGGCGTTGTTCGAGCGGCCAATCGAGCAGATGCCAACCATTGGCAATCTGGCGCACTCCTTCCCCCTCCGGCGCGGCGGCCTGATCCTGGGTATCGGCAGCGCGGACGATCTTCGCCAGTTCCAGCAGTGCCGGGTCGGTCAGCCTGTAAACGCGAATGAACGACTCAAACGACGAACTGCCCTGATAGTGCCCCAGCTCGACATCGGGCACATCATAGGGCAGCGCGCCAGTATGCGCGGCGGTTGTCATCACCTCGTCCGCAGGCACAAAGAGCAGTTCTGCGTCGGCTGCAATGAACTTCCTGATCAACCAGGGACAGGCAATCCGATCAACCTTCGGCTTCTCACGGGTGACGAATTTGGCAGACATCATGACTCCTCCTCACTTTGCGCTTTACGGTCGTTATGACTGGTTCTCGGCAGCAAGCTGGGCATAGAGTGCGTCATAGAGCAGCCGCCCACGTTCGAGTGCTGTATAGTCGTCCGCGCTGATGCGGCGGATCCCCTGGCAGAGCGCATCCAGCCCCGCTGCGATAGGTTCAACCAGTACATCCTGTACCACATCGGCCTCGTCGATGATGTTGGCTATGCGTCGCAGCAGCGGGTCATCCAGCTTGTATTCCCGCAGCAGTGTGTGGAAGGTGCAGTGACCCCGCTGGTGCGTCAGCCGGACGCCAGGAATGTCGAATGGTTCGCAGCCCTCCGGCAATGGTGACTGCCCGGCGGGGACAAAAACAAATTCTGCCGCCGGATCGATGGAACGCAGGATCAGCCAGGCACAGCCCATCCGATCGACGCCAACGTTTTCCCATGTGACCCATCTCATTGGTCATCGCCTCCTCTGCGCTCGATCAGCACCTGGCGTACCTGCTCGCCCAACGTGGATTGAAAGTAGTCCTGCCGCTTTGCCTGTTGATAGCGCTTCGCCAGTGCGGCCAAATCGGCGTTATCTCGTCCCAGCTCGGTCAGCAGCTCGCGATATAGGGCGTCTACCTGACCGGTGAAGAGTTGTTCCAGATCAGTATCCCGCCCGGTGAAAAGGGTGGTGGCTTCCCACAACGTGGCCTCACCACCGACCATGTCACACACTTCGGTCGCCAGCCATTGCAGTTTCTCGCGGGTCTGCGGCGTGGCGGGCAGCACCCAGGCCGTGTCGTGCAGCAGAATCGCTCCCAGTCCCTTGAGCTTGCGCCAGACGTAGACGCGCCGGGCCGAGGGTTCGTTGGGGACTTTGTAGGTGAACAACAGCCAGGTCGTCATGCAAGTGATTTGCTCGTACATGTAACCATGGTTACAAAATAGCACGTCCTGAACGGTCTGTCAATCACGTCATTACCATCTGTGCTACAATCCCACTGTAAGACACAAACACATAGTTATGTCGAGGAGTTGGGGATGAGAATCTTGCGGCCTATCGTGTTACTTGTGTTGCTGATCAGCGTCAGCGTCGCTGCTGCACAGGGGCAGCAGTGTGGTGAACTTGTGGAACAGGCCATCACTGCCGTGCAGGATGCCTGTGCCGATACCGGGCGCAACCAGGCCTGCTATGGCAACGTTGCGCTGGAAGCCTCCCCACGTGAGGGCGTCGAGGATTTTGTGTTCGACCAGCAGGGCGATCTGGTCGATGTCTCCGATATTGACACGCTGACGCTCAGCAGCCTGGACGAAGTGGCGGGCGAGTGGGGCGTGGCGCTGCTGCGGATTCAGGCTAACATCCCGGATACGCTGCCGGGGCAGAATGTCACCTTCCTGCTGTTCGGCGATGTCGAGCTGCAAAACGCGGTGGACGCGGAGAACAGTGACGATGCAGAGCTGACGCCGATGCAGGCCTTCTACTTCCGCAGCGGGCTGGACGACAGCGCCTGTGCCGAAGCGCCATCAAGCGGTATCCTGATTCAGACGCCCGAAGGCGCGGGCACGATCACGCTGCGCGCCAACGATGTCGAAATCTCGCTTGGCTCGACCGCCTATTTCCAGGCTGAAGCAGGCGACGCGATGACCGTCAGCGTGGTCGAGGGCGAGGCGCAGGTGACGGCAGATGGTGAAACGGTCACCGTGCCTGC
>JAEUQX010000436.1 GCA_016788625.1 Anaerolineae bacterium
TCAACAGCCAGCCCTTCACCGCCAGTATGCCGGGGAGCCGCCCGCGCACGCTCGCCTCGGTCAGCTACAGCGCCAATGTGTACAACCCGACCGGCTGGGTGAACTTCAGCGGGCTGGCGGGCATTGTGCAGGAAATTGTCAATCAGCCGGGCTGGACGAGCGGCAACAGTCTCTCGCTCATCATCGACGGGCTGGGCGGCGACTGGGCGCGGAAGTTCTATGTCGCGTATGAATTGAACCCGCTCCAGGCGGCGCGGTTGGTGATCCGCTACGAAGGTGGTTTCGAGCCAGTCAATCAAGCCCCGCTTGTCAATGCTGGCGCAGATCAGTCACTGACGCTGCCCCAGACTACGATCCTTCTCAATGGCGTTGTCACAGATGACAACCTGCCGCTGGGTTCGGTTTTGAGCGTGAGTTGGACACAGGTCAGCGGTCCCGCTCCGGTGGGCTTCAGCAGCGCCAACCAGCCCGCGACCCTGGCAACCTTCAGCGCGCCGGGAGTCTATGAGCTGCGTCTGAGCGCCAGTGATGGGGCGTTGGTCAGCACAGATAGTGTGGTCATCACGGTCAACCCGCAGCCTGCGTCGTATACGACCCTGCTTGTTCCGATCAGCGCGGCTTCGGATGACGTCAATCAGGAAGGCAGCCTGCTGGTAGATGGTGGTCTTGCCGTTTTCGTCGGACGCAGCAACGCAGTGCCTTCGCTGACCGGGCTGCGCTTCAATGCGGTCAATCTGCCGCCCGGCGCGGTCATTGCTGATGCCTGGCTCAGCTTCTACAACCCGGCCGATCAATGGATCACAGTGGATATCGAGATCGCGGGTGAGATGAACGCCAACAGTTTGCCCTTTGACAGCGTAAACCTGCCGGGGAATCGCGCCCGAACCAGTGCCCGTGTGATCAGCGCCAATAATGTCCTCAGCCCGATGGGATGGGTGCAGTACAACGGACTTGCGGGGATTGTGCAGGAAGTCATCAACCTGCCGGGGTGGGCAGCGGGCAACAGCCTGTCACTCATCATTGAGGGACGGGGTGCGGATTGGGCACGCAAGCTGTTCGCTGCTTATGAAGCTGATCCCGCGCTTGCGCCGCAGTTGGTGATTGCCTGGTACCTGCCAGAACCGACCCTGGCTGAACCCACCACAGAAACGGCATCTGCGCCAATCGTGGAAGTGATCACGACGGTAGAACCGACTTCTGTGCCCACTGAAGAACCGGCCGTTGAACCCACGCAAGAGCCAACTGCTGCGCCATCGGTTGAACCTACTGCCGAACCGACAGCCGCCCCGACCGAGGTGCTGCCAACATCCACACCTGAACCGCCTGCGGTTCCAACCGAGGTGCTGCCGACGCCGATGCCCGAGCTACCTCCAACGCCAACCGAAGTACCCGCTTCGCCTTGACAGCGTTGGTGGTGCGAACCGGAGTCCAGGCGAAATCCGTTTTATCCAACCAGGGGAGTGCTTGACTCCCCTGGTTGGCGTTGGACTGACATTGCCCCACTTTGGCGAGCACTCGAAATACCCAACCGCGCGGCACAACCCGTATATCACATCTCTGGGCTGGATGCCGATCACGCGCAGTCGAGGCTGCGAAGGCTTCTTTGATGGGGCGCTCGCCAGTGCAGACCTCGAGCAGCAGGGCCATCACGCAGCGAATGCCCCGCACGCTGTCTCCCCACAGCGAGGTGCCAGCGATTCAGGCAGCACCGGAATGGGCTGTATGTCCATCCCGGCTGCGGGTTCAACGCAGAGGGTTCCGCTTCTCAGTAAATGCGTAGACTGAGAGTTCGACCGCTTTCTGACCTCGGCAGACGACGAATCAAAAGAGCGGATCTGCTTGTATCCGCTCTCTTTCATCCTTGACGCAGTACTGTACCGATCTGCGTCACAGACAGTGGCTTGCGGCGCTGTCAGGGGCAAGCTCGCCCATCGCTTAGCTCAAGCGATACAGCTCGCTGAACTTCTGCTCCAGGTAACTCAGGTACGGCGCGACGGTCAGATCGCTGCCCGTACAGCGCTGCAGGAGTTCAGATGCGCTGTAAGCGCGTCCGTGCCTGTAGATATTCTGTTGCAGCCAGTTGAGCAGCGGTGCGTAATCACCGCTCTCCAAACCAGCATCCAAACCCGGCACATCGCGGCGGGCAGCCTGTAAGAACTGCGCGGACATGATGTTGCCGATGGTATAGCCGGGGAACGAACCAAAACCGCCGCCTGACCAGTGGATGTCTTGCAGCACGCCCTGGCTGTCGTTGGGCGGCACGACGCCCAGATATTCCTTCATCTTGCTGTTCCAGATCTCCGGCAGATCCGCCACCTTCATGCTGCCGTCGAGCATTCCCATCTCGATTTCCACGCGCAGCATGATATGCAGGTTATAGGTGACTTCATCGGCTTCGACACGAATCAGGCTGGGTTTGACGCGGTTGACTGCCCGGTAGAGCAGTTCCGGGTCAGCGCCCGCCAGTTGTTCGGGGAAATACTCCCGCAAGCGCGCGAAGTGATTGTGCCAGAACGCGGGACTGCGCCCGATCTGATTCTCCCACAGGCGTGACTGCGACTCGTGCGCGCCATAGCTTGTGCCGCCGACCGGGTACTTGCCCAGGAAGTCGATGGTCAGCGCGCTGCGTGTCAGGGCGGGGTCAACGCCCTGCTCGTAAAGCGCGTGTCCGGTTTCATGCAGTGTGCCGTAGAGCGCCTGCGGGAAGTAGTGCAGGTCGTAGCGCGTGGTGATACGAACATCGTTACGCGTGAAGGAAATCTCAAAGGGATGCGGCGCGATGTCCAACCGCCCCCGGTCAAGGTCGTAGCCGATCTTCTGCGCCATCTCCAGCCCGAAAGCCTTCTGCTTATCCAGCGGGTATTCATGCACCCACAGGTCGCGCGGCAGCGGCGCATCATGGGCGACAATGCGGTTCAGCAGCGGGATTAACCCTTGCTTGAGGTCGCCAAAGATCGTCTTAAGTTTCGCCGCGTTGACGCTCGGCTCGTATTCAAAAACCAGGGCATCAAACGGGTGATCCTGATAGCCGACGGCATCCGCCTGCCGCCTTGCCAGATCAAGCTGCTGCTGAAGATAGGGAGCAAAACGTTTGAAGTCATTGTCGCGCCGTGACTCGGCCCAGACATGCTCGGACACCGGTTCCAGCGCGGCCTTATCGCTGACCAGATCGAGCGGGATGCGCCGGATGATCTCATAATACTGGCGCGTTTGTTCGACTGCCCTGCGGCGATACGAGTCGGCATCATCGCCCGACACCTCGGCCTCGGCAGCATCGAGCAGGCGAGCTGTCTTCTCTCCGGTGAAATGTTCCTGGGCGATGCGTGTCAGCGAGGCAAGCTGCATCCCGCGTGTTTCCGCGCCACCCTTGGGCATCATGGTGCGCGCATCCCATTTGAGGATCGAGATGGCGTTGAGAATATCGCTGAGTTCGGCAATATGTGCCTGAAATTGTTCGTAGGCGCTCATCATAATCCTCCTAGATCGAACGCATCATGCCGCCGTCAACCCGCAAGGTTGCGCCGGTGATATAGGCGGCAGCGGGGGAGAGCAGGAATGCCGCCGCCGCGCCGAAGTCGGATGTCGTGCCCAGGCGCTTCAACGGAATGCGGGCGATGCTCTGCGCGCGCACCTCTTCGACGCTCAGGCCGCTGCGTTTGGCGGCCGCCTCGTCAAGCTGCGCCACACGCTCGGTATCAATACGGCCGGGAATCAGGTTGTTGACGCGAATCTGCTTACCCGCTAGTTCATCCGCCAGCGTCTTCACCAGACCAGCGACGCCAGAACGCATCACAGTCGAGAGTCCCAGCCGTTCAATCGGTTCGCGAATCGAGGATGAGGTGATGGTCAGTATCGAACCGCCCTCGGTCATGTGCGGCACGGCTGCCCGAATCATGCGCACGCTGCTCATCAGCGTCAGTTCAAAGGCGCTCTGCCACTGGGCATCCGTCATCTCCAGCGCCAGCCCGCCCGGCGGCCCGCCCGCGTTGACCAGCAGCGCGTCAATCCGTCCCCAGGCGGCGACCGTTTGATCAACCCAAGTGCTGATCTGTTCCGGCTTGGTCACATCGCAGACCGAAGCCATGATCTCCGCGCCCGTCTCGTCGCGCAGGCTTTGCGCGGTGCGTTCCACATTGCCAGCTTCCCGGCTGCAAATCGAAACGCGCGCGCCTTCATGTGCCAGTGCCCGCGCCACGCCATAGCCCAGCCCTTTGCTGGCGGCTGAAACCAGGGCAACTTTCCCCGCTAAACCTAAATCCATATTTCATACTCCTTGACCGAGTTGTGGATAGACTGTCGCTTTCGACCGCACCCCATGCCCCTCTCCATGCGATGGATAAGAACCGGGGTGAGGTTCCTTATGCCGGAAAATGTATTGTCTGTCGGGGATCGTCGATGCCGACCCGCTTTAACATCCAGGTGATCTCGTCGTCTGTGCCGGGGTTGAGCGGGACAAACGGCTGTCGCAGCGTGGGCTGAGCAATCGCGCCGCGACGGTACAGCAGTTCCTTGCGGATGGTCAGATTGACGACCTGCTGATTTTCGTAGCGGATGAGCGGCAGGTAATGGTCGAAGATGCGCGCCGCCCCAGCCAGGTCGCCAGCGATGAATGCGCGGTAGACGGCCACCAGCACCTCGCTGAAGGCGAAGCCGGTCATCGTGCCGGATGCGCCGCGCTGGAGTTCTTCCAGCAGGAACATGCCGCCCAACCCACCAAAGATTTCGAACTGATCGGTGCGGGCGCGGATGGCGGCGATCTTCTCCATCAGCGGCGGGTCTTCCAGCTTGAGATAGCGCGCGTTCGGTACGACCGAGGGCAGCCGCCCAAGCATCTCCGCCGTCATGATCACGCCGTTCACGGGCGGGAAATCCTGTACCACGATGGGGCAGTCCACCTGCTCGGCAATCGTCGCATAGAGCCGGATGATGTCGTCATCGCTCGGTTTGTCCATCGGCGGCGGGGCGATCATCACGCCATCTGCGCCCGCCTGCACTGCCGCCCGTGCCAGGGCGATGCTGGTCTCCAGCTTGCTGTGGCTCGCGCCAACGATCACCGGGATGCGCCTGTTGACCGTTCGCAGCACGGTGTCCATAACCGTCTGGCGTTCGTCAACGCTGAGTTTGCCCGCCTCGCCCAGCACGCCCAGGATCGTCAGACCATAGACGCCTTTATCGATCTGGAATTCGACCAGATGGCGCAGGCTCTCCAGGTCAACCTGTCCCTGTAGATCGAAGGGAGTCGCCAGAATATTGAAAATGCCGGAAATCGTTGGAGTCATCGCGGTTCCTCAAGCTTTAAGACCATTTCGGACGCGGCAGCATCAACAGTCCGCTGCCGGAAGATCAATACCACGCTGGCGGCTGTGAACAGCACCCCCAGCGCCACAATCTGCATGATGAGAGCAAACCCGTACTCTTTTTGCAAGAAGCCACTGATAGCCGTTGCGCCGAACCAGCCGATATTCCACAAGATCATGTTCAGGCTGCTGATGATGTTATGCTGCTCGGCTGGGACATGACTCATGACCAGCGGCTGAAAGATAGGCTGCATCACATTGCGGAACGACGCGGCCAGCACATAAAACACGATGCTGATCGCCAGCGTCCCCGCCAGGCTCAGACCAAAGAACGACAGCGCCGCGATGCTGAGCGTGATCCCCAGCGTCCACACCCGCCCAAAGCGCTGTTCCCATAACGGGTTAAGCAGCGGAATCAGCGCCATGCCGATCCAGGCTAGGCTCAGAATAGTGCCCACCGCATGATCAGGCTGCGCGAAACGGATGCGGAAAAACAGGTTGTAGAACGGGAAGGTCAGGCCGCCCGTGAAGCCGAAGGTCAGCAGCGGCAGCGAGAGCAGGAACAGCCGCCCCCAGCGAATGCGCGCTTGCCGCACCTGCGCTCGTCGCTGCTGTTTGACCGTATCGGTCGTCATATGCAGCAGCGGCCAGATGCTCAACACCCCGGTGATGCCGGCCAGCAGCAGCGAGAGGCCATAGGCGAAAGCGGTGTGTGGGTCGCTGACGCGGGCAGCTTGCCCGAACAACGCCACCATCAGTGCCGGGGTGAAGCCACCGATGAGACTGCCGAAAGCCATGCCCAGCATACTGAGGACGTTATGCGCCGCAAAGAAGCGAATGTGCTTCTCCGGTTCGACCAGCGCAAACATCAGCGGCGAGAGGGCGATCTGCTGCGCCCCATACAGGAAGCCGAGCATGAAACGGCTCAGCCCCAGCGCCGGGAGCGACGGGAAGAAAACCAGCGTGAAGAAGCTCAGCGCCAGGCCGACGGTCGAGACGATGATGATGCGCCGCGCCCCAAAGCGACTGGCAATCAGTCCCACCGGAATGCTGGTCACGAAGCCGCCCAGACGGGGGATCGATTGCAGCAGTCCGATGGTCTCTTCGGAATGTCCCAGGCTGACGAAGTAGAAATTCAGCAGCACATCGTTCATGCCCATGATGCCGATGTGAAAGACAACGGCATAGATCATGAACAGCAGTGATTCACGGCTGCTGGTGACGCCCCACTCGTTCAGAAGACGTTTCAAAATGTGCTCTTGCTGCCTAGTCCCCGACGCCGATCATCTTCTTGCCTGCGATGAAGGTCATTGTGACCCGGTTCAGCGCATCCAGGTTCGCCAGCGGATCGCCATCGACCACGATCACATCGGCTTCCTTGCCCACTTCCAGCGTGCCAAGCTTGCTTTCCAGCTTGCTGACGCGCGCGGCCACGATAGTCGCGCTGCGGAGCGCGGCGTAGTTATCCGTCACCACGCCAACCTGCACCATGAACTTGAGTTCGGGCGCAACGATCTCGTGACCGACGACCGGGCTGCCCGCATCCGTGCCGAAGGCAATCGGCACACCCGCTTTGGCGGCGTTCACCAACCCGGCATAACGTTCCGGCTTGGCGATGGCGCGCTGGCGTTCCTCGATCTTCCATTCCGGCACGTTGTACTTGCGGGCGATTTCGGCGTTGGCCTGCATCACAACAGGCGCGAAGGTCGTCACGATGGGAATGTGTTTATCCAGCAGCAGTTGGATGGTCTCGTCGTCCATCGAGCCGCCATGTTCGACCACATCCACGCCGAACTGCGCCACACGTTTGATGCACTCGTTATAGGTGGCGTGGGCGGTGATTGGAAGGCCGTTGCGGTGCGTCTCGTCAATCACGGCTTCCAGTTCGGCGTCGGTGAATTCCAGCGTGTCGTGGCAGGCCATGATCTTGATCAGATCCGCGCCGCCGCGCACCTGCTCGCGCACTGCACGGCGCATCTCGTCCGCGCCGCTGGCTTCCCGGCAGCACCAGTAGGTATGGCCACCCGTCTGGATGATGGCCTCGCCGCAAACCAGCAGACGCGGGCCAGGGAAGATGCCCTGCTCAACTGCCTGCTTGGAAAAAAAGTTCGTTTTGTTCATGCCCAGGTCGCGCACCAGCGTCACGCCAGCACGCAGGCTCTTGAGCATGTTCGACGCGCTTTTGTAGGCGCTGATCTCCACCGCGTCATCCATCGACTGCCGCGCCAGATCATGCACGCCATCCCAGGCCAGGTGCGCGTGCGAATTCATCATGCCGGGCATGACGGTCTGGCCGCCAACGTCGATCACTTCGGCGTCCGTGCTGCCCAGGTCGCTCGTTTTGCCGATGGCCTTGATCTTGCCCTTCTCAATCTCAACAAAGCCGTTTTCGATGACCTGATCACCCACACAGGTCAACAGCCGCGCCCCTTTGAGGATGCGGTGCGGCGAGGGGATGTCGAACATCGGGCGGATAATTTTCTGGTATCGCCAGGCAGGTGGCTCAGGCATTGTAAATACTCCTTCGATCTAGATGGAAATAATGCGCTTTTCCGGCGGGTGCTCGGCCAGGAAGCGGCTGACCACGCTGGCCTCACCTTCGGTGACAATCATGCTGTTGATAGTACGGTAGCCGTCGATGCCAGGGCGGTAGATGCCTGGCTCGTTGGAGAAGACCATGCCAGGCTGGAGCAGCGTGGTATCGCCCGGAGCCAGCCAGGGGCCTTCGTGTCCCTGCAAGCCCATGCCATGCCCGATGCGGTGACGGATGGCATCGCCCAAGCCGTAATCGCGCAGGACGCCCAGCGCGGCAGCGTTGACCGACGCGCAGGTCGCTCCAGGACGCAGCGCATTGACGCCCGCCGCATCACAGGCGGCAGCCGCTTCCAGACAGCGCATAACATCGCCACGCGGCTCGCCAATCACGAAGGTCGCGCCACTCTCGGCGTGGTAGCCGCCAACGGATGCGCCGATTCCGGCGATCATCGGTTCGCCCACCTGGGGCACGCGCTGCATGGGCGAGCCATGTGGCAGGGCTGCGCGGGGGCCGCTGTGTACCGTGCCGACCACCGCACCCGCGCGCAGGTTGAAGATTTCACCGACCTCGGCCTTCATCCTGGCTGCGGTCGCACCAACAGCAGCGCGGAGAATATCCAGTTCTGTGCCACCATCCCGAATCAGCGCTCCGGCGTGATCCCGAATATACTCCAGGCAGTAGTCGGCATAACGGGCGGCGCGTTCGACCAGCGCCAGTTCTTCCGGCTCTTTCACCCAGCGCATCTGCTCGATCAGCGGCGTAACCACAACGCCTGCGCCCAGGCGGTTGTACACATCGACGGTCAGGGTGTCGATGCCCAGCCTGTGAACCCCTGCTTCTCTGACCATCCACTGTACGGGATGGACTTCGCCGGGATACTCAAAGTAGGTGCGGATGTCCCTGATCCAGGTATCGGCGGCGTTTTCCTGTTCCAGCAGAGGGACAAACAGCGCGACCTCACCCTGTTTGGGGATGAACAAGCCTAGCGGTCGTTCCGATGGGGTGTGGAAGAAGCCGCAGGCATAGATCACATTCGGCACATCCAGCAGCAGTAAGCCGTCCAGATGTTCCGCATCCAGCCGCGCCTGTATCTGGGCGATCTTGCGGCGGTAAAAGGCTTCGGTCAACAATTGCATAGTCTTTTGCAATCCACCTGAATGTCGATTAATACGTTTCCGTAGGGGCGCACAGCCGTCCGCCCCTACCAATACCGTTCTTGATGATCAACTTTTACTCGGCGGGCAAGCTAATACGGGTTGATTTGGAACCCGCGCGCTGTGCCCCTGCCGTCACGCTGAGCGTCGTGCCGGGTTGGGCGCGCACCAGCCACTCGGCCTTCGCTTTGGTCTGGTGCCAGTCCGGCATCCAGGGCGACCAGGTGGCAACACGCTCATCGCGCCCGGCCAGATGCCCCAGGTCTTGCGTCTGCTGACCCATCAGCAGTTCACCCCCGCCGAGTTCCAGCGTGGTTTTGACGCTGCTCGCCGTGCCATACTTCAGTGCCCGCGCTGTCATGTTTGTCGGCAGGAAGCCATGATTGGCGACGACCGCCGTCACCTTATACAGGTTCGCGCCTAACGCTTCCGCCGTGAGTGAGTCGATCTGCACCAACGGCGAGCAGGCCGCGTGCCGCAGCGTGAACAGGCAGTTGGTGTGAATCGTATCCTGCAAGAAGCGCCGCACCTTGTCACTGGTCGCCATCGACGCTGGAGGTGGGTTGCGGAAGGTATACATGTGCGTCCAACCGCCGATCTCGACCGGCCCTAACTGCGGGTGGTCGAACGGCTGCCAGTTGACGAAACCTCTGCCGCCCAGATGTTCATCGTTGTATTGCAGCAGTAAGATCTCATCTTCGGTCGAGCGGGCGCGCACCTGATACTTGGCGGGTTCCGCGATGCCCGCTGCCAGTTCCGGGTTCCACAGTTCGGTTGAGAAGGTGATGATGCCCAGTTCGTCATACGACCACTGCATCAGCGAGCCTGTGCGCGGGTTATCGGGGTCGGTCGTAAATTCCTCGTAGACCGAGATGGTCGGATAGCCCGTGAGTTCGGTGCCCATCGCCCCGATGCGCTTGATCAGCGCCAGGTCGGCGCGCGGCAGGGTGCTGTCCGGCGCGATCAACGAAGGACGCAGATGCAGGCCGCCGTGCGTGTGATAGCACTGCATCCCGGCGATGTTGGGGTGGCTGAGGATGAACTGCGCGCAGGCCAGCGCTTCCGGTTCGGAGAGCGGCAGGTCACCCGCGCCGTACTGCCGCTGCTCCGACCACCAGCCCGCCGGGAAGTTGCGGTTCAGGTTGCCGTCGCGCGGGCGCTCGATCTCGATGGTCACGCCGTCCCAATCGCCCTTGATGACACCTTCGCGATACAGCCGGTAGTACGGGCCGTCGCCCACTTCGCCGGGCTTGCGCTGAATCATCAGGCGTGGGTCATCCGGCGAGATTTTCCATTCGCCCGCCGGGTCTTTGATGCGCATCTGCACGATCAGCCCGTCACCGTTGATGTCCTGCTGGCACAGACCGCGCGTCTGTTCCTCGCCGGGCAGGTAACGCCCGTTGCCGCACCAGTGATGCCCGGTGGTCAGGCTGATTTCCGCGCCATCCGGGTTCAGACGCGGGATGATGTAGAACGTCAGGTTGTCCAGCAGCCAGCTCGCCTCGGCATCGCTGCCGTAATTCGTCAGCAGATACCAGATCGTATAGAGAGCCGTGTGCGAGGTGGTGACTTCTTCCGCATGAATGTGCGCGTCGATGTAGAACGCGGGCTTGGTGTCATGCGCCCCGGTCTGCGGGTTAGTCAGCGTCATGCACCAGATATCGCGCCCGCGCCAGCTCTTGCCCAGCGATTCGAGCGTCGCCAGTTCGGGATAGGCGGCGGCCAGTCCGTGCAGGTGTGCGGTCAGATCGTCGTAAAGAAAAAACTCAGCAAAATCAAGCGCATAGGCCATGATATCTAAAATCCTTTATCAATCTGATTGGGATCCGGGCGGACAAATCGTCCCCATCCTGGTTGTCCGACGATTTCACCATCCACAAACACGGTCTGCCCATTGACGATTGTCCGGCGAACGCGCCCCTGGAACACCTTGCCGTCATACAGTTTGTCGCTGGCGCGCGCCTGACTAAACAGCATATCGGGTTGAATGGTGGTCGTCTGTGCGGGATCGTAAATCACCAGGTCGGCATCCGCATCGATCATGATGGCACCCTTGTGCGGGTAGATGCCAAAGCGCCGCGCCCCATTGGTGCTGATCAGGCTGACGGCCTTCTCGATGCTCAAGCGTCCCTTGAGCGCCGCGTCCATCATGCCCAAGACCAGTTCCTCGACGCCGGGCGCGCCGGGCGGGGTGCGCCAGATGTCGGTGCGCGCGCGTTCTTTTTCTTCAACCGTAAAAGGTGAGTGATCAGTTGTGACGGCCATCAGTGAGCCATCCGCCAGCCCGCCCCACAGTGCATCCTGGTCAACCTGTTGGCGCAGCGGCGGATTGATCTTGGCATATGGCCCTACACGCCGCAGGTCTTCTTCGGTGAAGAACAGGTAATGCGGGCAGGTTTCCGCTGTAGAGGTTGACCCCGTTTGTTTCCAGCGCCGGAAGACTTCCAGCGCGTGTTTGGAACTCACGTGGGCGATATGCAGATTGCAGCCAATGGTTTCATTCAGGCTGTGCAGAATAGCGATTGCCGTTGCTTCCACATGCGGCGGGCGGGATTCGCCGTGCGCTTCAATATCGTTGCGGTTGGCGGCCTTCAACTGCGCCGTGTGCCATTCCAGCAAGGCGTTGTCCTCTGCGTGAACAGCACAGACCAAGCCCGTCTCCGCCACCAACTGCAGCCCCTGATAGATCTCGTGTGTGTAGGGCAAACACAGCCCCTCAAACTCGTCATCCCTGCCAGCGGGCGCAGCAGTCATGAAAATCTTGTAGCCGATAGCGCCTTCATTCGCCATGTCGCGCACTTCCGCGCGTTTGAGCAGCCCCGGCGCGCCGTATAAGCCGAAGTTCACAAAGGCGTTGGCTTCCCCCAGCGCTTTACGACGCCGGAAAATGTCGCCAGTGGCGCAGCAGGGCTTGGAAATGGGCATCTCGAAGATGGTCGTCACGCCGCCCGCTGCCGCCGCCCGCGTCTCGGTGGCGAAGTCGCCGCGCTGAGGATAGGCAGGCGCACGGCAGTGGAAGTGAATATCGATGGCTCCTGGGATGACTAACTGCTGGCGCGCATCAATGATGGTACGCGCTTCAAAGGGGGTATCCACCGAGAGCAACGCGCGAATCTTGCCATCCTGGATGAGGATGTTGAGCTGTTCCTGACCATGCGGGGTGACAACTGTGCCATTAATGATCGCAGAGTCAAATGTAGGCATAACTCACCTGGCCAATAGTGTCTGCTCAATAAAATCTACCAATATCGCATGAGTCTGTTGCAGGGCATTTACTTCGACATATTCATCGTAGGCGTGGGCAACTTCATAACTGCCTGGGCCAAAGATGACCATCTCGCCGCGCGTCACCCCGGTCAGATGCTTGGCGTCACTGCCGGGCAGATAGCCAACCGGGCCTGGGTGATCGTTCAAAACCTGCTGTACACAATTCAGGAACTGTCGTGCCAGTGGCGTCTCGACGGTTGAGCTGAACCAGTTGGAAACCTGGAACTGCCCCACCGTGAGCTGTGCCGGGGAAGCATCGACTGCAGCGATGACCTGCGTCAATTCGCGCTGGACATCTGCTGGATTCTCACCGGGAATCATGCGGCGGTCAAGCTGCACGGTGCAGCTATCCGGGACAGCGTTGGCGGTGCTGCCCCCTTGGATGACGCCGACATTGCAGGTGGGTGAGCCAGCAATCGGGTGCGAGCGCTGCGCCAGTGTGCGGTGATACTGCTCCAGCGCCAGTACCGCCTTCGCCATTGCCGTGATCGCATTCACGCCCCGGTCGGGATTGGTGGCGTGAACAGAGCGCCCGGTGCTGCGGACAGTTGCGCGCACCACGCCTTTATGCGCCGTCGCCACACGGTTAGCGGTCTGTTCGCCCACGATGATGAAATCAGCAGTGGGCAAATGACCATTCTCGGCCAGCCATAGTGTGCCAAGCCGCCCGCCCGTTTCTTCTTCGGCGGCGGCCACCAACACTAGTGTACCCTTCATCGCAGCGGCGCGCGGGACGGTCTGCAATATTGCGGTCATCATGGCAGCCAGCGGCGCTTTATCGTCAACACTCCCCTTGCCGTAGAGCCGCCCATTTTCGATCACAGCGGCGTAGGGATCTACATGCCAGTGCGCGGCTTCGCTTTCGGCAATCGGCACAGTGTCGATGTGGGCGTGCAGCATGATCACTGGCTCGCCCTGACCCAGCGTGGCGATGACGCTGGGCGCTTCCGGCTTATTGGGCGGAGCGAGTGTTCGCACGCTGCATCCCGCCCGCTGCATGGTATCTGCAATGAAGGCAGCGATGGCACGAGTATCCCCCGGCGGATTGGGCGAGGGTATCCGCACCAGCGCTTGCAGCAGTTCGATCAGGTCTACTGCCATGCTTGTGCCAGCTCGCCCTGAATTTCGGCGTAGAAGCAGCACCAATCGCCTGTAGTGACGTTTGGTAAAGCGCGCAGGCCGAAGATCATGCCGTCTGTTGGGGCGCGCAGTTCTGCCAGTTGGTCGCCGTACACATCCATGATGCGGGCGATCAGGTCACCTTTGTGCATCGGCTTCTGGAATTCAAGCGAGGGTTCTGCCAGAAAGAGTCCGCTGGCCGGAGCCAACAGGGCGTGCTGCACACCCGTCAGCCACTTCGGGGCATACGTCGGCGCGCCGTCAATCACGCGGTAGTGGCGCAGTACATTCAGGATGCCATCCGCCAACACGCGCCCGCAGCGCTGGAAGTCCTTGGGCGAGGTGGCCGGGCGACCGCCCAATTCAACCGTGATGCCCTGCTTCTTGGCTTCATACATCACGGCGGGCGGGCTGCCTTTGGGCAGGAAACTCTTGAGGATCAGACTCCAGTCCTTGCCCATCGCCTGTGCCAGTTCGATGGCCTTCTCATCGGTCGTCGCGAAGATCGTCTCGGAAAGATACGAGTGTGCGCCGCCGGAGTGGATCGAAATTTCATACGTGGCGACATCCCGCAGCCAGACGCTGTGAGCATGAGCCAGTCGTTCAGTCAGGTAGCCATCGGCTTTGCCGGGGTAAATGCGGTTGAGATCGTAGCTGAAGGTATCGAGCGGATTGCCGCGCTGCGCCGCTTCATAGGCCGGGACGTTCAGCACAGGGACGAGCACCACACTGCCGCGCATGGCTGCCGGGTCCAGCACGGCATCGACCATGTGGCAGGCCAGCGTGCCTTCCGGTTCATCACCGTGAATGACCGCATCAACCCAGACGCACGGGCCGGGCTGGCTGCCATTGATCACGATGATCGGGATTTCCAACTGACCGCCGCCGCCCAGGTTGGTCACCGGGATGACCCCGCGAACCCGTGTTCCGGGCGCGGCCTGCACACTGCCAACCGTTAACATGATGCCTTCTCCTCAGGTGTTGGCCCGGTAGCGGGCGATAATCGGTGCCATGCGCGTTAATGCTTCGCGCAGTAAATCCGTCGATTGCAGAATGCTGATGCGCAGATAGCCGCCCCAGTTCTCGCCAAAGGCCGTGCCGGGGAAGATCAGCACATGACCTTCCTTGAGCAGCAGATAGGCCAGTTCGGTGGCGTGGATGCCTGTTGGGCTGCTGTTCGTCCACAGGAAGAACGCCCCGCGCGGCTCACTGAAGTCCAGCCGCAGATCGCGCAGGCCGTCCATCATCATCTGCCGCCGTTCCGAATAGATACGGTGGAACTCGGCGATGGCATCCTGCGGGCCGGTCACGGCTGCGTGGGCTGCCCACTGGCTGACCGTCGCGGCGGGGCCAGTGGTGATGGCTTTGACCTTCGCCATCGCTTCGATGAAATTTACGGGCGCGGACACATAACCGACGCGGAAGCCCGTCATGGCGTAGGACTTCGAGAAACCGTTGAGCGTAATGGTGCGCTCGGCCATGTTGGGCAGCGAAGCGATGCTGAAGTGCTTCCAGGGCGAGTAGACGAACTTCTCGTAGATTTCGTCGGAGATCACAATCAGGTTGTGGCGGATGGCGATCTCAGCAATCTGACGCAGCCGTTCTTCCGTGATGATGCCGCTCGTCGGGTTGCTGGGCGAGATCAGCAAGATGGCCTTTGTTCGCGGCGTGATGGCAGCCTCGACCGCTTCCGGGCGCAGGTTGAAGGCGTCGGCGTGATCGGTGGGGATCAGCACGATCTTGCCGCCTGCGCTGTCGATGGCTTCGTCGTAGGAGGTGTAGCGCGGGTCGGGCACCAGCACCTCATCGCCGGGGTCGAGCAGCACCTGCATGATCAGGAACAGCGCTTCCTGTCCGCCGGTCGTGATGATCACGTTGCGGGCGTCCGCCGCGATTCCGTTATCGCGCTGGAGCTTGTGGGCGACCGCCTCGCGCAGTTCCGGCAGCCCGGCTACCGGGGTCGGTGCAGTGCGCCCCTGGCGGATGACTGCGGTGGTGGCTTCGATGATGTGCGCCGGGGTTGCCAGGTCGGGGTCGCCGCGTCCGAGCGCGATGGCATCGGGATACTGCACGGTCAGTTCCATCATTTTGTAGCGCAGTTGGGTACCGTTAGAGGCGACGGCGCGCACGTCTTCAGGGATATTCGGGTTCGTCAGGTTCATAATTCTGCCAGTCCCAGCGCGGCCCATTGCGAGATGCTGGTGCTGCAAATGGTCATACTTTGTTTATAGGCACGCAGCTTGTTAGCGACTTTTGAACCCGCCATCCAGCCGACGCGCCAGCCGGGCAGCGCGTCCGAAAAGCTGCCGATGGAGATCACGCGGCCAGTCAGATCAGGGTGATGCGCCGGATGCAGTCCCGCAGCCGGGGCAACGCTGGTATCCCAGAGGATCCAACAATCTGTAGTGGCAGCCTGATCCAAGACCTGCCGTACCAGTTCGGGGTCATCGGCGGCGGTCAGATACACCACGCCGATCCCGGAAAAATCGTCAACTTGCTGGCGCAGACTCAGGCCGAGGAGTTGGGCGGCTGCTTCGATGTAGTGGCTGCTGGAGAGTGCCAGAACGTGCTTGCCGGGCGCTACAAGCTGCTTGAGCGCCACAAAACGGGCTTCGGTCGCGCCACAGGTGATGGTGACTTCATCCGCGCCCAGTTCCAGGCCGTAGTGACTGCCCAGCCAATTGACGGCCTGCTTGCGCAAGGGCAGAATGCCGGGGCGGTCGGTGTAGTGTGTTTCGCCGCGCGCCAGCGCCTCGAATGCGGCCTGCTGGACAGTTTCCGGCAGCGGGTTATCTTCGCCAGAGGGCGCTGCCGCATCGGGCAGTTCAGCTACCCGCTGTGCCAATGGACGCGCGAGCTGCTGCGGGCCGTTCATGCGGATACCACCTCGCGTGTAAAGGGGAAGTCGATCTGAAGTTTCTGCGCCAGTTCCTGTAACTGGTCAAAGATCACCGCGTCCAGCCGCGCACCATTCTGACGATATTCCATCTCGCGGCGGTAGTCGATCTCGCCCGGCACGAGGATTTCGCTGAAACCGGGGCGCAGTTTGGCGGCCTTCACATCGCGAATGAATGCGTCCATGCGCGTCTTGAATTCGCTCAGTGGCATGAACCATTCAATATCCATCGCCATCAAAAAGTGCGAGACATCCTGCTTGGCGGGATTGGAATACGGGGCCAGCCCAAAACCGCCGCCGCCCAACACGCCCGTCATCACATCAGTCATCAGCGATAGGCCGTAGCCCTTGTACTGGCCGATACCCA
>JAEUQX010000454.1 GCA_016788625.1 Anaerolineae bacterium
GCTGATCCGGGAACATGTCGCCTCATCAGGAGATTTGCTGGCTGAAAACTGGGATACCGTCATTGAAGGTCTGCCCAATGACTAAACGTGTGCTCGTAACCGGTGCGGGTGGCTTTGTCTGCCGCCATGTGGTGGAAGCGCCGCTTCAGCAGGGGTGGCACGTCACGGCATTGGATACATTGATCACGGCGGAAACACAGCAGGCTTGGGCGGCGCGCTGGCCCGGCAGCATCGACTGCATTACGGGCGATCACAGCGCCCTGCCAGATGCCGACTACGACGCGGTTGTGCACGGAGCAGCAGTTACCGCCTCTGCTCGTGAACGCGGCGAGTCGTCCGTCGCCAATTTGCAGGCCAACATCCAGCCGACTTTGGCTGTTCTGGAATGGGCACGTTCCCGGCAGGTCGGGCGGGTAGTGCTGCTCAGTTCAACAGGTATATTCCGGCAAACCCAACTCGGCCCGGTTGACGAGCAGACGCCCACCTCACCCATCGGCAGCTATGCCATCGCGAAACAGATGAGTGAGCTCCTGGCGGAAACACTGCGCCTGCACGATCAGCAGGATGTGGTAGCTGTGCGCCTGGGCAACATCTATGGCCCTGGGGAGATTCCGAGTGCGACCCGTCCCCGCGTGAGTCTGGTCGCGCGCCTGGTCGCGCAGGCCGTGCAGACCGGGCAGATACAGGTTTATGCGCCAGCCGAACGACGCGACTGGACATTCGCGCCGGACGTGGGGCATGGCATTCAGCGCCTGCTGAGCGCCCCGCGCCTTGAACACAGCCTGTATCAACTGATCGCGCCGGAAATACTGACGACGCTCGACATCGCAGCACATATTCAACGCGCGCTGCCTGACATCGAACTGGTCATCCACGAGGAAGCCGAACCCGGCATTCCGCCGTTGACGCGGTTGGGCACGCCCACTGGTGCGCGCTTTGCGGACGAATTGCACTTTGACCGCTGGACTCCGTTCGCGGAGGGCATTCGCGCGGTCATCCGTGACTATCAGATGGAAGTGGCTTGATGGAACGCTTACAGGTCATTCTGGCAGGGCTAGGGGTGCGTGGTCGTCACTGGGCAGAAGTCCTGCGACGCTCGCCGCGCTGCGAAGTGGTCGCCTATGTCGATCCCAACCCCGCCGCCCGCCAGCGCATGAACGAGCAGTTTGGCGAACGTCCCGGCTTCACCACGCCGGAAGAAGCGCTGCAAGCGATGCCGACCGTTGGCGCGATTATCCTCGCCAACCCGCCGATTGGCCGCAAGACGCAGATTCAGGCGGCGGCTGAACGGCATATCCCCATGCTGGTCGAAAAGCCGCTTGCGCTGAGCGTGGCCGAAGCCGCCGAGATGGTTCGCATCGCAGAACAGCATCAGACCGCCCTGATGGTTGGCCTGAACTTCCGTTACCTCGCCGTGACCAAAGCGGCGCGTGAATTATTGGCACATTCGACCATTGGGCAGCCGGAATTCGCGCGCTTTACTTACGAACGTTACCGCGACGGCAACCGTCCCGATCTGAACAAATATCCCTTGAAGATGGATCAACCCATGTTGTGGGAACAGTCGATTCATCACTTCGATCTCATGCGCTTTGTCTATGGGGCAGAGCCAGTGTTGGTGCAGTGCCAGACCTGGAATCCATCGTGGAGCATGTATGAAAGCGATGCCAACGTGGCGGCGCTGTTCACCTTCAGCAATGGCATGATCGTCAACTACCAGGGCACCTGGCAGAGCGGGTGGTCAGAGCCACACTTCGAATGGCGCACGGACTGCACAGGCGGGGTCATCATTCAGAAGGAGCAGTTTGGCGCGCTGCACACAGCCGCGCAGGCCGACAAGACGCTGACCCCCATCGAACTGCCGCCGCATGAGTTATGGATTACCGAAACCCAGGGACTGCTTGATGCGTTTGTGAGCGCCGTGTTGGATCACAAACCGCTAGAGTGCAGCGGACGAGATCACGTCCAATCGCTGGCCATGGTCGAAGCCTGCGTGATCTCCAGCCGCGAAAGCCGGTCTGTGTCGATAGCTGATGTATTGCCACAGGATACGATGTGATCCTGTGAGGAAGGAGTGCGTCATCTCAAACATCGGTTAATTCGTTCAACTCGTTTTTGCATGATTGGGAAGAGGGAGTTAGAGACAATATGAACGCTAAGCGTTTGCAACTGGCTGTACTGCTCAGCGCACTGGCTGTGCTGGTAACGGTCATGCCGGTATTTGCACAGCAGATGCCGGACGAAAACACCTTGATCATCGGGCAGAGCGTGGACGTAGGTGCTTTGGATCCCGCCAGCGTTAACTCGCGCGCGGAAGCCAATATCTTCTTCCATGTCTTTGGCACACTGTTCGAAATCGGCGATGATGGTGTACTGCGCCCGTACCTGGCGACTGAGTATTCCATCTCCGAAGACGGCAAGGAATGGACGTTCACGCTGAACGAAGGTCTGACCTGCCACGACGGTGAAGCGCTGACCGCCGAAGATGTGGCCTACAGCTTCGAACGTGCGATGGACCCGGCCAATGCCTTCACGGGTAACACCGCTGGTTTCGCGCTGCCCGCCATTGGTTACCAGGGAATGCGCGTCGATGGCGACCTGCAAGTGACCGTCATCACCGACCGCTATCAGACGCCCAACCTGCGCCTGGCGCTGATCTCCGAAGTCTACATCCACTGCAAGGACTCGTACTCGGCGCTGAGCCTGGAAGAAGCTGGCCAGAACCCGATTGGCTCCGGCCCGTACCGCTTCGTCGAATGGGTGCCGGATGACTATATCCGCCTGGAAGCCGTTGAAGGCTACACCCTGCGCCCGACCAACTTCCAGACCCAGATCTGGCGTGTCATCCCCGAAGCCTCCACCCGCGTCGCTGAACTGATCGCGGGCAACGTGGACGTGATCGCCAATGTGCCGCCCGATCAGATCGAGGCCATCAATGCTTCTGGCACGGCTGAAGTTCAGGCCGTGGCTGGCACGCGCCGCATCTATGTCGGCTTCCAGTTTGGCGAAAACTTCGCGGATGCCCCTGGCTACGAAGCGCTGCAGAAGACCGAAGTGCGCGTTGCCTTGCAGTACGCCGTTGATGTACCCACCATCTGCGAAACGCTGCTCGGCACGACCTGCGAGCGCGCCTCCAGCATGGTGAACCCGCCGAACAACAACCCCAATCTGTCGCCGTATCCGTTTGACCCGGCCAAGGCCGAAGAACTGCTGGATGCGGCAGGTTACCCGCGTAATGCCGATGGCGTGCGCTTCGAGACGACGCTGATGGGGCCGCGCGGTCGCTATCTGAACGACGCCAACGTCGTCCAGGCTATCGGCCAGTACCTCTCGGATGTGGGCGTCAAGACGACGGTGGACATCCGCGATTGGGCGGACTACCGCCAACTGATCAGCCCCAAGGAAGTCGGCCCGATGTTCTTCCTCGGCACGGGCGGCGGCACCTGGGATGCGCTGTATGACATGGCCGACCTCTCTGGTCCGGACGCTGGCACCAACTACACCAACTGGCAGAACGAAGAATGGTTCACGCTGTGGGACAGCCTGGCGAACATCCGTGATCTGGACGAAGAACGCACGGTCATCAACCAGATGCTGGAGATCTTCTACAATGATCCGCCCTGGCTGCTGCTGTACTTCCAGCCGGACTTCTACGGTGTGAGCAACCGTCTGAACTGGAACTCGCGCCGTGACGAGTGGATCGTCATCTACAACGCTACCCTGAAGTAAAAATCGTTATTGGTGGGGCAGGACACTGGTCTTGCCCCGCCTTCTTGGACTATAGCGCTTATGGGACAATACATCGTCCGACGCTTGCTGCAATCGGTGATTGTGATTATGGGCGTCACGCTGCTCTCGTTTCTGACCCTGCACCTGGCGGGTGACCCCACCTATTTCTACGTCAGTGAACGGGCTAGCGAAGAAGAAATCATCGCCACGCGCATTAAGCTCGGTTTTGACAAGCCGCTACCGGAGCAGTACCTGAATTTTGTCGGCGGCCTGCTGCGCGGCGACCTGGGCACCTCGATCCGCTCGCGCAAGCCAGCCATCGAACTGGTCATGGAGCGTCTGCCCGCCACGCTGGAACTGACTTTCTTCGCGATGTTCATTTCGATTTCTGTCGCCATCCCTATCGGAATCATCGCCGCGATCCGGCGCGGGACGGCTGCTGACGGCGGTATCATGCTGATGGCAATGTTCGGTCAATCGATGCCGAGCTTCTGGCTGGGTATCATGCTGATCATCTTCGTCGGCCTGCAACTGCGCCTCTTGCCCATCTCTGGGCATGTGCCCATCATTCAACCTCTGACTGAAGGGAATTTTAACGAGGCGCTGGCTAATCTGCCCTCGGCCATCCGCTTCCTGATTATGCCCGGCATCACCATCGGCCTGTTTTCCCTCTCGCGTAATGCGCGCCTGGTGCGCTCGTCCATGCTCGAAGTCCTCTCGCAGGATTATGTCGTCACGGCCCGCTCGAAGGGGCTGAGTGAACGCGCCGTCATTATGCGGCACGCCTTCCGCAATGCCCTCATCCCCATCGTGACCATGCTCGGCCTGGAGTTTGGTTTCCTGCTCAGCGGCGTCGTGGTCACAGAGACGGTGTTTTCCTGGCCGGGCGTCGGGCGGTTGGTGACGAATGCGATTACGCAGCGCGATATTCCAGTGGTGCAGGCTGCTGTCGTCGTCTTTTCCGCGATGTTCATTTTTATCAACTTACTGGTAGATATTATCTATGCGCAACTTGACCCGCGTATCCGACTGAGGTGAGCCAATGGCACAGGCAGTAACGCCGTTCCCGGTTGCGGCTCAACTCAAACCACCGGAACAAGCCATCTGGAAACGCGCTATGTTCAGTCTCATCAGAGCCAAGTGGCCGCTGCTGGCGCTGGGCATCCTGGGAGTCGTGGTCGTTATGGCGCTGTTTGCACAGCAGATTGTCCCGCGTGACCCCAATCGTCAGGTCTTGGTGGAACGCCTGCTTGAACCCTTTCATCGCGACGAGAATGGCACGATGCAATACCTGCTTGGCACAGATGGCCTGGGACGTGACTTATGGTCGCGTATCATCTATGGCGCGCAGATCTCGCTGGCCGTTGGCCTGATGGCGGTGGCGGTAGGCGGGCTGATGGGCACGACGCTAGGCATCATTGCGGGCTATCGCGGCGGCTGGGTTGATGACACCATCATGCGCATTGCCGATATTCAGTTGGCGTTCCCCTTCATCCTGCTGGCGATCATGGTGCTGGTTGTCCTGGGGCCGGGTGTCTGGAATCTTGTTCCGGTACTAGGCATCGGTCAGTGGGTCACCTATGCGCGCATCGCTCGCGGTCAGACTATTTCTCAGCGCGAGAAAGAATACGTTGAGGCCGCCCGCAGTATGGGTGCCGGCGACTGGCGCATCATGCTGCGCGCTATCCTGCCCAATGTAATCGCGCCATTGATCGTCATTGCCTCCTTTAATGTTGCCAGCGCTATTCTGGCGGAGGCGTCGTTGTCCTTCCTGGGACTGGGTGTGCCGCCGACCGTGCCGACCTGGGGGGGCATCCTCAACGAGAGCCGCGATCAGATTCTGGCGGGCAAGTGGTGGCCAGCCTTCTTCCCCGGCCTCGCCATCATGCTGACCGTATTGTCGCTGAATATCCTGGGCGATTGGCTGCGTGACTTCCTTGACCCGCGTCTGCGCGGCAGATGAAACATTTTCATTACCCGAAGCGAGAGACAATGGCTAAAACATTTGTTGGCATACAAATCGGAGCGATCAGCTTCATTGACGAAGGTGTCGAGCAGGTTCTGGACATCCTGGAGAACCATGCCGGGGTGAACGCCCTGCTGATTTCGGCGCTCTCCTGGAGCTATGGCAACGCAGGCCGCGCGGTCTACGGCTTCCCCGATCACGGCGTGGCCGAGGCGGATAACCTGGAAGGCGGCGCTTTCTACCAGCCCGACCCGGCCTATTTTGAGGGCACGCTGCTCAAGTCTTTCGGCGCGCCGGACAAGCTGTATGCGGGCTTTGATGCGCTCGCCGATGTGATTCCGGCGGCCAAGAAGCGCGGTATGAAGGTCTATACCTACTACTGCGAAACATCAGCATCCTCAATCCGTTCGATCTGGCAGCCCGGCTTCCACCACTTCCTCGACCGCGACCACTGGGGACGGACGGCTACCCGCCCCTCGCTGCTGAACCCGCACTACCGCGCCTGGTGGCGTTCGGTGATCGATGATTGGTTCAGCAATCACGCGCTGGACGGGATGCTGTGGGGCATCGAGCGCCAGAGTCCGCTGATGGACATCTTCCGCGCGGACAGCAGCACCGGGTTTGACGAATACTTCGTGGCCGAGGGGCGCGCCAGGGGCATTGATCCACAGCGCGCTATCGACGGCTACCGCCAGATCGACCGCTTCCTGCAAGGTGTGCGCGCCGGAAACCGCCCGCGTGATGGCGTGTTCGTCACGCTGCTGCGGCATCTGCTGCACCACCCGGAAGTGCTGATGTGGGAGAAGATGTGGCTGGATGCCCACCAGGCGCTGTATCACGAAGTCGCAGGCATGATCCGCTTCTCCGACCCCAAGCACGAAGTCGGCTACGGCATCTGGCAGGTGATCAACACCTACAACCCCTATCTCAAGGCGCAGTATGATCAGTCAGACTACGCGGTTGGCGCGGACTGGCTCAAGCCCGTGCTCTACAACACGCCCGCTGGCGCGCGCTTCGCCAACTTTGCCGACTCGTGGCAGAAGGGCGTGCTGGCCGATGCCACGCCGGAAGGTGCTTACAACGCGCTGGCGACCGTGCTGGGGCTGGACGAATTCATCGCGCCGCGTTCAGAAGCGGCCATGGCGGGCTTCAAGCCGGAATACGTCAAGAAGTGGACGGAGAATCTCATCGCGGATACGGGCGGACGCTGCAAGGTCTACCCCGGCATCGGCGTGGGCGTGGGCGATGG
>JAEUQX010000461.1 GCA_016788625.1 Anaerolineae bacterium
GGCAGCAGGCGTTCCAGCGGCGTCACGGTCGGCAGCAGCGGGTGCAGCATCACGCCATCGAGCGGCGGTGAGTTACGTGCGGCGATAACCGTCACCGTGGCACCAGCGCGGCGCAGCGCAGCAGCCAGGCTGGTGCTGTAATGTGCCCAACCGTGACGGTGGGTCAGTTCGCAGGTGAGCAGTCCGACATGCATTGTGATCAGGCTTTGTACACGAGGCGAAAACGTTCACAGAGGACAAGCATGTCTTCACTGAATGTGCGCCCAATTCTGGCACAGACCCGCCCGAAGAAATGCTGGTGAGCATCGCGCCAGTAGGCAAGCGTCCTGTCACCCTCGCCCTCATCAAAGGCGAACAGTTCATCCACCTGATTAAAGGGCATCACCTTCAGTTCGGTGGTCTCAATGATGCACAGCGGTTGCGCAGCGCCACTCAGAATCACACTCAGTTCACCCACTACAGGGATCTCTTCGCCATCATGTTCATATTCCCACAACAGCGATGTGGTCGCAGTCTTGATACCCTGGGCGACCAGTTGGCCGAGTTCATCCATCAACGCGGGGCTGTCCCCAAACCCCCAGGCTGTATAGCGCGAGCCGCGATGCGGATGGTCAACAGGCAGCGCAGACTGGTACTGCTGCCAGAAATGGTCAAGCATGATGATCACCCTCCTGTAAGTGACCGAGGATGAAACCCGCTCGCGCCGCCCAGGTGTAGTGCAGCATAACTGTTTCACGTGCAGCCTGCCCCAACCGGTCACGCAGCGCGGTGTCATCGCGCAGACGGCAGATCGCCGCAGACAACGCGGCAGCATCGCCCGGCGGATACAGCAGCGCGGTTTCACCATCGCTGACTACTTCAGCGGTGCTGGGCAAATCCGAGGCTACGATGGCACGCCCGGATGCCATGTACTCAAACAGCTTCATCGGAGAAGCATAGTACGCAAAGTGCTCTGTCCAGGGAAAGGGCATGGCGCAAACATCCAGCGCCGCCAGATAGAGGGGCACACGGTCGGGCGACACCTGCCCCGCGTTGATGAAGCGCTCTGCCGCCAGGCCACCTGCGCGCCACGCCTGCCCAAACTGGTCAGCCAGGTCGTCCGGCCCGCCAACCAGCGCCAGGGTCGCGCCTTCAACCGTTCGCAGCGCCTCAATCAGCAGGCCAACGCCTTTGTCCTGAGCCATCGTTTGCAGCCGCCCGACATAACCGACGATGAATGCCTCTTTCGGCCAACCAAGCTGCACCCGCGCATCCGCCTGTGAGGGCAATTCAGCGAAGCGTTCAGCGCGAATGCCATCATGGGCGACATGCACGCGCTCCGCTTCCGCCCCAAGCCGGATCAGGTCATCGCCCAATCGCCGTGTCACCGCTACGACCGCCTCGCAGCGCCGCAGTGTCAGCCGTCGCAGCCAACGCCCACCTCCCGTCGCGGGCATGGTATGCGCCTCGTAAACCAGCGCCCTACGCGGCTTGATCAGACTGAGCACCAGCAGTGTGATGGCATCACGGCTGTAATACACATCCGCGCGGACAAAAGCTGCTCGCAGCAACACAGCCAGCACGAATGTAGTCTGCTGCACATGGAAGGCCAGCCGCGCCAGCAGGCCAACCGACGGCACCAACAACAGAAGGTCGAGCGTCGGCAGGCTGATCCGTTCGAAGTTGCGCTTCACGCCGTAGTGCGTCCAGATGTCGTTGATACCGCGTAGTTCACGGCGATTCTTCCGCATTGCCGTCCACAGCGTTACGTGTGTGCCCGCGTCCGCGAACGCCTCGCAGTTCTGCATGATCTGCAGCCCGTGCGCTTTCTCGGTCGGCAGGCGAACATTCGCGATGTAGAGCAGTCGGGTCATGGCTGGAATTTGCCTGAGGTTTGAGTCCGTCAGCAGATTGTAAGGCCTGAGTGCGGGAGATGAAAGGGCGGCACATTGCGTAAATGCTCAATTCGAGTATGATCAACGTAATGCATTTTGCTCAATTGTAGAGGAGCATCCCCCATGTTGCGGCGTTTCAGCATTTTCTTTGTCCTCGCTTTGTTGATTGTGGCCGTCGCCCTCCCTGTCAACGCGGGCGGTAATGCGGGGGCGAGCTTCTCGCTGACCTGCGAGGGATTCAGCGGCAGCGGCTCCATCGCGCTTGACCGTGATAACACGGGCGACGCGCGCGAAGCCTTCATCGTCAGCGCGACTGATGGCTCCGGCAGAGTTATTTATGAACCACAAATTGACACCTTTTTTGTTGGCGGCACCGTCTCGTGGAACAGCGGCGATGTCGTGGCCTGGAGTGCTACGCCACAGTACAACCCGCTCACACTGCGCGTGGTCAGCCAGGCGGGCAACGGCTTTAGTGAACAACTGATTACAGCGGCGACCGGTTCGTGCGCCGGGCTGCCCGGCTACAGTGCACTGCCCGATTTCATCTTCGAGGTGCGCGGCGATGAACTTGTTTCAGACGCCGGTGCTGCTCTGCCGTTGGGCGAGACTTCGCCGAACGTGCCGATCAATGCCGAAGCGCCACGCCCAGATAACCCCGAAGATCTGACCGAAACCCTACCGGGCTACCTGCTGGTCAACACCGATAATCTCTCGCTCCGCAGCGGCGACAGCGTGGACTATACCCTCGTCGCGATCGTTGATGGTGGCACGGTGCTGATTCCGCTTGGTCGCAACGACGACTTCACCTGGTGGTATGTTCAGGCAGGCGAAATCATCGGCTGGGCGCGGGCCGAGTTCCTGATCGCGCGTGGCGACCTGACTGGCGTCGGTGTTGTCCCGGTCAGCGGCGAAATCACCCCGCCGACGTTCTTCATCTTCAGCGAACAACCGCTGTTGGCCGCGCCACGCAGCAACGCGCTGCCGCTTTGCACGCTGCCCGGCAACCTGGAGTATGTGATCGTCGGTCGTGACCGCCCGCAGGATTGGTACGAAGTGCAGGTCATCTGCAACAGCACGCTCGTGCGTGGCTGGCTGGCTGCCGCCGTCGGCGCGGTTCGCAATCCGGCCGAGTCGTTCATCCCGGTGACGACGCCGTAACCATCAATCAGTACTATTCCTACCTCACCCCCATTCGTCTTCGCCCTTCTCTCTTCATCGAGAAATGGCCGGGGGTGAGGTTCGCACTATGCCATCCACGCCCTTGCTGAACCTTCCTCGAAAGACAGCACACATGTATCGTGCAGTTCTGATTGCCTTCTTCGCTCTGGTGTTCATCCCGTCAACGTACCCTCAAGCTCAGGCTGACCCGCCGCTCGTCGGCCCACTGCTCGGCGCGACCAACGCTCAACAGGATGCCATTCTGCTTCATGACCTCGGTACAGGAACCACGCGGCAACTACGATTCGATACCCGCTGGCATATGCTATGGGGCTTCAGCGCAGACGGCTGCCGCGTGATTTACACGCTGAGCACAAATGGCGCGCTTGGACGAGCCTACAGCGCGCGGCTGGACGGCAGTGATGTGCGCGAGTTGGTGCAGTTCAGTGAGCTGCCGCCGGATCAGTGGGAAGTCTGGGAAGCGCAGCCCTCACCCGACGGCAACCGCATCGCCTTCACGCTCATCCGCACGACCCTGCTGGCAGACGGAACGCCCGAACGCAGCTACCACATCGCCTGGGTGGGCGCGCAGGGCGGCGTGCCAGAGTTCTACAGCATTACGGGCGACGAACACGAACCGGAATGGTCGCCGGATGGGCAGTGGCTGGCGTATATCTCGTATACCCGCCGCGTGCCCGGCGCGGACATCTACTCCACTGCTGCGCCCACACCCGAAGGTCAGCCCGTCAACACCGCCGCAATGCTTCGTGAGGCCGATCTGTGGGTGGTGAGTGCCGATGGGCAGACCAAGTACAACCTGGCGAACTTCCCGACGGGCAGCCTGCGCGCCCCGCGCTGGAGTCCCGATGGCAGCCTGATCTCGTTTGTGTATTCGCCCAGCCCTGGCAATGACCAGTTCTGGATGATCGCCAATGCCCAGGGCGCAATTCCGACGCAGTTGAGCCAGCAGTGGAGTCTGATCCTCGATACCACCTGGCTGCCGGACAGCACAGCCATCATCAGCGCGGCGCGCGACTTCCGCGATGTGGCCGAAAACGTACTGTGGCAGGTGCCGCTGGTCGGTTCAGCAGATAGCAACGCGGTACGCTATCTCGGAGATCCGGCGCTGAGCTACACCGATTATCCGCGCTTCAGCCCCGACGGGCGCTATCTGGCGCTGCGAAGCAGTTACGCAGTCGCGCTGGTTGATCTGGCGAACAATGGCTGGCGGTTGGTGGACGAGTTCGGACTGGGCAACATGCCGCCGGTGTGGAGTCCTGCGGCCTTCGTAGGTGAAGCGGCCTGTTCACAAAACTAGGCGTTGATTCTGCCGCGAAAAATATGGTATAGTGCGCTTAACAACCTGAAAAAGTGCGAATCCCGCACTCATCAAGAGCGGTGGAGGGTAACGGCCCTATGAAACCGCGGCAACCCCTGAAGCGTTGGGAAGGTGCCAAATCCGGCAGAGGTCAACTCTGGAAGATGAGCGTAAGCAAGCAACCATCCATTACGCCTCCCAGAGAGGCGTTTTTCATTAGTGGAGGCAGCCCATGAGCAGAATCAAGGAGCAAACGCAGTTGAGTAACACGACTTTCATGACGTCACCGCACTACTTCTTCACCTCGGAGTCGGTGTCGGAAGGTCATCCCGATAAGATGTGCGATCAGATTTCCGACGCCGTGCTGGATGCGATCATCGCCAATGATCCCAACGCGCGCGTTGCCTGTGAATGCGCGACGACAACGGGTCTGGTTGTCGTGATTGGCGAGATCACCACCAGCGTTTATGTGGATATCGAGAAGCTGGTGCGCGAAACCGTCAGCCAGATCGGCTATACGCGCGGCAAATTTGGTTTCGACGCTGAAACCTGCGGTGTGATCGTCTCGATCAAGGAGCAGTCCTCAGACATCGCGCAGGGCGTAGATAAGGCGCTGGAAGCGCGCGAAGGCCGCATGAGCGAGGCCGAGATCGAAGCCACGGGCGCGGGCGACCAGGGCATGATGATCGGCTTTGCCTGCGACGAGACGCCCGAATACATGCCGCTGACCATTTCGCTGGCGCACAAGCTGACCCGCCGCCTCGCCGAAGCGCGCAAGAGCGGCGAACTGCCCTGGCTGCGTCCGGACGCCAAAAGCCAGGTCACGGTTGAATACGCTTATGGCAAGCCCAAGCGCATCGACACCATCGTCATCTCCACGCAGCACGCGCCGGAGATCAGCCAGGAAGACATCCGCGCGGCAGTGATCGAACACATCATCAACCACGTCACACCGGCTGAACTGCTGGACAGCAACACACGCATTTTCGTCAACCCCACCGGGCGCTTCGTCACGGGCGGGCCGTTGGGCGATGCCGGGCTGACCGGGCGCAAGATCATCGTCGATACCTATGGCGGTGTCGCGCGGCACGGCGGCGGGGCGTTCTCCGGCAAAGACCCGACGAAAGTTGACCGCAGCGCTGCGTATATGGCGCGCTATGTGGCGAAGAACGTGGTGGCCGCTGGACTGGCAACTCGCTTTGAGGTTCAGGTATCGTATGCCATCGGCGTGGCACAGCCCACTTCGCTGGCCGTCGAAACCTTCGGCACGGGCGTAATTCCGGATGACCAGATCGAAGCGCTGATCCGCAAACACTTCGACCTGCGCCCGGCAGCGATCATCCGCGACCTCAAACTGCGCCGTCCGATCTACAAGCAGGTGGCGGCTTACGGGCACTTTGGCCGCGACGATCTGAACGTGCCCTGGGAACAGACCGACAAGGCCGAACTGCTGCGCCGCGACGCGGGACTGTAGTTCGCACACCTACGAATATGACGACAAAGGGGCGGATTCGCCCCTTTTCGATTCCACGATCATCATTGTAATGACTGGCAGAAATTCCTGTTCCTGCTTACACTGTTCGGCATGAAAACACTCACCCGAACGCTCCAGGAAGATACCGACGCCGGGATGCTGCCCCTCCTGGCGAAACTGTGGAAAACCAACGCTGTCGGACTTGAACGTCCGGCGCTGATTGCTGCTATTGTCAAGGCCATGCTCGACCCTGCCCGCGCCGAGCAGGTCTGGGATTCGCTCACCGACCAGCAGCGCGGCGCGATGCAGATGCTGCTCGGTTCGGAAGGCCGAATGCCGATGGCGAAGTTCTCGCGCCTGTTCGGTGAGGTTCGGCAGATGGGTGCGGCGCAGATCGAGCGTGAAAAACCGCTGGAGAAACCCATCGGGGTCGCGGAAGCGCTCTACTATCGCGGCCTGATCGCGCAGTCATTCGAACTGGCCGATGCTGGCCCGCGCGTCGTCATCTACGTGCCGGATGACCTTGCTGCAGTGCTGCCGGTTCGCAAGACCTCATACTCCAACCTGGAAGCTGAGCCGGACGAACCGGAAGCGCCATCAGTCGAAGCCCTACCCTCCGTGACGGGTATCCAGACGGCAGACACATCAATCGTGGACGACATGACCACGCTGCTGGCCTACTTGCAGCTCGTCTTGCCCCTGCTGGACGCGGGTGCGCTGGCGGCGCAAGACCGCGATGACCTGCGCTCACACCTGCTCAAGCAGGACGAGGCACGCCTGACCTTCCTGTTCGGCCTGGGATTGAGCGCTGACCTGATCGAAGTGCAGGGGGGCAAAGCCGCTCCCAAACGCGCGGAAGCCCGCCGCTGGCTGTCCGGGTCACGCGCGGCGCAGGTGCAGCACCTCGCCGAGGCCTGGAAGGCCAGCGTCGTTTACCGCGACCTGTGGCATGTGCCCGGCCTGCACCCGGAGCCAGGTGGCGAACTTGACGACTACGATCCCTCGGCAGCGCGTGAAGGCGTGCTGGAGTTAATGGGCGGCCTCGTGCCTCGTCAGGATTGGTGGGCGTTGGAAGTCTTCATTCAGTCCGTTAAGGCCACCGACCCGGACTTCCAGCGGCCAGACGGCAATTACGAAAGCTGGTACATCCGCAACGATGCTGGAGACTATCTGAACGGCTTCGAAAGCTGGGAAGCGGTTGAAGGCGCGCTGCTGGAATTCTACATAACCGGGCCGATGCACTGGTTGGGCTTGCTCGACCGCGCCGACGATGCCGCGCGAGTGACCGCTTACGGACGCGCGTTCCTGGGGCAAGCGCCCTGGCCTACCCCCGCTGACCCAGAAGACAAGATCACCCTGAAGGACGATGGAACGCTGCTGATCTCGCGCAAGATCCCGCGCGTAGACCGCTTCCAGGCCGCGCGCTTCACCACCTGGGTTGCGGCGGGTGATCCCTACAGCTACAGATTAGACGCAGCCGGGATTGAACGTGCCGCCGAGCAGGGCATCAACACCGGCCACATTGCCAGCTTCCTGGCTCGCGCACTGGGCGATGCGCCGCTGCCCCCTGCCGTCGCACGTCTGCTGGACAACTGGCGCGCAGGCCCGGCAGCATCCGTGACGGTCGAACAGCTCCAGGTGCTGCGGACGACCGCCCCGGAAACGCTCGACCGCATCCTCGACACACCCGCGCTACGCCGTTACCTGGGTGCGCGTCTGGGGCCGATGGCCGTGATCGTGCGCGCTGGGCAGTGGGACGGGCTGCGTGCCGCCCTGGGCGAACAGGGCATCCAGATCGAGACCTAGAATCACAACGGGAGGCTATGCACCTGCACACCTCCCGCTGAAAGACGAACCCTGACCGCGCCGCTAGTCCGTCCCGGCGGGCAGTGCAGCCTCTGGCGTCGGCGGCAGCAGGCTCACCTCTTCTCCATCCTTGACGATGGTCGGGTCAGGGGTATACAGCCCATACTGGTCGAAGAACGCACGCACTTCGTCGGCCAGCAATTCTTCTTTTTCCAACAGCAGTTCGACGAGCGCGTTCATGATATGGGCGTTTTCGCGCAGCGCCTTACGCGTTTCGGTCAAAAGGCTCTGATACTGCTCTTCAACCGAGTGTTTCTGATCCGACGTGAGATTATTGACCGGTCCCCAGGGCCACTGCCAATCAACACGCATACTCCCGCCCATAGCGCCAAACATGCCTGCTGCTACCATGCGGCTGAGCATGTTGAAGATGTAATTGAAATCGCCAGCGACCCCAGTGGTCTGCTGGTGCGTGCCGCAGAATTCGATCTCGGCAGCCTTTCCAGCAATCGCACACTTCAGGTCGTCCAGCAGTTCGCGCTTCGTCCGCAGCCCACGATACGATTCGCGCGCCGGGTAATCCTTGACATGCCCCAGCGCACCGCCCTGGCGGATGATCGTGATGCGAGCGATACGGTTTTGTGGCAGGAACAGACGCACCGCGACCGCGTGCCCAGCCTCATGATAGGCCACGCGCTTGCGAAATTCCGGCGACTGATGTTTGAGCGGCGCGCGCAAGCCCATCTCGTGTTCCGGCTGCGCGCGGCGGAAATCGGCATAGGTGATGTAACGCCGCCCGGAAAACAAGGCATAGCGCAGCGACTCATTCAGCAGGTACTTGATGTCTGCCGGAGTATAGCCGGGGGTCTCGGTTGCCAGAATAGCCGGATTCATGCTGGCATCGTGCGCCATCTTCGACAGGTAATATTCGATGATGTCGCGCCGCCCTTCCATGTCCGGTGGCTCGACGCGAATTTTCTTGTCGAAGCGTCCGGGCCGCAGCAGCGCCGCATCCAGCGCGTCAATACGGTTCGTCGCGCCAATCGTCAGCACGCGCTTCTCCGGCTTTGGCGGTTTGCGGCCAATCAGACGGTAGATGCGGGCACGCCAGCGCGCGCGCCAACTGTGCTCCTGGCTGAAGCCATCCATCTGCACCAGCAGCGTGCTGAGCAAACCGCTCATATCGCCGCCGCCCATGAAGCCGCCCATACCGCCCATGCCACCGCCACCCGCCTGGGCACCAGCACTCATCCCGCCACGTGCGCCAACCGAGTCAATTTCATCGAGGAAAATGACCGCCGCGCCATACTCTTTGGCCGTCCGCCGCGCCTTGCTATACATCCGCATCACTTTCAGCGCGCCTGTACCAATGAACATGCCTTGCAGCGACGATGTATCGACGTAAAAGAAGGGCACGCCTGCCTCGGTGCTGATGGCCTTCGCCAGCCAGGTCTTGCCCGTGCCCGGAGGCCCTTCCAGCAGCAGCCCGCTGAGTGGTTCACCACCTGCGCGCTCGAAGGCCTTGACACCACGCAGCAGGGTCACCACCTGTAGAGCCTGTTCCAGCAGTTCCGGCTGCCCACGATAATCGGCAAAGCTCACTCCTTCCGCGCCCGGATAGACTTCATAGGTGCGCGAACGGCTGAGGAACCAGAAAATTGCCACGAATTGTAATACGGCGGTCATCATGAAGATGCCGATACTGAGTACAAGACCGAAAATTGTGACGAGAGTCTGCATGATGCTGGGCACAAACAGCCCAACAACGAAGATCGTCAGAATTGCTTTCCACCACCAACCCCGTACAAAGAAGCGCCGCAGGCGGTTTGGAAGTCGGTTGCGTTGATCGACGAGGGTTTCTTCCGATTCCCAGTTCCATTTTCCAGCTACGTCGAGATACGGCTGGTCAGGTGCATTCTTCACAGCAGTCATGCGCTCTTCCCTCCGGACAGTGCTGGCATCTTATAGGGTTCGAGATCGACTTTTGGCGTAAACAGCCCATACTGATCGAAGAAGGCTTCGACTTCGTTCGCCAGCAGTTCATCCTTTTGCAGCAGCAGTTGAATCAGCGCCTCGCCCATCGCCTTATGCGAGCGCAGCGTGAAGCGCACTTCGGTCAACGCATCGATGAAAGTCTCCTCCATCATGACGTCAACTTCGATGGCCTCTTTCATCGCCACACCAATCACCCCGAACATGCCCGCCTGCGCCATGATGTTGAGGATATTACGAATATTGGCGAAGTCCCCGCCAACACCGAGCGTCTGTTCCTCTTCTCCACAGAACTCCATTTCGCCCGCCTTACCCGCCACCGAGACGCGCAGGCGATTGATCAGGAATTCGTAGGTGTAGTCCATGTATTCTTCCGTCGCTGGGTACGAACTGACATGCCCCAGCGCGAAACCCTGGCGAATGATCGTGATACGCGAAATGCGGAAGTGCGGCGTAAATAAGCGTATCGCGATGGCGTGCGCGGCCTCATGCGCCGCCAGGCGGTAGCGATCCCGATACGTCATATTCTTGATCGGCATTCGCATACCCATCTCATGTTCGGGCTGCGCGCGCCGGATGTCTTCGTAGGTGATATAGGTACGCCCCTGGAACAGCGCGTAACGCAGCGCTTCGTTCAGCAGGTACTTGATGTCCGCTGGTGTATAGCGCGGCGTTTCCGAGGCGACGATCAGCGGGTCAACGCTCTCGTCGTGGGCGGTCTTGGAGAGGTAGTATTCGATGATGTCGCGCCGACCTTCCATGTCCGGCGGGTCAACACGCAGCTTTTTGTCGAAACGTCCCGCGCGCAGCAGCGCCGCATCCAGCGCCCCAACACGGTTGGTCGCGCCAATTGTCAGGATACGCTTCTGCGGTTTCGGGGGTTTGCGCCGCAGCACGTTCTTATACCACCATACCCGCCGCTTCGCCCATGTCCCGTGTTCCGCGCTGAAGCCATCCATCTCGGTCAGCAGCGTGCTGAGCAAGCCCGTCTGCCCGCCCATGCCAAAGAAGATAGGCAGGCGGTTGCGCCGCAGCGGAGAACTGCCTGGCTCAGAGTATTCCTGCTTCTGCGCCACGCCACCGCGCGAACCAATCGCATCGATTTCGTCAATGAAGATGATGCACGCGCCGTAATCTTTGGCCGCTGTACGCGCTTTGCGATACAGGTTCATCACCTTCAGCGGCGCGATACCGAAGAACATCGACATCAGCGACGAGGCATCGAGGTACATGAACGGCACGCCAGCCTCAGTGCTGATGGCCTTTGCCAGCCAGGTTTTGCCCGTGCCCGGCGGCCCTTCCAGCAGCAGCCCATTCAGCGGTTCACCGCCCGCTTCCTCGAAGACGCGCACGCCGCGCAGCAGTGTCACAACCTGTCTGGCCTGTTCCAGCAGTTCGGGATGGCCGCGATAATCGGCGAAGCTAATGCCCTCGTTGCTGCCGCCCGGCCAGATCGTGTAGGTGCGCGCGCGCCCCAGGAACCAGAATATCAGCGCGAACTGCCCGATGGCGACGGTCAGTACCACCAGAATACGAATCAACTGATTGGTCAGATTCTGCAAATCGACTGCAAAACTCTGCTGTAGTATCTGCCACGACTGCTCCAGGAAATCGAGGATGCCCCGCATCACGCTGGCGTCCAGCAGCGCCGCCGCGATGAAAACGAACAGCACAATGCGCCAGAACGTGAAAACACGCCGGATGCGATAGAACAGCGACCGCCGCCGATCTACCAGCGTCTCCTCTTGTTCCCAGGCGAAGCGCTGTGTCGAAAGTGTTTGGTTCTCGCCCTTTTTTACAATACTCATAACATCGCTTTCCCCGTCGCTTTACCAACAGTTTCTGCTGTTTCTCGCCCCCTGCCTTCGACCTATTGTCGGAAGCAGTCAGGGGTGAGGTTGCCGGAAAACACAAGACCCGGCTTCAGGTCATTGAAGCAGGGTCAAGAGAAGGTATCTATACATCACAAAACGGAACGCACTGCAGCTGCCCAATCATTGCGATACGTCTGAGGACTGGCCGCTTTCTGCTGCCTGCTCCCCGCGCAACTGCGCCCCAATAGGCCCGAGCATGAACACTGGATGATTGGGCTGCCCGGCATAGATTTCCTGCTCTGGCTGGTCGATGGTCATCTTGCCCTGGGCGATCAGGTCCAGAAAGTCTTGCAGCGTGTTGGGGCGGTTCGCGAAGTACGTGACCACATCGTCGCGCGCGATCTGCGCATCCAGCACCACAAAGCCTACAAAACTCGGCCCTTTGTCCAGCGTAGGAATGGCACTGGGACTCAGCAAGACGACATTGATCAAATCTGACCCAATGCTCTGTTGCAACGTGCCCTGCCAGGTCAGCTCTATCGCCCGCCGCAGAATTTCATTCGAGTCGGCCTGAGTGGTACCCTGCGGCATATTCAGCAGCATGTAAACCGTGAAGGTATCCGCAGTGAGGTCTTTGCGGACTTCGATAATGTCAACGATGCTGTTGTTGGCCGCTTCAATTCGGTCAGCGGCGGTGGTCATGGCTGGATCCGTATTGCCGGACTTATCCCCCATCACCAGATCAGTCAATTCAGCAACCCGTTCTTCAGCGGCGCTCTGCGTATCCTGCCCAGCTAAAACCTGCAAACCTGGCAGTGAACTACACCCGGCTGCAACGAACAGCGCGATAATTATGAATACCCAAATCCGCAGTGAGAGTTTCATACGCCACCATACTTTCAAAGGGTCATGCGTTCACTACCTACCCGGAGCAGACCGATTGGGTTCAATCGACACATCGAGGTATTGTATTATTGTACTGCCAAGAACGTGAAAAAACGTCTTTCCAGATGCAACGTTCAGAAAACGTTAACCGATCTAGACAAGAATGTATGTGTGTATTTTGCATAATTCCCTTTCGGAAGTCACCTGATTGGCACTATTAGTCCCCTGATCTCCTCAGATTTTCTCATCAAAGGATTATCTTCATGCTCGATGACACCCTGCTGCACTGGCGCGCCGAGTTTCCCATCCTGGAGACAACCACCTACCTGATCAGCAACTCGCTCGGCGCGATGCCGCGGGCTGTCTATGATCGCCTGCGCGACTATGCCGATAGCTGGGCGACGCTGGGCGTGCGCGCCTGGAGCAGCGGATGGTGGGATCTCAAGCGCGTGGTGGGTGACAAGGTCGCCCCGTTGATGGGTGCGCCCGCTGGAAGTGTGTTGATGCACGAGAATGCCAGCATCGCGAACAGCATCCTTTTCAGCGCGCTGGACTTCAGCGAGACGCACCGGAACAAAGTGGTGATCTGTGATCAGGACTTCCCGTCCGATGTTTACACCCTTCGCCAGATGCTGCCTGCTCACATGCGGGTCGAAGTCATCCGCAGTCACGACGGCATGACGATTGATACCGATGAACTGCTCAGCGCGATTGACGAGCGCACACGCCTGGTCTCGCTCAGCCACGTCCTCTTCCGCAGCGCATACATCATGCCCGCGCAGGCCATCGTCGAACGCGCGCATCAGGTTGGCGCACAGGTGCTGCTCAACGGCTACCACAGCGTCGGCGTCATTCCGCTCGATGTCACCGCGCTGAATGTCGATTTCTACATCGGCGGCACGCTCAAGTGGCTGTGCGGCGGGCCGGGCGGCGTGTTCATGTACGTTCGGCCTGATCTGCTGCCAGGCCTCGCGCCGAAGATCACCGGTTGGTTTGCGCACCGGCAGCCGTTCGCCTTCGACATCGACTCGTTTGAACGGCGTGAGGACAGCTACCGTCTCGCAAATGGCACACCGGGCATTGCCTCGCTCTATGCGGTTCAGCCGGGTGTTGAGATCATCGCCCAGGTCGGTGTCGAGGCCATTCGCGCGAAATCCATGCGCCAGACCGCACTTGTAATTGACCTTGCCGATGCTGCAGGTATTACGGTGTTCTCGCCACGAGAGCCATCTGTGCGCGCGGGCACCGTCACGCTGCGTCCCGATCATGCTTACGAAGTTTCGCGCGAGCTACTGGCGCGCGGCATCATCATCGACTATCGCGAAGGGGCGGGCATTCGCATCGCGCCACATTTCTACAACAGCGACGCAGAAGTGCGCTGCGTGGTTGAAGCAATTCAGGAAATCCTGGCGAGTGGCACATGGCAGCAGCATCAGGCAGGGCGCAGCTTCGTGACCTGAGGTTTGATTAGCCCTCTCCCGCTGCCGCCCCGACAATGAAACCATGTTCCGCCAGCCAGTCCGTCAACTGCTCCGCGCTCGGCTCGGTGATCATTGCACCCCGATGAATGCCTCGCGGGCTGCGGCCAGGTTCGAGCGGTGCAACCTCGGCGAAGGGAAGATATGACCCTGCTTCAGCAATGACAATGGTGGGCACAGAGAGAAAGCCTGTCCACTGCAAGACACGCTCGCGCGCTGTCATATCCTTGTCGATGAAGATTTCCTGATAGTCCAGCGCGTAATCGTCGAAGATGCGCTTGGCGACGCTGACGAACGGACATCCCATCGTGCGAGAATACATCACAATCTGCTTGCTCATGGTGCTGCTGTTCCTGTTGCAAGTGGGGGTGGCAGGCTGGGTTCAAGGAAACAGATAATCCCGTCACTGATGCCCTGTGCCATCTCTTCCTGTTTGCCTGTCAAAACTGGGCGGTCAGCCAGCATGAAACCCAACTCGATGATCGAAGCGGGCGTCAGCGGGTGAATCTCGCGAAAGGTGTGGTAATCGGTCATATCAATCGTCACGCCCTCCCGCCGCACCAAGCCGGTTGCCTGTCCATAGTAGCGCGCCACGCAGTCCACCAGCAGGTCATCCAGACCGCCAGACAGCCGTACTGCCGCGCGGGCGATCAGGTATCCCGAAACGGGTTCGCCAAAATCCTTACAGGTGTTGGCATGAATCGAAACCAGCGCCGC
>JAEUQX010000498.1 GCA_016788625.1 Anaerolineae bacterium
GCGGCGCTGCGCGGCGGGCGCGCTGCCCCATCTCGCTCATGTCAATCTGCGTTGCGGTATCGATCATCTTCATTCCCGTTTATTGATAAGTCGCTGTCAAAATGCGGACAAGCTCAGGTACATCTCAGGTTCATGAGTTACATGCCGTGAGGATATATACAGGCAAGAGGGCGAACACGCTGTTCGCCCCTACAAACGTATCCCCACAACGCTGAGCCTCTGTGGTGAAATCTTCGCTTCCCTCATCGCCCATCACTCGTTATTTCCCATCCGGCTGATGTGATCGCGAATCTTGTGGATGAACGGCGGGATATGCGGCGCAGCGGCCTGCCCGCCAAGTGCGTTGAGCAGCCGTTCCAGCGTCTCCAGCAGCGTCTCCAGGCCATAGAGCGCCCCGGACGGCGTGGCAAACAGCAGCGCGTTCAGAGCCGTCTCTGCCTGCTCGGTCTTGCCGAGCGCAAGCCGAGACGTGACCAGATCAGCGAACGCCCAGTAATTGTTCGTGTTCGCCTGTGTCTCCGCGAAAGCCAACGCCTCCACCTTAAGGAAGTTGTCACGCATCGCGGCATGGTTGCCCAGCGAGAGATACAGCATCGCCAGGTTGCTGAACGGGTAGGACGAACGCGGCGTGACCTTGGCCGCCTGTTCGTAGGCGTGGATGGCTTCCTGGGTGCGGTTCTGCCGCCGATACAAACCGCCGAGCGACCCCCACCACGATTCGCCATCGTCATCGATCAAACGTCTGGAGATTTGCAGCGCTTCGAGCAGTTTGCGTTCGGCCTGATTGAACAGGTCGAGCCGCTCTGCTCCCATCGGCATCTCCTGCGCGCGGCGGCGGTAGACATAACCGAGCGTCGCTAACGCCTGTGCCAGATTCGGGTCGATTTCCAGCGCGCGTTTGAGATGCGTCTCCGCCTCATCCAAAAAGCTGCTCTGCACGTAGACATAACCCAGGCGGTAGTGGCTGATCGGGTTGTCGTTATCCGCCGACACGGCACGCTTGAGCGAATCAATCGCCCCCTCGAAATCGCTGGCGCGGTACTGCCGCTCGGCCAGCATTTGCAGCGACTGCCCCAGCAGCGCGTTGATCGTGCGTTTGCGCTGCTGTTCGGCGTTCTGTTCTACATCGTGACGCAGGCGCTCAAGCTGCAATTGATTCTGTCCGGTCTGCTTCTGCAGGGTGTCAAGAGCCGTCTGCACCTCGCGCGTCAGCAGTTCGCCCGTCGCTCGAAATTCGTCGGTCGCCGTCTGCAACTGCCCTTGCATCTGCTCTTGCAGTGACTTACTGGCCTGCGCCTGGATATTCATTTCCTCACGCGTTTGCTGGAGGATTTCAGTCGAGGACTTGGCCTGGCGTTCCAGGAGCTGCTCGGTGGAGAGAATACGAAGTTCAACGCGCTTGCGGGTATCGCGCAGCGCCCGCCCTGCCCGCCGGATATTACGAATATAGATCGCGCCGACCAGCGCACCGATACCGCCTGCCACCGCGACGACAAGACCGATAGCCTCGAACAGCCCCAGCAGATTAAACGCATTCTCAACACGATTGTCCGCGTCGGCAATCGCCCGTTCGACGCGCTGTGCCTCGACGTTCACCAGCGTCATCATGGTTTGCAGCGTGGGCAGCGGGTCAACAGTCGGCGTGGCAGTGGGCGTCTCCTGTGCAAGAACTCCCATGCCACCGATCAATAGAATGAGCATCAGGAACAGGAACTTGATCGCGCGCATAATCCTCTTCCTATACCAGCAGTACCAGATTATTGCGATGAATCACCGCGTCTCCGTAAGTATAGCCGAGAATCTCGACAATGCGCGCGGACTGCGCGCCGCAAAGTTTGTTCAGGTCATCGCTGCTGTAGCTCGTCAGCCCATGCGCAATCTTCTTGCCGTCCGGCGTCAGCACACCGAGCAGTTCGCCGCGCTCGAAGGCACCCTCCACAGCCTTCATACCCACCGGGAGCAGGCTCGCCCCGCCGCGCAGCAGCTTTTGCGCCGCCCCCGCGTCCAC
>JAEUQX010000049.1 GCA_016788625.1 Anaerolineae bacterium
CTGCAATCCCACAAGGCAGCTATGAAGCCAAAGTTGCCATTGACTATACATGGGGCGAAAACTACGGCGCTGATGGCGCACGCGATGGTGCGAACATCGCATTTGAAGTGCCGGTGGATTACGCACAGGTTACTTTCACATTCGACTCTGCCAGCAAGCTGCTGACGATTACACTGGATGAATCCATCATCGGCAGCCCGGCAGGCCCAGGTGGCGCGCAGCCGATTGTACTGCCCCCACAGGATGTTGTTCAGCCAGAAACAATGACCATCCCCGGTACCATTCAAAGTGTTTTGGGGTGTTCTGGCGATTGGCAGCCCGACTGTGACAAGACATTCCTCACACTTGATGCCGCAGACAACATCTGGAAGGGCAGCTTCGCACTTCCCGCTGGCTCGTATGAGTACAAAGTTGCCATCAACAAAACCTGGGACGAAAACTACGGCGGCAATGCTGATCTCGGCGGGCCAAACGTGCAGCTCGTACTGAGCGAGGATACTGTAGTCAACTTCTACTACGACCATGCCACACACTGGGTCGCAGACAGTGTCGGTGATGTGATCGCTACTGCACCTGGCAGCTACCAGAGCGAGATCGGCTGTGCGAATGACTGGGCACCGGAATGTATGCGTTCCTGGCTGCAAGACCCGGATGGCGACGGACTGTACTTCATGGCAACCAATGCTATCCCCGCTGGAGACTATGAAGTCAAAGCTGCCATCAACCTGAGCTGGACAGAGAACTACGGGTTAGATGGCGTTCAGGATGGGCCAAACATCCCATTCAGCGTTCCCGCTGACGGTACACCCGTTGCGTTTGTCTACAATTCGTCGTCCAAGATCCTACAGATCGGCGTTGGGGCTATGCCCGCCAGCGGGCCTGTCAACAAGACGCCCGACCTGAGCAAGCAGGAAGCGCACTGGGTTAGCCGAGACACGATTGCCTGGGAAGTGGATGACATTACAGAGGACACGACCTTCAAGCTGTACTATGCGGCAGAAGGCGGTATGTCTGGCAGCAGCACGGGCTTCGACGGCGGTTCTTCGATTGATCTGACACTCGACCCAGCGGGCTTAAGCGCAGACATTCTGGCGCGCTTCCCACATCTGGAAGGCTATGCAGCACTGAAGATCAGCGAAGAAGACCTGGGCATCGTACCCGGCATTCTGAAGAGCCAGGCGGGGATTGTGGCACTGGATGGCAGCGGAAATGCGCTGGACGGTACAGGGCTGCAAATACCTGGCGTGCTGGATGACCTGTACTACTATGATGGTGATCTGGGTGTCACTTTTGAAGGTGATGTGCCAACGCTACGTGTATGGGCACCGACCGCACAGCGTGTACGCCTGCGCCTATTCGACGACTCGAACCCCGACACCGAATCCGAGACGCTCCGGATGGAACTCGACCGCGAGACCGGCGTGTGGAGCATCACTGGCGACGCATCCTGGCGCGGGAAATATTATCTGTATGAGGTGAAGGTTTATGCGCCCAGCCGACAGGAAATCGTCACAAATCTAGTCACTGATCCATACTCGTTTAGTCTGTCGATGAACAGCACGCGCAGCCAGATTGTTGACCTGAATGATCCTGTACTGAAGCCGGAAGGCTGGGATGATATAGTCAAACCTGCGCTGGCCGCACCCGAAGACATCGTGATCTATGAGCTGCACATCCGCGACTTCAGCGTCTTTGATGAAACGGTCACAGAATCGTATCGCGGTACATACAAAGCATTCACTGAAACGACCAGCAACGGGATGCAGCACCTGATCGCGTTAGCTCAGGCTGGGCTGACGCACCTGCATCTGCTGCCAAGCTTTGATCTGGCAACGATCAATGAGAATGCCTCCGAGCGTGTCGAACCAGATGCTGCACTGATGGCGACATTCCCGGCAGACTCTGAGGAACAGCAAGCCCTGGTTGATGCAGTGCGCGATCAGGATGGTTTCAACTGGGGGTATGACCCGTACCACTACACCGTACCGGAAGGCAGCTACTCCACAAACCCCGACGGAACCACCCGTATCGTTGAGTTCCGCGAGATGGTGCAGGCGCTAAACACGAATGGGCTGCGTGTGGTCGTCGATGTGGTCTATAACCACACGAACTCTGCCGGACAAAGCGAACGTTCTGTCCTTGATCGCATCGTTCCGGGTTACTACCATCGTTTGAATAGTCGTGGTTTGGTAGAGACCAGCACATGCTGCCAGAACACAGCCACCGAGCATCTGATGATGGAAAAACTGATGATCGACTCGGTCGTCACCTGGGCAACCGCTTATAAGATCGATGGTTTCCGCTTCGACCTCATGGGACACCATATGAAGGCGAACATGGAAAATGTGCGCGCCGCATTGGATGCCCTGACCGTTGAAAACAGCGGCGTTGATGGTGCTTCCATCTACGTCTATGGTGAAGGTTGGAACTTTGGTGAGGTGCAGGACAATGCACGCGGTGTCAATGCTACGCAGTTAAACATGGGTGGCATCGGCATTGGCACGTTCAGCGACCGCCTGCGTGATGCGGTACGCGGCGGCAGTCCATTTGGTGACCGCACTTTCCAGGGTTTCATCACAGGATTGTCGCTGGTCAATAATGGGCTGACGGGCGGAACGGAAGACGAACAGCAGGCGCGTATGCTGCTGTTTATGGACCAGATCCGCGTCGGCATGGCAGGTAATCTGCGTGATTACACGTTCATCAACGCGGCAGGGGATACTGTGACGGGCGCGGACATCTCCTACAATGGTTCACCCACAGGCTACACGCTCGACCCACAGGAACAGATTGTCTACATCTCGAAGCATGACAATGAGACCCTATGGGACATCATCGTCTACAAGCAGTTACCCGATGTCAGCGCAAGCGATCTGGTACGTATCCAGAATCTGGGGAACAGCATTGTCCTGCTCAGTCAGGGTATACCATTCTTCCAGGCTGGCGATGACATGCTGCGCTCGAAGTCTCTCGACCGTAACAGTTACAATTCCGGCGACTGGTTCAACCGCCTGGACTTCTCGTATCAGATGAATAACTTCGGTGTAGGTCTACCACCGCGTCAGGACAACGGCGACCGTTACGGCGAACTGCAACCCATCCTGGCAAATTCTGCGTATGCCGTTTCGCAGGAGAACATCATGAATGCGGTGATGCACTTCCGTGAGATGTTGCAAATCCGCAAGAGTACACCGTTGTTCCGCCTGCAAACGGCAGAGGATATCCAAGCCCGGCTGACCTTCCAGAATACGGGCGTTGAACAAATCCCCGGACTGATCGTGATGAGCATCCTCGATGGCGGCGAACTGGCCGACCTCGATCCCAATTACGATATGGTTGTGGCATTGTTCAACGCATCGGCAGACGCCGTTAGCTTTAGTGACGCGAGTTTCACAGGTATGGCGCTTGAACTCCACCCGGTGCTGACGGAGTCTCAGGATGCTGTCGTGCGTGATTCCAGCTTCGACGGAGCGACTGGCACATTCAGCATTCCGGGACGGACAGCAGCCGTGTTCGTGGTAAAACAATCGTAAGCTAGGCCAGAGTGGATTCCATATCCACCACTGCCACGTACCAAATAAAGGCCATCGGGTGAAAATACTCGATGGCCTTTTTCATGGGTAACTGCTCGCAGCCTGAGAATAGGGTGGGCGTCAGGTTGCTATCTGATTCACGCGAGAGTGACATGGTATAATACGGGCTGCTCACCTTGAGCCGCACCTGATTGTGGAGATGTGACTTGATCGAATGCGCTGTTGTCCTCGCGCTTGGTAACCATACGCCGCAAAGTCAGCTTACTTTTAACCGCACCCATACCATGCTGCCTGTATTGGGCAAGCCCCTGGTTGTGCGGACGATGGAGCGGCTGTACCGGGCAGGTATACGGGATTACATCGTCGTGATTGGCGAGAGCGAAGGCGCGGTTGCTGCCTATATCAATAATCAGTGGCTGCCGAACGTCAATATCAACTTCGTTATTCAGCCGAGCCACAGCAGCCTGAGTCGCACGCTGGCCGAAATCGCCCGACGTTATGCCAAGCCATTCATTATCAGCGGCTACAATACCCTGACACATTCCAATTTTGTTAAGCGCTTGATTGAGGCACACACAGGTGAGTCCAACGGCCTGACAATTACAGCGGGGCATTCATCACTGTCCAAGATCGCCTCGCGCAGCTACCTACGTAAAGACGATAAAGCGGTTATTGAGATGATGACTGCCACTCCGTCTGATTCGAGCGTGCTGGCAATGGCGGAACTGGCGGTATGCGGTACACGCTTTCTGGAATTTCTTGATCACCGGGCACGATCAACAAGCGGATTAAGTCGAGATTTGCGTGATGTATTCGCCGCATACCTCAAGACTGGCGCGCCTGCCCAGATGGCGGAGACCGCCTGGTTCTTGCAGGTTGAAGCCGATTATGACCTGCTAACGGCAAATCGCCTGCTGCTCGAAGAAGTGGTGGATACGCACATTCTGAGCGAAATGCCAGCCAGCGTACACATTACCACCCCGGTACGGATTGACCCACAGGTCAGCATCGGGCAGGGAGCAATCATCGGGCCACGCGCCTACCTGGAAAGTGGATGCAGCATCGGTCATCATGCGGTCGTCCGCAATGCTGTTATCCTGCAAGGTGCCGTGATCCCCGCCAAGACATCCGTTAGTGACTGCATCGTGACCTCGCGAACGCAGATTTACGACCCGAATCGCAGCCAACCCTCGTAAGCGTTCCAGCCTGAACGGTATAATCCCTGTGATGTCAGCCAGTGAGATGATGGATATTGGCACAGCCATATAAAATCTGCCCGATTTGCAGCACTCCTAATCATCGAAATGCCAGCGCGTGCAGCACCTGTGGTACTTCTCTGGGTGGCGCTCCTGTCAGCGTACCGCAAGAGGAACGCCGTGATCGCTATGCCGATTACGACTATCAACATGGCGAGACAGATCTTGCGGAAGCCCGGCTAGCCTGGCGCGGCGGCACTTACCTTCTGATGGGCGTCGCTATACTGATCGTCGTTGGCTGCGGACTCCTGGCTGTCTTCGGCGCATTGAACCTGTTCAGGCAGCCCAGCATTGAAGGCGGCGGTCAACTAGACCTTGTTACCCCAACACTCTTTAGCACCACTAGCCCGCTCATCGTGAGCAACACCCCACGTCCAACGCTGTTCTTACCAACCGTCACGCAAGGCGAACCGACTGCACTGCCCAGTGAGACGCCAACGCTCACACCTACACAAGGCCCATGTTTGCAGGAAGTGCTGACCGGGGATGACCTGATCTCGATCATATTTCGCTGTGGTCATCGTAACTTCGACACTTTGCTCGGTACGGTGTTGGAAATCAATAACATGACCGACCCGACACAATTGCAGGTGGGGCAGGTGATCGAAGTGCCCTGGCCGACAGCGACAATTGACCCGAATGCTACGATCACCCCAACAGAAGCGGCGTCTGCGGGCGAAACTTCTGCCTCACTGAGCGTCGCGATTGTATCTGACGGCCCACGGCCAATCCCCACTGAGACTTTACAGCCTGGTGTGACATGGCATCGTGTTCAGGCACAGGAGAACATCATCCAGATTGCCACAACCTACGGCGCAAGTCTCCGTATTCTCTCTGACCTTAACCCAGAAGTGACTTTCTCGCAGTGTGATTTTGGCCTGGGGACAGGCGGGCCAAACTGTGTCGTACAGATTTACGAAGGGCAGCTCATCCGCGTGCCTGCGCCAACGCCTACGCCGACTATTCAGCCAACACCCTCCGGCAGTGAGACGCCAACGCCGACTGCAACACCAACGTTTAACGCACCCAGCGCGCTCAGCCCCAGCGATCTGGCATTCTTTCGCAGTGATGAATTGGTCACGCTGCGATGGGTGGCGACTGGTGTGTTAGGGGAGGGCGAAAGCTACCTGGTATGGGTGCGAAACGAAAACAGCGGGGCTGAATATACTGGTCTGAGTCGTGACCTATTTTTCATCATTCCGAACGAGTGGCATGACCCCAGCGCAGGGCGGCAGGAATACTCATGGACTGTGAGTGTGGTTCAGGACGAACGGCCCGGCAATCCAATTTATTCAACACCTCCCCGACGATTTACGTGGCAGGGGCAAGAAGGGTAGGCGATGCAATGAAGGTTGTGCGGCATAGCGGGAGCACTATTTCCGCCCTCATCCTGCTCATAACACTAAGTGCGTGCAACTTTATGCCGCAGCCAGCAGTCACGCCGACGATTGAGGAGATTATTGCCTCCCCAACGAGTGAACCGAGCCTAACTCCGACACCCGAAATCATCCCCAGTTTTACCCCCGCGTCTGCGGTTGTACTGGAAAGCCCAACGGCGACCTTTACTCTGCCACCACCAAGTGAAACCTTCACCCCAAGCCCGACGCCGGGGCCATATGAACATGTGATTCAGCAGGATGAGACACTGCTTTACATCATTCAGTTATATGGATACACCGACCTGAGCATTGGCACGGGCGGGATTGTCGATCAGGTCGTGTCGCTGAATGACAATATCCCGAATGCAGACATCCTGCCGCCGCCGGGCAGCAGCATCCTGATACCACGACAGACAGCGACACCCACACCGGGCAACGTAGCAACCGCATCGGTTATTGAGGCGACGACCGCAGCGTCATCGCCCAATGTAACTTTCCCCGAAAATACTGGACTGCTGGAATATGTAGTGCAGCCCAATGATAATGTGATCAAGATTGCCCAGGACAACGTCCTGACTCTGGCACAGATCGCACGTCTGAATCCGGAGCTTGATTTCTTTTCGTGCAACTTCGAGATTCCGAGCGGCGGCCCTAACTGCAATGTGCCACTGCAAGTAGGTCAGATTATTAACCTGCCTGCACCGACACCCACGCCCACGCTGTCACCGACACCGTCTGGTAACGAAACGGCCACGCCAACTCCGACACTGGTCGCACCAGTTCTGCTCTCGCCCCCTCAAGGTGCGGTGGCTGAAGCCGGGGTTGTTAGTCTTCAATGGGTTGGAGTGGGTATCCTGAGCGCACAGGAATACTATTTGGTTGAAGTTACCGATACGACATTGAATAGTGTATTCCGTGATCTGACCAAAGAGAATCGCTACCAACTACCAGATAATCTGATCCCGACGGATGGGCAGGTACACGTGATGAACTGGACGGTATACGTAGTTACACCGAATGAACAGGGCATATACCGTCCGATCAGCGGTACACCAGAAATTCGCTCGTTCCAGTGGAAGAGTCGTTAACCGAGGCGACCGAACTCACGTGCGATCTGCTCGCCCGTCATGTGCAGCATAGTAGGGCGACCATGTGGACAGGTATGTGGGGATTGGCAGCGCTCTAACTGGCGGATGATCGACTGCATCTCATCCTGGCTGAGAATTTGACCCGCTTTGACTGCGGCTTGTTTACAAACGCGGGTAATAATTCGATCCTCAATGCCACCATGACCGGGTTGCTTACCTGCTTCGAGTTCGGCCAGTATGCCCGCAATCACTTCGTCAGGTGACTGATCGGCGAGCAGGGCAGGGACAGAGCGTATCACGAATGTGTTAGGGCCAAACGGCTCTAATTCAAAACCGAATTGGCGCAGCACATCCAGGTTTTCTTCGATGAGGTGCGCATCGGACGAAGCAAGCTGGATCGTCTGTGCTTCCAGCGTCAACTGCGACACAGGCTGTTGTTTGCGATGCTGCTCCATGAACTGCTCATACAGGATGCGTTCGTGAGCAGCATGTTGGTCAACCAGGTAGAGTCCTGATGGCCCCTCTGCCACAATGTAGGCGGCGCTGATCTGCCCGATGACGCGCAGGATGGGCAGTGTGCGTGGTTTGAGCGGCGCTCCAGGGCCTTCGGGTATTTCTGTGGGATCTTCCTCACGATCTGCCTGCAGCGGGATGTGCGTGCGACGTCCGGCGCTCTGTAAGCCCAGGTGCAGATCAAGCTGATTCTGCCGGGTTTCCGGCAGCGTGCTCCAGCGAGGCAGGTATTCACCCTCACTCAATAAGCTGCGTGCGCCACGCATTGCAGGGGTCTGCGCCAGGTCTACGACGGCACGCCGCACAGCGCGCTGTACGCTGGCGAAGACGGCGTCAGTGTCACGGAAACGCACCTCAGCCTTAGTTGGATGTACATTGACATCGACCTCAGCAGGCGGGATTTGCAGCATGATCACGGCGATAGGATAGCGCCCAGTCATGAGAAATGTGTGGTAGGCCTGGGTGATCGCGTAGGTCAGCCGTGTATCCTGTATCCAACGACCATTGACGAACAAGGTGATCTGGTTGCGGTCAGCGCGGTGCAGGCTGGGGACAGATGTATAGCCGAATACGTGAACATGGGGAGCACCGTCGCGCGGCGCGTCATTGCCCGATACCTCAACCATGTTGCGGAAGCTCTCCAGACCGAGCGCAGAAACCAGCACATCGGCCAACTGCCCGCTGCCGCTGGAACGGAAGACTTCGCGGTCATCCTGTTGCAGAACAAAGCGCACGCTGGGATAGGCCATGGCGTAGCGTGTGACGATCAGGGCGATCTGGCGCTTCTCAGTATTCTCTTTTTTGAGGAACTTCAGGCGGGCAGGGGTATTGTAGAATAAATTCTCTACGGTAATGACAGTTCCGCCCGGCGCACCAACGCTCTGCCGACGCACGATACTGCCGCCGTCGAGCTGGATAAGGACACCAGCCTGTGAGTTTGGGCTGCGCGTGACCATCGAAAGCTGGCTGACCGAGGCAATGCTGGCAAGCGCCTCGCCACGAAAACCGAGTGTCGCAATATTAGTCAGGTCATCGACGGTCTGGAGCTTGCTGGTCGCGTGGCGGTGGAAGGCTAATTCGACTTCGTCGGCGGGGATACCGCTGCCATCATCGCTGATGCGGATGCGCTGCCGTCCGCCACTGCCGATTTCCACATGAATACTGCTGGCACCAGCGTCAAGCGCGTTTTCGATCAATTCTTTGACGACTGAGGCCGGACGTTCGACAACCTCGCCCGCAGCGATTTGGGCAACGACCGTATCTGCAAGAATCTGTATAGGCATTACAAGGCCTATTCCTTTGCAGCGGCAGTCACAATATTGGGGCCATCCAGGGGGATACGCACGTAAAATGTGCTGCCCGTGCCCAGTGTGCTTTCGACCCAGGCGTCGCCACCATGTCGCTGCGCCACGCTGCGGACAATGAACAGTCCCAGGCCGCTGCCCTTGATCTTCTTGTGTTCCTGGCGAGCGACACGCACATGACGCTCAAACAGATGCGCCTGGTCATCGGTGTTGATACCCAAACCGTTATCGCGCACATAAACGATAACTTCGTTGTTCTCCGATTTGGCGGCTACCTCAATCTTGCCACCTGTAGGGGTATATTTGATAGCATTATCGACCAGGTTGATGATGGCACGTTCCAGCATGGTCGCGTCAGCATTGATGATCGGCACATTGTCAGCTACTGAGACAGAAATGTTCAACTGTTTTTCAGCCGGTACAAGCTGATTATCAACGATGCGGCGCAGCATGTCGCCCAGATCGCACTGCGAACGCGACAGTTCATAGAAACCAGACTGTGGATCGTAGCGGCCTGCGTCCTGAATGTTCTCGACCAATCCCGTCATCTGGTTAATACCAGAGAGAATCTTGCTGACGAAATGCTGCTGCTTCTCATTGAGTTCGCCAACAAGGCCGAGTTCTAACATGCTGGCAAACCCCTGCATCGCGGTGAGCGGTGAGCGCAAATCATGAGAGACAATCCTCATGAATTCGCTCTGATTGCGATTGAGGCGCTTGTAGTGCGTGATATCGCGCAGCACCAACACCCAGGCTTCGAGCTGTCCGTTGTCATCACGAACTGCTTCGATATGCGGAACGAAGGTCTTTTCGTCCGGGGAGACCCATTCAGCGGGCGGTTTGATACTGCCGCTGCTCATTGTGGCAAGCTCCGGTGATTGCACGACATCAAGGAGCGATTTCCCCTGCGCCTGATCGGTCGTGATGTGGAACACTGCTTCGGCAGCGCGGTTGAGGCGCAGCAAGCGTTGATCATGGTCGAGGATGATGAGCGGGTCACTGATACTGTTCAACAATGAAATGTTGAGCTGTGCTGTCGCTTCGTGATTCTCTTTTTCGCGCAGGTTAATCGCCAGAATCGTCAACAGTTCATGCGTGAGTTTTAGCAGCGTTGTTTCCGATTGCGCAAAGTCATGCTGCTGCCCAAAGGCAACCCAGAACAACCCCAGTTGCTCGGATTGGTTGATGATAGGCGCAACTGCGGATGACATCGCAGATACAGTAATCTCAGTCGGAACAACAGAATTGATCTGAAGGCCGGCGGGGATTGTTTTTGCCCATGCCTTGAGCGCGGTCATTTGCGGCGCAGCGTCAAAACCGTCGCCGTCTACAACGATCACCCTCGGTTCCTCGAATTGGATGAAGGCTACCCATTGCGCGCCCAGGGCGGCCCTGACACGTCCCAGGAAGGGAGAAATGGTATTTTCGGAAGCCGGGGCAGCCGCAACACGGGAAATGAGATCACCGATTACGGCTATAGTTTGGTCGTCCTGCGTAAGTATCTGCGCCTGAGTCATGCCAGTCCTCCAAGGCCACTTCCCAGCCGATGCGCCAGGCTAGGTACCTAAGGTGCATTATATAGGCCATAGAAAACAGGGGCAAGTTAAGCTATCCGAATTTCCAGTTTACGTCTGCGCGTGCAACATGCTGCGGATGCGGTCAGCAACCATATCGATAGCGACAATATTGTACCCGCCTTCAGGGATAATGACATCGGCGTAGCGGCGGCTTGGTTCAACAAACTGTAAATGCATTGGACGCACTGTGGCCAGATACTGCTGGATGACCGAGTCAACTGTGCGTCCGCGTTCTGTAATGTCGCGCTGCAAACGACGAATAAATCGAATATCTGCGTCAATATCGACGAATATTTTAATATCGAACAGGTCGCGCAGCACCGGTTCAGAGAAGATCAGGATGCCTTCCACGAGGATGATGGGCTGTGGTTCGACACGTTGGGTCTGAGGCGTGCGCTGGTAGGTGGTAAAGTCGTAAATCGGGATATCAACGGCTTGCCAGGCCTGAAGCTGCTGGATATGGGCGATCATCAGCGATGTATCGAGCGAGTCGGGGTGGTCAAAGTTGCGAAAGGTGTCACTAGCAATGGGAATATCGTTCAGGTCTTTGTAGTAGGCATCGTGTGGGATATAGGCAATGTGATGGCTGCCGACCCGTTCCAGAATTGCATTGGAAATGGTCGTTTTGCCAGCACCCGTTCCTCCGACAACAGCAATCGTGACGGGCTTGGTCGTCATTTGAATTACCTCCAGATCAAAAGAAAAGCCCGCAACTACTGTTGACGGGCACATGATAGCCACCTGTGGGATTTGAACCCACAACCTAACGCTTACGAAGCGTTTGCTCTGCCGTTGAGCTAAGGTGGCAGTGAATAGTAGTTATTCTAGCAAAGAGGCGGCATGACAATCAAGAGTGAGTGAAGCCCCAATTTGTGCAATCGATCAATGGCGGAAATGGCGTACACCTGTGAAAACCATTGCCACACCGGCCTTGTTGGCTGCCTCGATGACCTCTTTGTCGCGAATGGAACCACCCGGTTGGATGACTGCTTTGATGCCAGCATTGATGGCCATCTCCAGACCATCTGCAAAGGGGAAGAATGCGTCAGAAGCCAGAACTGAACCCGCTGCACGCGCGCCCGCCTTTGTCACCGCCAGATTGGCTGCGTCAACCCGGCTAGGAAGCCCGCCACCGATGCCAAGCGTGCCATTATTCGCGGCAATCACGATGGCATTTGACTTAACATGCTGCACCACGCGCCAGGCAAACTGCAACTCCTGCATCTCCATGGCAGTAGGGGTGCGCTCCGTGACAGTGGTAAACACGGTGTTTTCCGGATCACCTACGTCACAGGTTTGTGCCAGCAGCCCATTGTAGACGCTGCGAACTTCAAGTTCACTGCCGCTGAAGAATTGTGGGATCTGAACGAGGCGACAGTTCTTGCGGTTGTTCAAGAGCGCGGTTTGAGCAGTTGCATCGAAAGATGGTGCGGCAATAGCTTCGATGAACAGCGAACCCAGTGTATTGACGAATGCATCATTCACTGGGCGGTTGACCGCAATAACGCCGCCAAATGCTGAAACGGGGTCAGACGCCAGTGCTTTTGTGAATGCCTCTGCCAGGGTGTCAGCGGTCGCGATTCCTGTCGGGTTGAGGTGTTTGACGATGACCACCGTAGGTGTATCGAAACTACTCACAGCCCGCCATGCAGCGTCAATATCAAGGATGTTGTTATAAGAAAGCTGTTTGCCGCCGATAAGCGTGCCGCCTAACGGCCCGGTCTGCGTGGTGCGGCTGTAGTAAGCGGCCATCTGATGCGGGTTTTCGCCATAGCGCAGCACTTCAACCTGCTGCACACCCAGCGAAAGGTGTTGTGGCAGATCACTGTTGAGCAGGCTTGGCACCATGTCCTTTGAGAGAAAGGCATGGATGGCTGTGTCGTAGTCACGGGTATAGGCAAAGGCTTTGATGGCAAGATTTCGGCGGGTGGCGAGATTCACCTCACCAGCAGCCTTCAGTTCAGCGATGATTTTGGTGTAATCTGCCGGATCGCTGGCGACGATGACATGGAAGAAATTCTTGGCGGCAGCTCGCAGCAGGGTGACACCACCAATGTCAATCTGCTCTATGGCATCCTGCATCGTCACGCCGTGTTGTGCAACTGTTTCCTGAAAAGGGTAGAGGTTACAAACTACCATGTTGATTGGCGCATAACCGTATTCGGAGAGGCTGGCAAGGTCTTCGGCTTTGTCCCGGGCCAGGATACCCGCATGAATAGCGGGATGCAGTGTTTTGACGCGGCCATCGAGCAACTCACGCACGCCTGTAAGCTGTTCAACAGGCGTCACTTGCAAGCCTGCACCGCGCAGCGTGGTTTCTGTGCCGCCACTGGCAACCAGATCCCAGCCCATTTCAACCAGCGATGCAGCGAATTTCGTCAATCCAGTCTTGTCCGAGACACTCAACAACGCACGTGGCATGATCGGTTGACCTTTTGTGGTAAGTCTTCTGCGAAGTGAATGCTGATTATACCCTTTTTCACAAGCGTGGGGCGCGCACAATTGCCAAAATCTGCTCGATGAATTCGGTATAAGACGCTATATAGGCACTGACAAAATCCTGTGTGAGAAGCTGTGCAACAGAGTCGTGACCTGCCTCTGAAAGTGCAAGCACTGCAGGGCGAAAGTCACGCAAGGTAATGTGCAGCGCTCCTGTATCATCAGTCATGATTCCCCAAACCAGAACCTTCTTGTCATTGTCGTCTTTTGCACTGGCAAAACGGGTCAGCGATGAACCCGCTGTGACACGACCTACATTGCTAAAGACTTCTTCGCCCTTGATCGCTTCGTTGATAAATGAAAAGCGTCCCGGCAGTCCATCAACAACTCGCTGCATCGCACCTGGCAGCCCTGCAATCAGACGGATGGCAGTTGTACTCATGCTCTGTCCTTGCAAAGCTATTTCGCGGTAGCGTTTCATAATATCCGCAAACACGACCAACATCCCCAGATATTCCGCACGGAGCTTCTGGAATGAATCGGATACAGCCGACTTGCGGAAACGCTCACGCGCGGCTTGAGTCTGCTGCTGATAGACATCGCAGTGCAGGCGATAGAAATCTGGCAGTGGACTTCGAAAGGTGCTGGGGAAGAGACGGTCGCGCGGGTTACGACGGGTTGCATCGATAGGGATAAGCAGCGATGGATTGCTTTCCCGAATGCTGACGAACATGTCATCCACGTCACGTGCTAACTGGCGCGTTTCCGAGGCACGACGCAACTGCTGGAGAGCCTGATCGACGGCTGAAGATGGGCGATATTGTTGGTTAAAGCAAGTGCGGTGCAAAACCAGCAGATCGTTGACCGTCAAACGGACATTAGGACGGGTGCGCTCGGAAAGAATGCGACGTAGATCAACGGTGTTCGACAGGGATGTCGATGCTTCACCGCTTACATGGTTTACCGAGAGAGGCAGCTTGCGAACTGCACGCTCGAACCGAGCCGACGACTGCAAGGTGAGCGTGCGAATGTCCGGCGCGCGCCCAGCAGTCGTGCGAGTGGCATCGCGCTGGCGGATACGACGTACTGCCTCGTTGGTTAACATCTCGGCGATTTCCATCGCCCAGGGGCCGTCGAAGTAAATATGCGAGAAATCGAAGACCATGCTCCGAGATGTGCGAAAAATAGTCATTGCGTGATCGCCAATGCCACGTCGTCCCTGCCGAATCAGACTGAGGGGCATCGTGCCGTCGCGCATATCCCAGTTGATGATCACCGGCGTGCGGTGAAACTCGGCAAAAGCTGGTTGTTGCTCTGACCCCAGATGCTTGCGTAGATCAGACTGCGAGGCACGTGGCACACGCGCTAGTAGGCGATCGACTTGTGATGCCTCTGGCGATGCGGGTGTGGCAAGTATTTGCTGTGCCTGTTTATAAATGATCGCGGGCGCAGTTGGATTAATGGGATCAATAAAGGGGACAAGATGATAAACATCGTTGAAGACAACGGCAACCTGCTGGGCACTGCTTGAAATGCGAATTCGTTGATCGCTGTGATCGCCAGGTTCGAGCGCAGAACGAATAGACATTTGCTGACGATACTGTTCGAGGGATTGACTGCGAATGGCCTGCTGGCGCGTGTCATTCCAATGCAGCTCAAACTGCCGCCGTTGGGCGCTGCCAATCTGCCGCAAACAAGTCTGGCAGAATTCATCGAACTGTTGGCGTCGATACGCGGAGAGTGGGAGCGCATCCTGACCGGGTGGCAATGCAAAGGGTCTCCGCGCTTCCCAGGCACGATGCAGTCCAATGAGCCCCGTAAATTCTTCGATGGCGGACAGCCGCACATTTTCTTCCCAGACATTTGTTATCAGGTAATCATAGTCCCTTAGGAGCCACATGATCGATAGTAACCAGGCAGTGAGTTCTTCGACTTCCTGAGGGGCAGGGCGCAGGGCTTTGGCAGCAATTTGAAAACCGATGGTTTCGCTGCTATGGCGTGCAGCATCTTCACGCAGGCCAAACTCCAGGTAGAACTGCCAGGCACCATCTGGCAGAAAGTCCTCAATACGGGCACCGCTGAGCTGGAGCAACAGGTTGTAGCCGACCAGTACCGTAGCTGGACCAGCAAACATCATGCGGTAGAAGGCATTATTGCGCATGATCGCCACACCCTTGAAAAGTGAACTGAGGTGCGTTCGTGCTTCATTGGGGTTTGGTTGGCGCGCTTTCATGTGCAGGATACCGCTGAGGACGAAACCGACCACGTTG
>JAEUQX010000050.1 GCA_016788625.1 Anaerolineae bacterium
TGTGCGAGATTACAGGTGCGCCGCCGCATCTGCACGCGCGCATCGTTCACGGCATTGCTTACCCGTATCCACCTGGCTTTCAAGCGCGAATTCTGACTGCCAGCCAGCCCAATACCGCCCGCATTGACGAACTGTGCAAGCTGAACTTCCTGATTGCCGAATTGTTCGCCAGCGCGGCCTTGCAGGTGATCGCTGAAGCTGGCTATCAACCGCAGCAGATCGATCTGATCGGCTCGCACGGGCAAACCGTGTGGCATCAAGTGGAAGCCGATGGCAAAGTGAGCGCGACGCTGCAACTGACGGATGGCTCGATCCTGGCGGAACGTACCGGGATCACGACCATCAGCAACTTCCGCCCGCGTGATATTGCCGCCGGAGGGCAGGGCGCGCCGCTGACGGCCTATGTGGATTGGCTGCTGCTGCGCCATCCGACCAAATGGCGGGCGGTGCAGAATATCGGTGGCATTGGCAATGTCACGTTCCTGCCACCGTTGAACGATACCACCAGCCAACCGATGGCTTTTGACACTGGCCCAGGCAACGCGCTGATCGATTCGATCATGATGCTGTTGACCCATGACCAGCAAGCCTATGACCGTGACGCGGGCTTGGCGCGGGGCGGGCGGATTGATGAGGATTGGCTGCAAAACCTGCTGACCCATCCGTATTACCAGATCAAACCGCCCAAGACCACCGGGCGCGAACTGTTCAGCAGGGCAATGGCAGCCCAGCTCATCCAGGAAGGCCAGACGCGCGGCAACGACGCCAGCAGCATTTTAGCCACCATCACCACCCTGACCGCGCAGACCATCGTCGATGCCTATGCACACTTCGCCCCGGCGCGGGTGGAAGAGGTAATTCTGGGCGGCGGCGGGCGGCACAATCCGGTCATGGTCGATATGCTGGGCGAGCTGCTCAACCCGGCGCGCGTGCTGACGCACGAGGACATCGGCATGGACAGCGACAACAAAGAGGCGCTTGTGTTCGCCGTCCTGGCGTATGAGACCTGGCACGCGCGTCCCAGCACGCTGCCAGCCCTGACGGGCGCGGCGCATCCGGTGGTCTTGGGGCAAATCGCCCCCGGAGCGAATTACACACTGCTGCTGCAGCAGACATGGACTCAAAGCGCAATCAGCAAAAAGGGTTAGAATGAACCACAAGCCAGTGCGCCTGCGCCCGATGCTAGCGAGTGATTTTGCGTCCCTGGCGGCCTGGATGGTGGAAACACCGCTGTGGCAGCGCTACGGTTTAACGCGCGAACGGGCTGTGAGCGCTTTTGAGCGCGGCGCGGCAAATGAGGATTGGCTGATCGTCGCAGAGGTTGATGGAGACGTTCGGGGATTCGCCTGGGTCTTGCGCCAGGGGGCATTTGGACGCAGCCCCTACCTGCGCTTGATCGGGGTACGTCCCGATTCGACCAGCGGCGGGGTGGGGGCGTTGCTCCTGGGCGAGATGGAACGCCGCGCCGCCGAGGTAGCGGATGACCTATTCTTATTGGTATCTGATTTCAACCTTCAGGCTCAGCAGTTTTACAAACGACAGGGATATACCCAGGTCGGCGCTATTGATGGCTATGTGCTGCCGGATGTGACGGAACTGCTGTTCCGCAAGCGCCTGCGCTCGATCAAATGAGGTTCGTTTACAGCGGTTACGCTGTTTAATAACAAGAAAGGGTTTTTCAATGCGTAAAATTGGATTAATTGTTTTACTGGCTTTGTTCGTCCTGTCGTTTGGGATGACCGCTGCGCAGGGAAGCAACATCCTCATCATGGCGCGGGCAGCCGATACCACCGGCCTTGATCCCCACACCCAGACGGCCTTCGCCTCGTTCCGCCTGTTGGAACTGATCTACGAACCGTTGGTCAATCTGGATGAAAATCTCAATGTCGTGCCTTCCCTGGCGGAAACCTGGGAATTCGGCGCGGACGGCTTGTCGCTGACGCTGCAGCTTCGTCAGGGCGTCAAGTTCCACAACGGCGCTGACTTCACAGCAGCGGATGTGGTCGCCACCTTCACGCGCATCCTGGACGAAGCAACTGGCGCGGCGGCGCGGGCGAATTACCTGAGCATCGCTTCGATTGATACCCCCGATGATTTCACCGTCGTCTTTAACCTGTCGCAGCCGGATGTGCCGCTGTTGGCCGCTTTGGCGACCACCAACGCCGCCATCGTTGACTCCGCCGACATCGAAAGCAGTGCGGTGGCGACGGTTGCGAACGGGACTGGCCCGTTCAAGCTGGATAGCTGGACGCCGGAAGAAGTGACGATGTTGAGCGCCAACGCCGATTGGTGGGGCGAGGGGCCGCTGCTGGATGGCATCGAAATCCGCATCATCCCCGATGAAACCTCAATCCTGGCAGCGCTGCGGGCAGGCACGATTGACTTCGCTCTGCTGAATGACCCACTGGTGGCAACATTGTTGAAAGATGATCCGGCGGTGAAGCTGAACGCCGTCCCCGCCATCGCCTATCATGTGCTGCAACTGCGCGCGGCAGTAGAACCGCTCGACAAGTTGGAAGTGCGCCAGGCCATCTCGTGCGCGGTCAACCGCCAGGAAGTGCTGGATGTGGCTTCGCTCGGTGAAGGCAAGGTCACTGGCCCGCTGACGATGGCCGCTTTTGCTTTGCCGCCGGAAGACCTGTTCTGCTATCAGCAGGACGTGGAAAAAGCCAAGCAGTTGATGGCTGATGCTGGTCTGGCTGATGGCTTCACCCTCAAGATGATCGTGGCGAACGCCGAACCGCCGACCGCCCTGACCGAAGCGCAGACCATTCAGGCGCAGTTGGCTGCCATCAATATCACCGTCGAAATCGAATCGCTGGAACTGAGCGTGTATGTTGACCGCTGGCTGGCTGGCGACTTTGAATCGGCGATTGCTTTGAACGGTGGTCGCCCCGACCCATACACCATGTATGCCCGCTATTGGCAATCGACCGGCAACCTCAGCAATGTGGCCGGGTATGGCGATGCCACGCTGGATGAACTGATGGCGAATGGCCGCGCCGAAACCGACCCGGCAGAACGCTTCAGTATTTTCTCCGAATTCCAGACCTATCTGGCCGAACAAGCGCCCTGGGTGTGGTTGTATGTCGGTTACGAGTACACCGCTCAGCAGTCGTATGTCGAAGGCTTCATCCCGACGCCGACTGATTCGCTGATCTATCTGGCGCAAACCAGTCTCAACCGCTAAACGGAACCATTGGTTAGGGGGCACACAAGCTCCCTAACCAGTTTTTAAATTATGATTCGTTACCTCACTCAGCGCGTGATCGCTTTTATTCCCACCCTGCTTGGGGTGTCGATCCTCATCTTCGGCGCGATTCGTCTCGTCCCCGGTGATGCCATCGTCGCCATGCTGGGCACCGAAGCGGGCATGTTGACCGAAACCCAGCGCCAATCCCTGGAAGCCTATTTCGGTTTGGACAAACCGCCCATCGTGCAATATGTGACGTGGTTGGGCGGTGTGGTGCGCGGTGATCTGGGGCTTTCGGTGCGGCATGGTGAAGCGGTGACGCAGGTTATCACGGCGCGTTATCCGGTGACACTGCAATTGGCCTTCATGGCGGTGATCATCGCGCTGACGATTGGCCTGCCGATTGGCGTTCTGTCGGCGGTCAGGCACAACACTGTCGTCGATCTGTTCGGGCGTTTTGTGGCGCTGCTGGGACTGGCGCTGCCGGGCTTCCTGATGGGGACGCTGATCATTTTCGTACTGTCATACTATTTCAAGATTCTGCCCAATTCCGGCGATTTTGTCTCGTTTTCCGAAGACCCGTCGCGCAATCTCAGCCAGATGATCTTCCCGGCCTTCACCTTAGGCTTCTCGTTCTCAGCTTCGGTGATGCGGACGACGCGCTCGGCGGTGCTGGAGGTGCTGGCGCAGGATTACATCCGCACAGCGCGCAGCAAAGGCTTGCGCGAAGGCGTGGTCATCCGCAAGCACGCCCTGCGTAACGCGCTGATTCCGATTGTCACCATCGTCGGCGTAGAGATTGGCTACCTGCTAGGCGGGACGGTGATTATTGAAGAAATATTCGCTCTGCCGGGGATCGGGAGGTTGTTATTCAATGCCATTTCGCAGCGGGATTACGCGCTGGTGCAAGGCATTGCCCTGTTCATTGCCTTCAATTTCGTCATCATCAATCTGATTACCGATTTCATCTATGTTGCCATTGACCCGCGCACATCCTATACCCGCGAGAGCTGAACAGGCTGAACCCTCTCTGCTGCGCCGTCTGTTATGGAATCGCAGCGGGAGTGTCGGTTTGCTGCTGGTGGTCGCCTATACCGTGATCGCCATCATGGGCATGTTGGATGTGACGCCCTATTCGGCACTGGAGGCGCACACCCGTGACCGTTTGAAAGCGCCCAGCGAAACCTACCTGATGGGGACGGATTTGCTGGGGCGCGACATCGCCAGCCGCCTGATGGTGGGCGCGACCAATTCGCTGCGGGTGGCGCTGCTCTCTGTGACGATCTCCGCCGCGCTCGGCACCTTAATTGGCACAGTCTCCGGTTACGTCGGTGGCTTGTTCGACAACATCCTGATGCGCGTGATGGATGTGTTTTTCGCCTTGCCTGCGCTGCTGCTGGCCCTGGTGATCGTCAGTATCTTCGGCTCTGGCTTGACGACGACCGTCGCCGCCATCGCGACGGTATACACGCCGATCTTTGCGCGGGTGGCACGTGGGCCAGTCCTCACAGTCAAACAGCTGGATTTCATCACTGCTGCTCGCTGCCTGGGCATGTCGAATGCGCGGATTGTGTTCCGCCACATCTTGCCGAACACGCTTGCGCCGCTGGTGGTGCAGGTCAGTCTCGCGCTGTCGTGGTCATTGTTGACCGAGGCGGGCTTGAGCTTCCTGGGACTCGGCACACAGCCGCCCGCGCCCTCCTGGGGGGTGATGCTGAGCGAGAGCCGGGGTATTTCGGAGATAGCGCCCTGGCTGATGATCTATCCGGCGTTGGCGATTATGTTCGGCGTGTTGGGATTCAATCTGCTGGGCGATGGCCTGCGCGACGTGCTGGACCCTCGTTTGCGAGGTATGAAATCACGCTAGACGACAGTTGCACCAATGCGCGCCGATGCCCCGCACAGCTTCAGTCGCCACGTTGCTGTAATTCACCTCAATGCGCCAGGCGGCCATCAACACATGTTGGGATGAGAGCGTGATGGTCACGCGCGAGCCAACCTGCATACGGCGATAGGCGCGCTGCCCATGCTGAGAGAACAAGGCTGGCGGCAGCCATGTATGACCGCCGCCAATGCGCCCTAAGGCGCAATATTGCGTTCGTGGATAGCGGGTCTAGACCCAGATGTCGGACGTGCAGTCGCCACCGGGATACCGCATCTCATGCGCGCGAGCAGGACCTGCAGGTTCGCGCCCAAAGTCAACGTAGAAGTTGGGATTGATCTTCAAGCCACCGCGTTCTGTGTCGCAATCCACCTGAAGCAAGTACGATCCGTTGTGAGCGAGGTCAGGGTAAAACTGGTTATCCCAGCTGCTGAGCAGTGAATTGGTGACGTAGAGCCGCTTGCCATCCAGGCTGAGCTGTAACATCTGCGGCCCGCCCCGGAGCTGGTTTCCATTGACGGGTGCGCTTTTGCCCAGCACGCCACCGCACCAGACTTGCCCCGTCAGCTTTGGTTGCGATGCATCGCTGATGTCGTACTGGCGGATGTCGCCGTGCAGCCAGTTGGAGAGATAAAGATACCGGTCGTCCATCGAAATCAGCAGATCGGTAATGAGTGATGGCACAGGAAACGGCCAGCCTTCAACCTCGACAGGCGGAATGCCCAATGACTTCTCGACGGTCCATTTCCCGTTTGGCTTGCTCCAGTGCCAGAGGGTGCTGCTGAGCGCGGCCCCGACGTAGCCGTGTGTGCTGTCCGGGTTGTGGTGGAAGCGCACTTCTAGGGGGATCAGACCTTCTTCGCCCAGATCGACGCTCTGAACGATATGGCGCTCCTTCCAATCCCAGAAATGAATGCGCCGTCCGTACAGCCCGGCCCCAACATCGTCAAGGTTGAAGCCCGGCATGTAGGTCTTCGGCGCGCCGAGTTCACTGCTGACCATCACATTGTGGCGAGGCTGATACCAGAAGTCATAGTTGAATGGCATACCATCGCTTGTTTTTTCCCAGCGACCGGCGATATTGAAATCTTCGTCGAGCAGCAAGAAGCCGCCTGGCGCGTTGCCCTCGGCGTCACCCAGCATCGAGATCATGACGTGACCATCGGCAAGGCAGTGAACGCTATGCGGCGCGCTGAGATTAGTCCGTGCTTTGATCTCCTCCGGCTCAATGACCTTGTGAAGGCGTGGCGCTCGCTGATCCTGGGTATCAACGATGTGGATGCGGCTGGAATGAAAGCCCGGAATAATCAGATAGCGGCGCGCTTTATGTTCGTCGCCATGACACGAACTGCACGCATTCCACCCGAAGTGATGCAATTCGTCGCCGATATTGGGCATAGCTGTCCGGTAAATGACCTGGGAATAGGTTGGTGAAGCGGGATCAACATCAATCGTCGCCAGATAGCCGGGCGCCTCGACGCCCGTACCATCATATAGGGCGACGGTGTAGAGGACTTTTTCACGATCTGCTTTCATCGCCTCCAGCGGGCTGGCGTACCCCGGCCCGTGACAGGTGTGTCCCTCGTCATGAGTCCCACCATGCGGCATATTCATACTGCTCCTCCTGCTTGAGTTTGTACGAATGTCGGTTTCAGAGCCGACAATCTCACTCTAACAAAGCGGCAGTGCTCGAACACGGTGGAAAACACGTGATTTCGAAGCTGGAGTACGTGATTTTGGCCCTATAGGGGGTCTAACGATTCGACCGTGTGTGTTCAACAACCCATGCGGAGACCTGCGCGCGTGACCGGAAGCCCAATTTGGAGAGGATGTTGCTAACGTGCCCTTCGACGGTACGCTCAGAGACTACAAGCTCATCAGCGATCTCGCGGTTCGATCTGCCTTGTGCGATCAGGCGCGCAACTTCGCGCTCGCGGCGGGTCAGGTCGCTGAGGGCGTGGATTTCTTTGTCGGGTTGGAGATGGGGCACAGACAGATCGTAGGAGGCGAAAACGCTATGCGCATAGGCAAGCGCCTGATCGAACGTCATCGCCTGGCCTTCTGCCCAGGCAGCTTCAAACGCTGTCTCGCCAAGCTGGTCGCGCACAAATGCAATATTCCGATCATGCTCAGGCCGGTCGTTCGGGTCTATCAACACGTCGCTGCGTTGAAGGAACGCGCGCGCTGCACTGAATAAATGCGTCGCACGCACTGGCTCGCCCAATGCTCCCAGCGACCCGGCAAGTGCAAGCAGCTCCTGAGCCAAGTCGGTCGCCACGCCGAGTTCCTGACAGAGCGTGAGTGATCGGCGGATCATACGGATAGCCTCTTGATGATTGCCTTCATGCTGTGCAACGAAAGCGAGGTTAAAAAGTACGTAGTATTGCCGTCGGGTGTCACCCGTTCGTTCAGCGATCGCCAGGGATTTTTCATAAGCGTTTCTGGCTCGCTCAACGTTGCCACTCAGGCGCGCACGTTCACCAATGGAGTTAAACACCAGCCCGAGACCTGGTAGATCATCTGCTTGACGTAACAGGACAAGCGCTTCCTGAGTCAATGCCTCCGGTTCAGCGCCACCTGGTAAGGTTGTGCTCAACGCCCATAGTGTCCACCCAAGCTGCCGTATATCACTGTGCTCACGCGCAAGCGCAACGGCTCGTTCGGCCAGTCGTTGCGCTGCCTCGCGGTCGTGGTAAACAATCAAAAGGGCTGCGTTTCGAAACAAGCGAATATGATACTCCTGTGCGGCTTCGTTGATCCGCGTGAGTAATTGTTGAAACCAATGAATCCCTTCGGCTTGACGTGCATAAACGATCCAATAGAGGCAGGTTCCACTCATGATTCGGATTGCGCAGGCAACATCACCGCTCTCAAGCGACCACGCCAGCGCTGCTCGCAAATTGTCGATTTCCGCTTCCAGCAAGTGAAACCAATAATTCTGGTGAGCTAGCCGCAATTCAGTTTCGGCGCGATCCGCCAGATCGCCAAAATATTCAGCATGTTGCCTGCGGAGCGTTTCCAGTTCGCCACCGGCCTGCAACTGCTCATGGGCAAATTCGCGGATCATCTCCAACAAGACAAAGCGCGCTTCGCCTTTGGTATTCTCCTGCTGCTGGACAAGACTCTTGTCTACAAGGGATGCTAAACCCTCGAACACGTCAATCGACAGCTCCTTACCGCAAACTGCCTCAATGCCGTCGAGTGAGCAGCCGCCGCGAAAGACCGCGAGGCGCGCAAACAGGAGGCGTTCAGCGTTGTCCAGCAGATCATAGCTCCATTCAATTGCCGTTCTCAGCGTGCGCTGCCGCAAGGGCAGGTCGCGTGCGCCACCCGTGAGGATGTGCAGGCACTTTTCCAACCTGTCGTAAATGTTCTGCAGCGGGATGTGGCGAACACGTGCCGCTGCCAGTTCGATTGCCAGGGGGAGGCCATCGAGCCGGCAGCAAATCCCAGCCACGAGAAGCGCATTATCCAGTGTCAGTGCGAAACCCGGTTTCAAAGCGGCTGCGCGTTGGACAAAGAGCTGTACAGAATCATATTCACTGATTCGCTCAGGCGGAAGTAAAGCCAGTGTACGCGGCGCACCCTGATCTGCTAGCACAGGCGGCAGCGGCAGCGGCGGCACCGGGAAGTTGTATTCTCTGGAGATACGGAGCAATTCTCGACTCGTCACCAGTACCTTGACATGATGCGCTGCTGGCAGTACTTCGCTTAAGGCGGGCGCTGCCTGAATAACATGCTCAAAGTTATCCAACACCAGCAGTATATGCCTGTTCGACAGGAAATTCTGC
>JAEUQX010000505.1 GCA_016788625.1 Anaerolineae bacterium
CGGCCAAACCCTCCATATACTGTGCGTAGAAATATGAAACGGTGTGGGGAAAAAATAAAACTTCTTAAATAGTTTTTTACCCTCCTCTCCACACCATGAAACCAAACAGCACCCCCCACGCGGGGGTGTTGTCATTCCAGCGCCCAGCGCCTGCATCCGCTATAATGGTAGCCAGTACATCTCCCCAGGATGAAGGTGTGTCTCATGGCAAAACTATCACGCCCCTACGGAAACTGGTCCAGCCCACTCTCTCCAAAGACGTTCGCGGATGCGCTGGTGTTCCAGGATGTGCAGTGGGATAACGACAGTGAAGCGCTGGTCTGGCTGGAAAATCACGGCCCGAAAGGCGTGCTGATGCTGCAGCGTGGAGCGCAGGCGCCGCGCGCGCTGACGGCAGAACTCGCGGTGCGCGGCACCGTCGGGTACGGCGGCGGCGGCTTCACAGTCGGCAGCGGCTGTGTCTATTTCGCCAGCGCTGGCCGCCTGTACCGCCAGATGCTCAGCGGCGGCAGCGCACGCCCGATCACGCCCGGCTTTGGCGATGTGGCCGCGCCGCGCCTCTCCGCCGATGGTCGCTGGCTGCTGTACGTCTACAGCTACGAACACAACGATGGCCTGGCGCTGGTAGACGCGGAAGGCACGCACTGGCCGCGCAAGTTCGCCAGCAACACAGATTTCATCATGCAGCCCGCCTGGCACCCAACGGGCGACTATGCCGCGTACATCGCCTGGAATCACCCACAGATGCCCTGGGACGGCACGGAACTGCGGCTGGTGACGCTGGAGTATGATCGCGAGGGTACGCCCTACCCTGCCAAGACCGAGACCATCGCGGGCGACCTGCAAACAGCCATCTTCCAACCGGAATTCTCGCCTGATGGCCGTTGGTTGGCCTATGTCAGCGACGCCAGCGGGTGGGGTCAGCTTTACCTGTATGACCTCGTGCGCAAGACTCATGTGCAGCTCACCAGCACACCCGCTGAGTACGCGCAGCCCGCCTGGATACAAGGTATGCGGACGTATGGCTGGAGCGCGGACAGCCGTTCACTGCTGGCTGTACGCAACGAACAGGCGATGTGCAGTGTGTGGCGCGTGGATGCCATCACGGGCAGCGCGACGCACATCAAGGGATTGGAACATTACAACGAGATCACCCAAATCAGCGTCTCGCCGCGCGCAGAACTGCTGGCCGCCATTGTTTCCGCGCCGAAGATTCCCGCGCGCGTGGTCAGCCTGGAACTGCGCCCGGAGGTGCCGCCCGTGATCTCCCTGACGCCGGATGACAAACCCGCGACCAGCATCCAGGTGCTGGTGGAAACGGGCGAGGCCGAGATGATCCACCGCCGTTCCGCGACCGAGAATGTGCCCGCCGATGCGCTGGCCGACGCCTGGGCAATTTCCTGGACGGGGCACGACGGCGAGGCGGCACACGGCCTGTACTTCCCGCCCAGCAGTGCGCGCTATGAAGGCAGCGGTTCGCCGCCGCTGGTCGTGGTGGTGCATGGTGGCCCCACGTCGCAGGTACGCGCGGGCTATTCAGTCGCGGCACAGTTCCTCGCCACGCATGGCTACGCGGTGCTGATGCCTAACCACCGCGGCAGCACGGGCTATGGCAAGGCTTACATGAACAAGCTGCGCGGCAGTTGGGGCGTCTATGATGTCGAGGACTCGGCGACGGGCGCGCAGTTCCTGGCCGCGCAAGGGCTGGCCGACCCCCGCAAGCTGGTCATCATGGGCGGCAGCGCAGGCGGCTTCACAGTGCTGCAATCGCTGGTCACCAAGCCGGGCTTCTACCGCGCCGGGGTGTCGCTCTTCGGCGTCAGCAACCAGTTCGCGCTGGCGATGGACACGCACAAATTCGAGGAGCGCTACAACGATTCAATCCTCGGCCCGCTGCCCGATGCGGCTGATCTGTACCGGGAACGCTCGCCGATCTTCCATGCCAACAGAATTGTCGATCCGCTGCTGGTCTTCCAGGGCGAGGATGACAAGGTCGTACCGCGCAACCAGTCCGATACGATTGTCGAGTCGCTCAAGGCGCGCGGCGTGCCGCACGAGTACCACGTCTACGCGGGTGAAGGGCACGGCTGGCGCAAACCGGAGACGATTGAACATCACTACACGACGCTGCTGCGCTTCCTCAAGCAGTACGTGGTATTTAGCTGAGCAGCTCGAATCTTCAACCTTCAGAGCCGGGTACACGCGCGTGTGCCCGGTCTTTCATTCACCAATAATACGCTAACAAACACGATTGCGACCTTTCTTCCTCCTCGCTAAAATCCTGCTCATCCATATATGACAATCAGGAGATCGAAGGTTCAACTATGTACTCGAAGGGATTACCCGTCGTCGTAATCTGGTTGTGCGTATTTGTACTCATCCTGCTACCCACCGCCGCGCAGTCACCCACCACCATCGCCTTCATCAGCAACCTGTCTGGCAACAACGACATCTATGTCATGAACGCCGATGGCAGCGGCCTGGTCAACCTGACCAATCACCCGGAAGCAGACGTAAATCCTGAGTGGTCGAACGATGGTTCACGCATCGCGTTCATGTCGCGCCGCGATACGCCCGATAATTGGCAGATCTTCACGATGAACGCCGATGGCAGCGATCCGCGCCGCCTGACCACCGAAGACAGTATCACTTTCCGCGCACCAACCTGGTCGCCAGACGGCCAATCCATCGTCTACTCCCGCGACGCGGATGACAACGCGCAGCTCTATATCATGAACGCGGACGGCAGCAACGCACGCCCGCTGCTGCCGCCGGATGCGCCGCCGGATCAGGGTGAACCCAACTGGTCGCCGGATGGCAGCCGTATTGCCTTCCGGGGACAAGCCGAACGCAGCACAGAAATCTATGTTTTCGCCATCGCCAGCGGAGAAATCACACAGCTCACCAATGCGGAAGATAGCGACATCAGCCCGCGCTGGTCGCCAGACGGTCAGTTGATCGCCTTCACATCGCGGCGCGAAGGGGGCGAAAGCAAGCTGTTCGTCATGAATGCTGATGGCAGCAACCAACGCCGCCTGACGAGCCTGCCCTCGGATATTCAGGAAGGCCAACCAGACTGGTCACCCGATGGGCGTACGATTGTCTTCGAGATCGAGGTCAACGATGCGGACAGCATCCAGGTACTGGACCTGCTCAGCGGCGCAACGACAAGCCTGCTGGAAGGCGCTGGCGTGAATTATGGCAGCCCGGTCTGGCGGCCAGATGCCAGCATCGCGCCCAGCATCCCGGTCATCGCGCAGGCGGACATCCCGCCAACCGCTGTGCCCGCCAACCTGCTGACGCTCGGCGGGGCGGCGGTCGAAGGACAAACTACCTTCGCCGATGCGCCGAAGTTCCCGCTGGATGTGCCGCAGGGCAGCCTGATCACCGTCGTGGTGGACGCTGACCCCAGCGCGTACTTCTCGACCAGCATCAGCAGCGCGAGCGCCTACTTGCAGCCGCTGGCGAGCATCCGCGACGCGAACGGCCAGACGCGCGAGCTGTTCCTGGTCGGCACGCC
>JAEUQX010000058.1 GCA_016788625.1 Anaerolineae bacterium
CGTGAGTGTGCAGGAGATCATCGATGGCGTGCCATATACGCGCGTGTGGTTCTACTGGCGCTATGACGACGGCTGGCGGCATGTCCCCCCGGATTATACGTTCTGGGGCGAGGTGACGACCGAGCAGCGCAGCGGCGTAACAGTGCGCTATCGTGAAGTCGATGCGGATTTTGGGCAGGCGTTGGCAGCGCGCGTGCCGGATTGGATTACATCGGCGTGTGCGGCACTGTCCTGCGGGGAACTGCCACCTGTGAGCATCGAGGTCATCCCGGATGAGAATCTGCTGACATCGTGGGCGGTGAATAATCCCTGGTTGCTGCAAGTGCCCTCGCCATACACCGTGCGCGCCCGCACGGACGCGCCGTTCGATGTGAACGCGCAGTTGGCTGTCAGCAGCCTGATCGCCGACCGGCTGGTCGCGCTTGTTACTCAGGATATGCAGCCGAACTACCCGGCGGATGCCTACTATCTGCGCCCGGCGGTGTCATCGTGGCTGGTCGGGCGTTTCGTCGCGCTGAACACCAATTCGTTCCTGATCGCTTCGCTGGCGGCGAATTACGGCGATGCGGCGGTGGGACGGCTGCTGGCGGCGCTGCGACCGGACAGCAGCACAGTGGTTCTCAGCGAGATCACGGGGATGGCGCTGGAGCAGTCCAACCTGGATTGGCGCGATTTTCTGACATGGCGGCTGGCGACCGAGGCCGATCTGCTGGAACGTGGCGACGAGACCAACTTCATCGCGCTTTATGATACGCGCGACGAGAACACGCGCGCCCTGGCCTATCAACGGCTGAGCGCCAGGACGCCGCTGCGTGATCTGGTAGTGACGGCAGCGGTGCTGGAGACGGGCGTGGATGGGCTGCCGCTGCTGCGGGCACAGGCTGCGCTCAACAGCGATGCGAGTGCTGTGCAGCAGGAGGTGTTCTTCCGGTTGGTTGATGGCTCATGGCGGCGCATAAATTGACAGGCGCGGTCTTCTCTTCTATGCTACAGTTATAAAAATACTCCGTCACACAGGGGGCATAAACCATGCTGGATGATCTGCGTCGTAGCACACAGGAAGATGACGACGGTTTTGAATTTGATTTCGAGGAAGATGATGCCGCTAGTGGCGATGCTGCCGAAGAAAAGGTGCAGCGTCTCTTCCTGGGCATGACAGCGGTCGAGCGTATGTTCATTTCGATCTTCCTGTTCATGAACGTGACGATTCTGGGCATCGCTTTCCTGCTGGCGACGGGGCGGCTGCGTTTCTAGCGCCGCGCGTCCGTTCACGGTATAGTCTCCGCGTTCATGATGGGGTGAACGCTGTTTATGAGCTACTGTTCCGCGCTGCAAAGCCATCTTCCCCGCGCCCTACCGCTCTCGTGGTGGGCGCTCTGCCTGTTTGATTTAGCTGACAACTGACCTCATTACCCATAACCTGCCTGGCGGAGGGAGCGATACGTGCTGTCGTTCCCTATTTTCATATTGTCCCAACTCATTTGCTGCATCGATGGAAGGAGAATTGTTGATGAATGCTTTCGCCAATGGCATTGATTTGAGCGACTATCAGCCGCACACCGATCTGGCCTATGCCGAGACGATGCCCGCACGCTGGTACACCGACCCGGCTATCCTTGAACTCGAAAAACGTCAGATCTTCTACAAGACGTGGCAGCCTGTATGCCGCCTCGACCTGGTGCGGCGACCCGGCGACTTTTACGCCTGCGAACTGGTGGGGCAGCCGCTGGTGATTTCGCGCGGCACGGATGAAAAACTGCGCGGCTTCTACAACGTTTGTTTACACCGCGCGGGGCCAGTGGCGCTGGGGCAGGGCAACCGCAAGTCGCTGCAATGCCGCTATCATGGCTGGACGTATGACCTGACGGGCAAGCTGCTGAATGCGCCAGAGTTCGAGGGCGTGCAGAATTGGACGAAGGATGACATGTGTCTGCGCCAGGTGCAGGTGGCCGAGTGGGGTTTGTGGGTGTGGGTCAACCTCGATCCGCAGGCCGGGCCGATCACTGACCTCTACGGGCCGATTGGCGACGAAATTGCCAGCAAGGGCTTCGACCTGAGCAAGATGAGCCTGATCGAACGGCGCGATTACCTGATCGACTGCAACTGGAAGGTGTATGTCGATAATTACCTGGAAGGTTACCACCTGCCGATGGCGCATCCGGCGTTGTTCCGTGAACTGGATTACGATCAGTATCAGGTGGAAACGTTCCGCTACTACTCGAAGCAGTACGCGCCGATTCGCCCGGCGCGTGAGGGTGATGTGCGCGACCGGCGCTATGTGCGTACCGAGGGCGAGGCGGAGGCGCTGTACTACTGGATTTTCCCCAATGTGATGCTGAATGTGTATCTGGATAACACCTCGATCAACATCATCGTGCCGATTGACCATGAGCATACGCTGACGATCTTCGAGTGGTACTTCCAGCAGCCGGGCACGGGCGAGGGCTGGGATAGTATGCAGACAATCATCGCTTTTAGCGACCAGATTCAGCAGGAAGACATCGAGATCTGCCATAACGTGCAGAAGGGGCTGAAGTCCAATGTGTATGATCGCGGGCGCTTTTCGGTGCTGCGTGAAAACGGTGTGCATCACTTCCAGTCGTTGGTGCACGAATTCCTGACGCGCTGAGAAAAACCGCTATACTCAATGATGAGCGCCCCAAAATGGAGCGCTCGACGCAAAAACAGTGCGGAAGCAAAGGCCAGCCGATTACTGGCCTTCCGCCATCATCATCATGTTGGTGTAGGCCAGCGCGGTGTAGAAGTGCCGCAGTTCATCGCGCAGCGCCGTACACTCGGCGGCTTCACCCTCAACCGTCGGCGGAACAAGCGCAGCCATCTCGCCTGAGCCTTCTGGCATCATCTCCATCATCATGCTGTCCATCGCAGCCATATCCATGCCCATCGCGTCAACGACGCCCTGAATGGAGCTCTCGTCCATCATGGTCTCGCCGCTGGACATCATGCCTATCAGGCTGTCGAACAGCGGTGCGAACTGGCCTTTTTCATATGCCGCCAGATCGACGCCCATCATATCGTCGCTCGCGGACATCATCATCTTGTCGTGGACGACGGCATAGTCGAAGTGATATTCCGCCGTGAACAGGCTCAGAATCAGGTCGGAATCACAGACGACCTTCGCCATCTCATCCTGGGCGCGGGCGGCGCGCGGCGCAGTGAAGGCGGACCCGGCGATCAGCGCGACCGCCAGCAGGCTGAATCCCAGCAATACTTTACGCATGAGACAAACTCCTTGTACGAAACGGACAGGTCAAGATGTTCGCGCGAACACCTCGAAAGTACCTGCCAGTTCTTACGCGGAGGTTACGATGCTCGTCGGAAGGGTGAAACTGAAGGTCGTGCCCTGGGTGGGATGGCTGGCGACCTTAATGCTGCCGCCGTGCGCCTCGACGAAACCGCGCGCGATAGCCAGCCCCAGTCCGGTGCCGCGCCGTCCATCGTCGCTCTGGGTGCGCGCCTGTTCGCCCCGGTAGAAGCTCTCGAAAACGTGCGGGAGGTCCATCGGCTGGATGTATGACCCGCTGTTGTGGACGCTGACATGCACCATGCCATTGGCTGACCAGGCGCGCAAAGTGATGTTGCCATCTGGCGGAGTGTGCTGCAAGGCGTTGTCCAGCAGGTTGTACAGCACACGCTGAAGTTTATCGGGCGAGACGGTGATCAGGTCAGCCGCTGCGTCTACTTCCGCGCTCACCCGTACCCCTCCGGCTGCGGCGCGTGCGTTCATGCTGCTGAGCGTGTCCGATACCAAATCACGTAGTGAGGCCTGTTGCAGTTTGAGCGGGATGCGCCCGGTGTCGAGCTGTGTCAGTTCAAACAGGTCGTCAATCAGGCGGCTGAGGTGCCGGATTTCCTGCTGGATGGTTTCCTGGTAGCGCCGGATGGTGGCTGCGTCGCTGACCACGCCGTCCATCATCGCTTCGTTCATCGCGCGCATGGCGGCCAGCGGCGTGCGCAGGTCATGCGAGACCCAGGCGATCAGGTCGCGGCGGGCTTGCTGAAGCTGGCGTTCCTGTGCATCCAGTTCGTGCAGTGTCGCGGCGGTGCGGTTGATCATCTCTGCGAGGTGCGAAAGTTCGTCGTTGCCCCCGGCGGGCAGGCGCACCTGCCAATCCCCACGGGAGAGCGCGCGCACGCCGCCAGAAAGCTCGTGAATACGTTCGCGCAGCGTGCTGGCGACGAAGACGGTCGATACCACCGCGATCACGCCGCCGAACAGCAGCAGGGCTGTCGTCAG
>JAEUQX010000574.1 GCA_016788625.1 Anaerolineae bacterium
CGGCGCGCAGCAGATTCTCGGCAGGGATGCGATACAGCTCATAAGGCCCTTCGTTGAAGAGCGCGGGCGTCTCGGCAGCCGCCAGCGCAGACCCCATCAGCAGCCTATCAACATCAAACGACCCCACCAGCACGTAATCCGGGCAGTCCTCCAACGGCGCGAATGGCGACGGGCCGATGTCGCGCCCCAGGAAGACAGCGGCGGTAATCTGGTTGGTCGCGTGCGTACTCGGCATCAGATAGTTCTGATCAGTGAAATAGCTGATCGGCCATTCCCAGGTGACGATGCGCGCCTCCGCCGGGACTTCGCGCTGAATGTACTGCACCAGACGCGCGAACTGATCGCCCATCGGATTGGCGAAGCGCGGCGTGTAGATCACCAGCCCGACGATCACGCCCGCCGCCGCCAGCCCAGCGTATAGCCAGCGTGTACTCGGCAGCTTCAGCCAGCCTTCCCAGACCAGAGCGACACCATAGGCAACCAGGATGGTCGTGAAGGTTTGCCCAATGAAGGCATAACGCCGCCAGCCGATAGAGACCAGCGCGAACCACAGCACCCAGACCAGCGCGAACAGGATAATGAGGTTCTCGATCTCCGCTTGGCGCACACCCTTCGGGTGAGTCTGTGGCATCCGCCAGCGCACCCAGAACAGACCGCCGCAGATCGTAAAGACCAGCAGCAGGCGCGCCAGGACTCCCATCTCGCGCAGGTTGTCCAGCGCGCGAAACGGCAGGATATGGATGAAGATGCCCTCGCGCAGGGTCACCGTGTCGTACTGCACTGCCGCGCCCGTGCGCCACAGCGTATCCAGCCCGTAGACCAGCGCCATCGTACCAATGATGATCAGCCAGCGCTGCCAGTCGTCGCGCTTGCGATAGACGCGGTAAACCGCCCAAAGGAATAGGGTGACGGAAAAGACCAGCAGCACCTGCGATTTCAGGGTCACCGCGACGCCGAAACACAGCCCGGTCAGGATTTGCGTGCGCCAGTTTTGCGCCGGGGTGAGCAGCACATGCAACCCCAGCGTAATGCACAGGATCGCCGGAATTTCTCCCAGAACCTGGCGGCTGATCATGATGTAATTGGAGGTGTCTTCCCCTGGCGTGACCAGCAACAGCAGCAGCAGCACGAAAGCTGCCAGGCGTCCATAGAGCCGGAAGGCCAGCGCGTAAAGCGCGATCATCGTGCCGAGCGAAACCAGCACAAAGAGCAGGCGCATCACCGTCAGGTTGGGGCCGAAGGTGCTATAAAGCGCCGCCAGCATGATGACCGGCGGCCCCGTCTGGATGGCGGGATCGGCCAGTCGAATGCCGTTTGCGTCTGGCAGCCCGTAGACGCCTTCGGTCGCCAGCACGCGTGAGGCATTCAGGTTCAGCCCTTCGTCGAACCAGATATGCGGTACACTATCAAGGTTGATGATCATGAAGGGCAGCGAGACGAGAAGCACCAGAAGCAGCGGCCAGTGTGTTCGCGGCGTGAGAGTGTTGAGTGCGATGATGGGCACGAGTGTAAACTCCAGCGTACCTCAGGCAAGTTACCACCATCCTACACCGAAGTCAGGCGACTGGCTGTAAGACCATCGCCGTATTTCCTGAGCACTCGCAGCGTCTCAGCAACCAGCTTTCATGAAAGAAGAATTTCTCCAAATTCTGAACATGCTCGATAAGGAATACACCGCATGACCGAAATGTCACTGCCCGGCGTCCACCTTGCTCCCAACATCCAGGGCGCGCCGGACATTTACGAAATCGAGAACATCGCACTTGACCCGGAAGGTCTGATCGAAATGACGATGTGGGCGATTGCGCCCTGGCAAGACCGCATCGTAGTGGACGTGGGCGCAGGCACGGGCTACCACATCCCGCGTTTTCATGCCCTGGCCGCGCATGTCATCGCCGTTGAGCCGCACGACGACTCACGGTTGCAGGCGATGGCGCGCGTTGCCCGCCTGGGACTGCCGCGTGCTTCGGTGATGACGGGTTCTGCCGAACGGCTGCTGCTGCCCGACCAGAGCGTCGACATCCTGCACGCGCGCTTTGCTTACTTCTTCGCGCCGCGCTGTGCGCCCGGTCTGGCGGAAGTCGCCCGCGTGATGCGCCCCGGCGGCACGGCATTCATCATCGACAATGACCTGCGCAGCGGCACGTTTGCGAGCTGGCTGGCGCGTATCCCCGGAAACCCCAACGCGCCTGCCGATGTGGTGGAAGAATTCTGGCGCGACCAGGGTTTCAACCACGAACGCATCATCAGCCAATGGCGTTTTCAGACGCGCGCTGACCTGGAAGCCGTTGTGCGCCTGGAGTTTGGCGAGGCGCTGGGGGCGGAACTGATCGCGGAGCATTCAGGGCTGTCGGTGGAGTATCACTACGCGCTGTATTGGAAAACATATTCGGCCTGACGGGAATTTCCCGGCGGCTACTGACAGCCTTATCTGAGAGACCTTAAAGTGGACACGGCACTGAAGGATTTCCTTCGGCCATAGTGCCGTGTCCCGACCCGCTCAGCGCCGAGCAAATTCCAGCGAGGACTCTTCGACCCAACCAAAACTGGCCGTGCGCGGCACACCGACCGGCCACCAGTTCTGCACGCCGTCGCTTTGCACCGCGCCAGTGATCACCAGTTCCCGGCTCGCCAGCACGGTCGCCACGACGATACCCACTGAACTGGGTGTGCCGCGTACCCAGACGAACGGCACATTGAACTTCACCCGCACGACATCATTGATGCGCCATTCGCTCGGCGGGGTTGTGCTGCCCTGCTGGACAAGTTCGACAGTGTTCTGTTCCACCCAGCCCGTCGTTCCAGTGCGCACATCGCGGACATGCCACCACCACTGCTGATAGGCATCAGTCGCCGGGTTTGGCTCGATGACCACCATGCGCTGACCAGGGAACGCCGTGAAGATCGGCGAACGACCGGGGGCGGGCAGGTCACGATACCAGACGAACTGCACGCGGTTATGCACGCGCAGCACATCGTTGACGCGCCAGCTCGCTGCGCCCTGGTTCGGGGCGGGGGTGAACGTTGGCGTGGCGACCAGCGTCGGCGTCGCGGTGGGCTGGCAGCGCGCTTCCAGCGAAGCGGTTTCGACCCAGTAGTAGGTCGGCCTCGTCGTGCGGATATTCGGCAGCACAAAGACCCACCACTGCACGCCATCGAACGAGAGCGTCGGCGGGTTCTCCATAAAGACATTCTGGCCGGGCGTGAGAGTCACCGCCACGACGCCGAACGAGGAAGGCGTCTCCCGCAGCCAGGCGAACGGGATGCCCGGACGGATGACATGCGGGCAGGTGTATTGCAGGATGGGCGGATTGGAGGGCGTGTTCTGCGCGCTAACGGTGCTGCCGACCAGCAGCAGTACGAATGCGAGCAGTGCCGCCAGCGATAACATTGCACGGTTCATAGATGCCTCACTTTGCACATCGATTTGACTGCTCACCAGTATATATATTTTCACTGTAATGTTGCCATACGGCTGCCCAACTGTTCACGCATAAAACCCCCTGGAAATGCTCATTCAGGGGGTTCTGGTATTACTGCGGCAGGTGGCTCGTCTTCAGCGGCGCACAAATTCCAGTGACGCTTCTTCTACCCAACCGAGATTGGTAGTGCGCGGCTGACCGACCGGCCACCAGTTCTGCACACCGTCATACTGATATGTGCCAGTGATGATCAGTTCCGTGCGCGGGCGGAAGGTGGTCACCACGAAGCCGTTCGAGCTGGGCGTATCGCGCAGCCACACGAAAGGCACACTGCGCTTGACCCGCACGACATCGTTGGCTAACCATTCCGAGGGTGGGAGCGTGCCGCTGCCCGACAGCAGCGCAACGCTGATCTGCTCGACCCAACCGATGGTGCCAGTCCGCACATCGCGCACATTCCACCACCACTGGTTGAAGCTGTCCAG